>JAFYOF010000200.1 GCA_017560305.1 Alistipes sp.
ACGCGAGGGCATGCGCTTTACGCAAGCCTACGCGGGTAGCCCCGTGAGTGCGCCATCTCGCGCATCCTTTATGACGGGACAGCACACGGGACACACCGAGGTGCGTGGCAACAAGGAGTATTGGCGCGATGTACCCATGGAGTGCTATGGCGTAAACGAGGAGTTCACGCGCGTGGGTCAACACCCCTACTCCGCCAACCACATAATCCTGCCCGAGATAATGCGCGACAACGGCTATACAACGGCGATGTTTTGCAAGTGGGCGGGAGGATACGAGGGTTCACACTCTACACCCGACCTTAGAGGCATTGAGGAGTTCTACGGCTATATCTGCCAATATCAAGCACACCTGTACTACCCTAACTTCCTTAATAAATATAGTAAGCGCGAGGGCGACACATCGGTCGAGAGAGTCATCCTCGAGGAAAACATAGAGCACCCGCAGCATGGCGATGGCTATACCGAGCGCACACAGTACTCCGCGGAGATGATACACGCCAAAGCGATGGAGTGGCTACGCAGACAGGATGGCGAGCACCCCTTCTTCGGCATCTTTACCTACACGCTGCCTCATGCCGAGTTGGTGCAGCCCGAAGATGGTTTTGTGGAGTACTACCGCGATAAGTTCAAGGAGGATGTAGACTGGGTATCGCCCCATTGGAGTCGCTATAACACCTCGCAGGATGCGCATGCTCAGTTTGCGGCTATGGTCTCGCGCCTCGACCACTATGTCGGCGAGATTATGGATGAGCTACAGAGATTGGGACTTGCCGAGAACACACTTGTCATCTTCACCAGCGACAATGGTCCACATGACGAGGGTGGCGCAGACCCCAACTTCTTCGGCTACAACGCCGCACTGCGCGGCATAAAGCGCCAAACGCATGAGGGTGGCGTGAGAGTGCCCTTTATAGCATGGTGGCCAGGACGCGTCGAGGCAGGCAAGGTCAACGACCACATCTTGGCATTCTACGACGTTATGCCTACACTCTGCGAGCTTGCGGGCGTAGAGAATTACACCGAACGCTATGATAATAAAGAGGTTGCCATAGACCATTTCGACGGCATATCCTTTGCCCCTACGCTACTCTCGAAAGGGGGTCAGGAGCAACACGAGTTTCTGTATTGGGAGTTTGAGGAGACTGATCAGGTGGCAGTGCGCATGGGCGACTGGAAGATGGTATCGAAGGGCGGCATACCCCACCTCTACAACCTCGCAAATGACCTGCACGAGGACAACGACCTCGCTGCAGTGCACCCCGACATTGTACGCAGAATGATAGAGATCGCCCACCGCGAACACACCGCAAGTCCCCACTTCAAGGTCACCCTACCACGCATGGAGTAACTTTTCCCCGCTTACGGCAAGTTGAATTTATAGAACCGACCTTAAATATAAATGATATGAAAACTGAAATTTTAGAAAGAGTAGAAAAGATGTACGATTTTGTTAAGGATATGGGAGATGAATTGAAAATAAAGAGATTCTTCTCCATCCTTGATGAGATGACAGATATTGCCCGCGAGATTCAGGAGAACAACTTATTGGACGATGAGCAACTGCATGATGTTTGGGAATTGATAATGATGTTCGATGATGATGTGGCAAATGAGATGCCAATAGCTCATGCTCGCGAATATCTTGAAAAGAGATTGTCTTCAATCATTAAGACTCTGCAGGGCGAGAAAGTACTTATCCGCGAATAAACCAATGAGTGATAGATTAAACAAAGGACAGAACGGGGTTCTGTCCTTTTCTATTTTCAGGTTATATCAAGGCAAAAAAAATGACCGACTGGTTATCCAATCAGTCATTATAAATTGTTGATATTTAGGTTTTAACCTCTATCAAACTACTAATACTCATCCTCGTTAAAGAAGTCTTGAACCCATTTTACCCTCTGATAGTCATCTACATATAACTGACTATCCCGTGTGGGCAGTTTTAGTGTAGTATATGCCCCATTGGGCAATGCTGAAATACATTTTTAATTGCGATGAAAATACTTCAAAAATCTACTACTCTTCTTCTGACGAAAAGAGAAGTTGCAATGATTTCTTTTTTCGCCAGCATATTTTATGCTGTCTAAGCAATAATAAGTTTAGTCCGTTGGGTATATAGCCAATGGACTAAACTAAACTTATTACATTATTCAGCGTTCTCGCCTTGTTAAAAAATGTAAATTTTGCCATAAAGTTTGTTTGTTTCGTAAAAAGCGTATAATTTTGCAACTGACACAGGTGTCAAACACTAATGTAAATCGTTGTTTTATGGTAAAAATAGGTCTTGATATTGGTTCAACAACCGCCAAGTTGGTTGCTATTGGAACAAACGGGAATGTGTGTTTTTCATCATACAAAAGACATAACGCACAGGCGAATGAGGTTATCACATCATTCCTTGAAGAGTTGTTATGTAAGTTTGGTGATGAAGAGGTTTCGTTGCGAGTAACAGGCTCGGTAGGAATGGGACTCGCTGAGCGGTGCAATTTGCCATTTGTGCAAGAGGTGGTTGCAGCATCAAAAACGGTACAATGCTATTATCCCACAACTAATACTATGATTGACATCGGAGGAGAGGATGCCAAAATAGTATTATTTAAGGATGGTAAGACTGATGATTTGCGAATGAACGGAAATTGTGCAGGAGGAACAGGAGCATTTATCGACCAAATGGCTATTATCTTAGGTGTTACTCCCGATGAATTGAATGAATTGGCACTGCGTTCATCTAAAATCTATCCCATAGCATCACGATGCGGAGTTTTCTGTAAGACGGACATTCAAAATCTAATAGCTAAGAATATTAGCCGAGAGAACATTGCTGCGTCAATTTTTCACGCTGTGGCGGTGCAAACTATCACAACATTAGCGCACGGATATGATATACAACCGCCTATATTGTTTTGTGGCGGTCCGCTAACATTTATCCCAGCACTTCGAGAGGCATTCAAGAGTTATCTATCATTGGATGATTCTCAAATTATGTTGCCCCAATATGGAGAGCTTATTCCTGCTCTTGGTACTGCTCTGGTTGAAATTGAGAATGAGCACATTGAGCGTCTGTCGGATTTAATCGTTCGCTTAAAGAAATCTTCAAGTAACATAGAACGCTCCACCTCATCTCTACAACCAATATTTGAAAATACGACCTCGTACAATGAGTGGCACAATCGAATTTCTTGTAACAATATAGCTCACGCAAAACTATCAAAAGGCGTGCAGAGAGCATACTTAGGTATTGATTCGGGCTCAACTACCACAAAGATTGTTGTGTTGAATGAGCAAGGAGAATTGTTATATAAATTTTATAAAGGTAATGGTGGCAGACCTATTGAGACCGTAGTACTTGGCTTGTCTAAACTCTCGGAAGAGTGCAAAAAGCAAGGTGCTGTTTTGGAATTTGCAGGTAGTTGTTCTACGGGATATGGTGAGGATTTGATTAAGGCTGCGTTTAACTTACATTCAGGAATCATAGAAACTATTGCACACTACAAAGCTGCGCACAATCTTGATGACAAGGTGAGTTTTATTCTTGACATCGGAGGTCAAGATATGAAAGCTATATTTGTCAATAATGGCATTATAGACCGAATCGAAATCAATGAAGCTTGTTCTTCAGGTTGTGGCTCATTTATAGAGGCTTTTGCACAAAGTTTAGGATACTCTGCTTCTGAGTTTGCTCAAAAAGCTTGTGAATCCGCTCACCCTGCCGACCTCGGTACTCGTTGCACCGTCTTTATGAACTCAAAGGTTAAACAAGTCCTACGAGAGGGAGCATCGGTAAGCGATATATCAGCAGGATTGGCATATTCTGTTGTCAAAAACTGCCTATATAAAGTATTGAAATTAAAGGATGCTTCACAATTAGGCAACCATATTGTTGTTCAAGGTGGCACTATGCGTAATG
Source organism: Alistipes sp. (assembly GCA_017560305.1). Next base: position 3,911 of record JAFYOF010000200.1, read on the forward strand.
ATGCAATCGTACGAGCATTGGAAATCATTACAAATCTTGAAGTTACAAGATGTGAATATCCTGAACTGATGGGTGCATTCGGATGCGCTCTCCACGCTATGGAGAACAGCGGTAACACAATCTCTCTCGATGAAATGTTGGCTACGGTTACATACTCTACACGCACACTGAATTGTAGAGGATGTGAGAATAATTGTGAGATACAACAATACAATTTTGGCAACGGACACAAATATTATTCGGGAAACAGATGTGAAAAACATTTCAACAACAGCGGAACATCGAGAGTCGCAGGGCGTAATATGTACGAAATAAAGACCGACCTTTTGTTCTCTCGGAGTGCAGTTATTGAAAACCCTAAACTGACAATAGGCATACCTCGTGTGCTGAATATGTTTGAGGAGTACCCATTTTGGCATACTCTGTTTACCGAGTGTGGTATTTCGGTATATTTATCCGAACCCTCCGACTATACACGATACGAGCATAGTGCTCGAATGGTTATGTCTGATAATATCTGTTTCCCTGCAAAGTTAGTACACAGCCATATCTGCGACCTTCAAAAACGAGATGTTGATAGAATATTTATGCCATTTGTCGTTAAGGAGCAATGCGGTGATGGCGACCAAAATAGCTATAACTGCCCCATTGTAACGGGTTATTCCGCTGTGGTCAAGAGCGTGCAACAAACAAGAATCCCTATTGATTCACCTGTCATCAGTTTTAACGATGGCAACTTGCTATACAAGCAATGCGAGGAGTATCTCCACTCATTAGGGGTATCCAAAGGCATAGCATTGGACGCTTTTCTAAAAGCCGAAGAGGCGCAAACGAATTATATGCTTGATATTGCAGAACGAAACAAAGAATCGCTACGAGTATCACAACAAATGGACAACTTAACCATACTGCTTGCAGGGCGACCTTATCACGCAGATCCGCTAATTCAACATAAGGTTTCCAATATGCTTGCAGAGATGGGCGTTGATGTGCTGACCGAGGATGTTGTAAGAGGTGAAAATATTGATATTAACGACACCCACTTTTTATCGCAGTGGTCATATCCCAATCGTATTATGCGTGCTGCAAAATGGTGTACTACGCAGAGTGATAATGTTCAATTCGTGCAAATGACATCATTCGGTTGTGGTCCCGACGCATTTATGGTAGATGAAGTTCGTGATTTACTGCTACGCCACAACAAGGCTTTTACACTGCTCAAATTGGACGATATAAACAATATAGGGTCAATGAAATTAAGAGTACGCTCACTTATAGAGAGTCTTAAAATAGCGAATAAGAAGAGAGAGAATAGAGATAAGCAAGAATTTGCGACCACTCCAAATTATGAGCAAAAACATTTGAACCGCAAAATAGTTGTGCCTTATTTCACATCATTCATTTCGCCTCTTATCCCATCAGTTTTGCGTGTAGCGGGATATGAAGTAGAATCGCTGCCGATGAGTAATGATGAGTCGAGTGAACACGGATTAAAATATGCTAATAATGAGGTCTGTTATCCTGCAACACTTATTATCGGAGATGTGATAAAGGCTTTTAAGAGTGGTAAATATGACCCGTCGCATACCGCAGTTGGTATCACTCAAACGGGCGGACAGTGCCGAGCTTCAAACTATCTGCCAATGCTAAAAAAGGCGTTGGTTGATGCTGGATTTAATGATGTTCCCGTAATATCTCTTGCTTTGGGGTCTGGTATAGAGAATAAGCAGCCCGCATTCAAGATAAATTGGTTAAAGGTTTTGCCAATTGCTCTTCGTGCCGTACTATATAGCGATTGTGTCAACAAATTTTACCACGCAGCTCTTGTGCGAGAGATTAACAAAGGTATGGCTGCTGATTTGCGGAAACTCTATTTGGAAATGGGAGCGGAGTTGATAGAGAAAGGTAAAAGCAGCGAACTGCTTAAACATTTACCATTTGCTGCCGAAGATTTTAACTCTATTTGCCGAGATATATCGCTTCCAAAAGTTGGTATTGTTGGTGAGATATATTTGAAATTCAACTCTTTTGCCAACAGAAATATAGTTGATTGGCTTGCTGAACATCACATAGAGGTAGAACCACCTGTTCTAACAGATTTTTTTACGCAAGCTTTCGTTAATCGTAAAGCAAAAACGAATGCACATTTACTTAAACGAGGTTTAACCGATATTGCTTACCGAGGATTATATCACATTGTAAAGCACGAAATTGAGAAAACAAACAAACTATGTTCTACATTTCGCCACTTTACACCTTTTAACGACATTTTCCACGAAGCGAAACTTGCGGAGCGAGTGATTACCCTTAATGCCCAATTCGGTGAGGGCTGGTTACTACCCGCCGAGATTATATCGTATGCACAAAAGGGAATAAATAGCGTTATTAGTCTGCAACCATTTGGCTGCATCGCTAACCACATCGTATCCAAAGGAGTAGAAAAAAGGTTGAAAGACCTATATCCTGCAATAAATTTACTATCTTTGGACTTTGATAGCGGTGTAAGCGATGTAAATATTAAAAATCGCTTGTTACTATTTATCGACAAATTGAAAGAGAATACTGATGGAAAATAAGATTATCAATGCAGCTCGTGCACTCTTTATTGAGAAGGGATATGCGGAGACGAGTATGAGTGAGATTGCAACAAGAGTAGGCATCAATCGTCCTGCCCTGCATTACTATTTTCGCACCAAAGACAAGATGTTTCAAGCCGTTATCGGAGGTATTGTATCATCCATCATCCCTAAAGTTTTTGATGCATTAATGCATAAAGAAAAATCTGTTGCAGAGCGAATAGGGGTTGTCATTGATGCTTATTATGAACTGTTTTGGGAGAATCCGCATCTGCCAATGTTTTTACTACGAGAGCTCAATCGTGATGCTGACCTACTTATTAATTCAGCAAAGGAACTCAATGTCTTAGAGACAATGGGAAAGGCACTGGCGTCAGTTCAGGAGGAAATGGATGAAGGTAAATTAAATAAAGTATCATTGCAATTTGTATTTTATAATTTCTATAGTCTGCTGTCATTTCCATTCTTGACATTAAATATGGCTCAAAAGGTATTTATGAATGATCAGGAGCATTTTAGAGAAATGTTGTCCGATTGGAAACAAAACATCATAGCACAAATGCGAAACTTATTAGAGGTTAAATAGAGCAATGGCGACCACTTGATTGCGGTCGCCATTGTTGTTTAAAGTTTCAAGCCTCTGTTTTTCTTTGGCTGAATAGGCTGACGGATTGATTGTCGGAGTTTATCGTATTGCTCGCAGAACCATTGGGTGGCAGCAACTAATGAAAATACGGTTCTTAACTTTGCGATTGAAAGCGGTATCACTCCCCGCTATCCAAGTGGTCTTTGTGATACTTCCAAATGCCACGACAGAACTTCGGTTTTGTCCTTTTTCTGTTTCAGGGTAGTGAAGGTAGAAACTATCCGTAATTATTCTGCCTTCAATGAGCAGTTTTGGCGGTTCGCTCAATTTGGGCAAAAAGTGCCCCAGACAGCGTCTGGGCAGTGCTTGGCTGTGTTTCGCCTCTCACTTACTACTCTTATTTTAAGGAGGATTTGGTAATAGTTTCAGGGCAGTTATAGGGCAGTATTTAGGCAAAAAAAATAACCGACTGGACTGCCCAATCGGTCATTGTAAATCGTTGATATTTAGGTTTCTAACCTTTATCAAACTACTAATACTCCTCCTCGTTAAAGATTATACCTAATTGTGTTATCTTATTTATAATCAATATTTTAAGTGATATTGCTCATCGTTAAGAGCAACTAATGAATAATACTAAGTGCAATGTTTTACTGGGTCTAAT
>JAFYOF010000201.1 GCA_017560305.1 Alistipes sp.
GATGTGGTCGATGCGGTAGGCGTCGAAGTAGCGCGCCATCTTCTCCAGTCGGCGCTGCCACCACTTATATCCATCCTCCGCCATCTTTGCCCAATTATATGTCGGGAAACCCCAGTTCTGACCATCGGCGGCAAAGGCATCGGGCGGAGCACCAGCCGACATTGTGGTGTTGTAGAGTTCAGGCTCGCACCAAACATCCACGCTGCGTGGCGATACGCCGATAGGGATGTCGCCCTTGAGCGCCACACCCAGTGAGTGGGCATAACGACACACCTCGCTCAACTCTGCGTCAAGCAGATATTGAATAAAGTAATAAAAATTTACTTTTCGATAATTCTTTTTGATATAGCGCTCCACCTCCTCGCCGTTGTAGGCAGAGAGTTCCGCCCACTGCGTAAAGTCGGTTGTGGAGTACTTGTCGCGCAGGGTGCAGTATGTTGCGTAAGGGGTGAGCCACGATTCGCTCTCGGCGAAGAATTTAGCGTACGACTTTGACTCAATGACCTGCTCGCCACAGAGTTTGTGGAGCTCCTTCAAGAAGCTCATCTTCAATTTGATAGCCTTCTCGTAATCAACCACGCTCTTCTTGTTGAGCGCAGCGCCACGATTGCTATATTTCTCTACGAGGGCGTCAATCTGCTCGCCGATAGTCTTGTCCACCACAGCCTTGCAATACTCTGCCGCAGCCTTTGCGCCGAGGTAGAGAGGGTGTAGAGCGAATGATGAAATGGCGTTGTAGGGGTAGGAGTCACGCCACGAGAATGACGCCGAGGTGTCGTTGATAGGCAGGGTCTGGATGATTGACATACCCACAGCCTTCGCCCAGCGTGCCATCTGCTTCAGGTCGCTGAACTCGCCCACGCCCCAACTGCTCTCGCTTCGCAGCGAGAAGATTGGAATCGCCACGCCCGCACCACGCCACAATTTCTCATCGGTTGTGCGGAGGCGCAGACCGCTCAAGATGGTAATCTCCGAGTCGGTGAATGGGATAAGTCGGTTGTCGCCACACTCGAAGCGCTTGAAGTTCCCCTCAAGGTCGGTGATGATGAATTTATACTCCGCGCCAGCGCACTCCTGCGAAATGAGCACACGCCATACGGGGGCTGCGGCATCGTTCATCGCAAGCGCCTTGTCGGTGCACCATCCGCCCAGAGCAGAGTTGCCGCCCACAATCGCCAATCGCTCCTCGGGACGCAGGGTAGGGGCATCGACCTCAAGCAGAATCTTGCCCGCCGTAGGCTTGAGTTGCTTGCGCTCTCGCTTTATGCGTCGCAGTGCACCCTCGGTGAAGAACGATGAGTAGAATGGCTGCTCGACAGGGGTCTCCCACCAGCGGTCGTATATTGTCACGGAGCAGGTCGCAGATGTAATCTTGCGTGAGTGCTTCTCCTGTCGCACCACACAGCCTTCGCCGCCTCGCACCTCATAGTGGTAGGTTGCGTTTGACTTTACCTCGCAAATGGCGCTCCAGAGTCCGTTGCCACCCTGATGCAAAGGCTGGCTCTTGCCGCCATCAAAGACGATATGTAGTGACTCGTTGTCGTGAGTGAAATATTCAATGCAAAATCTGATTTTCATACCTATGAAATATATATACATTACAAAGATAGAAAAAATAGTGAATTTTTCTAGGATATTCTCTAAGAAGTTTGCCTATAATTATATGCTTGCCGTAGTGTAAAAAAAAAGGCTGCCAACCGAAATTGACAGCCCGACTCTATACTTTAGTTAAGCGATTAGTTTCCGCCCGCCTTAACAATAATTGCCAAACCAGCGATGAAGAACAGGAACATCACGCCAAGCAACAAGTTGGTCTTCTTGTCGCTGCCCTTGAACTCCTTCCAGATGAATACGCCCCAGATAGCGGCAATCATTGGTGCGCCCTGACCCAAGGCGTAAGAGATTGCTGCGCCAGCCTTACCTGCTGCGATGTAACTGAATGCTGTACCCAAGCACCAGATGCAACCGCCCAGAACACCCACAAGGTGAGTTGAGAGCGAGCCCTTGAAGTACTCCTTGTAAGCAACTGGCTCGCCAACGAATGGCTTGCGCATCACGAATGTGTTGAATACGAAGTTGCTGAGCAATACACCGACAGAGAAGATGAAGATTGCTGAATATGGAGTAAGCATACCCTGCTCTGGCTGCTCAAAGTTGTTCAAATCCATACCCTTAATCACAAAGCGGTAGAATGTTGACATCAGCAAACCTGCTATAATTGCAAGGATAGCGCCCTTCTTATTGCTTGAACCATTATTGCCCTGCTTTGATACGCGACCTGCTGCAATACCGTTGCAGATAATTGCAACAACAATCAGAGCAACACCCAATGCCAATAACACTGGATTACCTTTACTCTGCTCGAGATAGTTGTTGATTACGCCCAACACAAGTGCAAGACCACAACCAAGAGGGAAGGCAACAGCCATACCTGCAAGCGATGTAGATGCGCTCAAGAGAATATTCGATGCGTTGAAAATCACGCCACCGAGGATAACCCAGCCTACTGAAGCGCCGCTTGCCTGCATCAAATCCTCCACGAAAGGACGACCCTGGTCGCCGATGCTACCCATAGTGAAGCCCAACAGGAGGGTGAACAACACCATACCGATAACATAGTCCCAATAGAAGAGCTCATAACGCCAAGTCTTGCCCGCCAGCTTCTGGGTGTTGCCCCAAGAGCCCCAGCAGAGCATAGTGATAAAGCAGAATACTACTGCCAAAAGATAACTTTGAATGATAAACATAGTGGTATAAGTTTAAGGTTTTACTTCTTCATTGCCTGAATCTCGGCGCGTGTTGGTGCTGCTGGCTGTGCGCCCATACGAGTAACGCTGATTGCGCCTGCGATGTTTGCCTCCTTGACAGCCTCGATAAGGCTCTTGCCCTCGGCGATGACGCTCGCCAAAACGCCGTTGTAGGTGTCGCCCGCTGCGGTTGTGTCCACCGCCTCGACCTTGATAGCCTCGACACGCATCATCATATGACCATCATATACGAGTGAGCCCTCGCTGCCCAAAGTCACGATGACATTCTTCGCGCCCATATCATAGAGTGCCAATGCTGCGCGCTGTGCCGATGCGATGTCAGTCACCTCGATACCTGTAAGGCGTGATGCCTCGCTGCGGTTTGGAGTGATGAGGTAGAGGTTTGAGATAAGCTCCTTGCTCAATGGCTCGGCTGGTGCTGGCGCTGGGTTGAGAATCACTCTCACGCCCGCCTCGGCAGCCATCTTCGCTGCATACTCAACCGTAGGGATAGGGGTCTCAAGCTGCATCAGGACAACATCTGCGCCCGTAACCTCCTCCTTTGCCTTGTCGATATCCTCTGCCGAGAGATACATATTTGCACCACCCGCAACCACGATGCAGTTCTCTGCCTCCTGATTGATAGTGATAAGAGCCACTCCCGATGGGTGCTCCTTGTCAATGAAAACATAGTCGGTGACGATGCCGTCCTCCTTCATAGCCTTGCGTACCTGCTCGCCAAAGAGGTCGTCGCCAGTCTTTGCCACGAACACAACACGATTTCCGTAGCGTGCAGCAGCCACAGCCTGATTGGCGCCCTTGCCGCCCGCATTCATAAAGAAATCGCCACCCAACACCGTCTCGCCACCTGCTGGCAGGTGTGAGGTCTTGACAACCATATCGGTGTTGCTGCTACCTATTACAACGATATTTTTCATCTCAATTAAATAGTTGTTGGTTTATAATTACACTTGATATTCAAAGATAATTCATTTTTGCGTGATAAACAAAAAACGGGCAAAAAATTGCCCGCTTTTTACTAAATATTGATATTTATCAGATGATGTCGAATGCTATCTCCATCATATTTGTAAAACTTGTCTGGCGTTGCTCTGCGCTGCAGGCCGTGCCGTGCACCAGCGAGTCCGATATCGTGCAGATGCAGAGAGCCTTGTTGCCACTGCGTGCCGCATTCATATAGAGTGCCGCCGCCTCCATCTCCACAGCCAGCACACCCATCTTCTGCCACTCGTGCCAGCGTGTAGGGTTGTCGCCGTAGAAGACATCACTCGAGAGCAGGTTGCCAACCTTGTAGTTCACGCCCATCGCCTCAGCCTTCTCCACCGCGACTCTTGCCATCTGGAAGTCAGCTATAGGGGCAAATGTGCCTGGGAGGTTGTACTGCGCACCGTAGTTTGAGTCGGTGCAGGCGCCGATGCCTATGACCACATCGCCCAACTCAAGGTCGGGGTGGTAGGCGCCAGCCGAGCCCGTGCGGATGATGCTCTTTACGCCGTAGAAGTTATACAATTCGTAAGTGTAAATACCAATCGAAGGCATACCCATACCGTGTCCCATCACCGACACACGCTTACCCTTGTAGGTGCCGGTGAAGCCCAGCATACCGCGCACATTGTTGAACTGCACGGGGTTTTCCAGATAGCGCTCAGCCATAAACTTCGCGCGCAGCGGGTCGCCCGCCATAATCACCTTCTCGGCAATCTCGCCCAGCGAAGCACCGATGTGGGGTGTGGGTGTTGATGACATAGTAGTGAGTATTAGAGTGTTATACTACAAGTTTGCCTTCTCGATATCCTTGAAGTAGCGGTAGGTGTTCACCTTCAACTCGCCAACTGCAGGCTCGTCGCATACCAGGATGCCCTTTGGGTGCATCTGCAATGCTGTGATAGTCCAAGCGTGTGATACTGAGCCCTCTACGCACTGCTGTACGGCGCGTGCCTTCTTGTGACCGAGTGCCAATACCATAACCTGCTTAGCAGCACATACTGTGCCAACACCAACTGTGAGCGCCAACTTTGGCACCTTGTTCACATCGTTATCGAAGAAACGAGAGTTCACGATGATAGTGTCCTCTGTGAGGGTCTTGATACGAGTGCGTGAGTTGAGTGATGAGAAAGGCTCGTTGAATGCCAGGTGACCATCCTCGCCTACGCCACCGATGAAGAGGTCGATGCCGCCGGCAGCCTCGATGCGTGCCTCATAATCAGCGCACTCTGCGTCGAGGTCGGCTGCGTTGCCGTTCAGGATGTTTACATTCTCCTTCTTGATGTCGATGTGTGAGAAGAAGTTGTTCCACATAAATGAGTGGTAACTCTCTGGGTGCTCCTCTGGAAGACCTACATACTCGTCCATGTTGAATGTAACAACATTTGCGAACGATACCTTACCCTGCTTGTAGAGGTCGATAAGACCATTGTACATGCCGAGTGGGGTAGAGCCAGTAGGCAAACCCAATACGAATGGCTCGCTGCTAACGGCAGCCTTTGCATTTATCTGTGACGCAACATACTCTGCTGCCCAACGACCAGCCTCTGCGGCTGTGTTTTCGATGATAACTCTCATAATTATAATTTCATTTTAACAAATACTTCAATTGCCTGATACTCCGCCATACCCAACAAGTCGTAGAGACGAGCGGTGTTCTGTGTGCGCTCCTCGGCACGCTGCCAGAACTCGCGGCTGTCGTCGCCTGGGAATGGAACGATATCCTTCTGTGAAAGGTGGCGGTAGATAGCGTGACGCTTCTTGATGAGTTCCTCTGGGCTCAATGGCACTGCCATATCGACCATACCAATCTCCCACTCCATCCAAGCACCACGATAGAGCCATACGACGCAATCCTCAATCCACTTCTCGCCCTTGTCCTTCAGGCGGTAGAGTGCCTCGAGAACTGACTCTGTGCAGACGCGGTGTGTGCCGTGTGGGTCAGCAAGGTCACCAGCCAGGTAAACCTGATGTGGCTGAACCTGCTGCAAGAGTTCGGTGATAATCTCGATATCCTTCTCTGTGCGCTCGCCCTTCTTGATGCCGCCAGTCTCGTAGAATGGCAAGTTTAGGAAGTGTGCGTTTGTATCCTCCTTCAAGCCGAATGAACGAACTGCACCACGAGCCTCAGCGCGACGGATAGCGCCCTTGAGCTCGAGCAATGCGCGTGGCTCTGGCTCACCCTTCTTCTTCGATGCGATAATCTGCTTAACCTCCTCTACGCGGTCACCGTAGCCCAACTCGCGAGCCGAGTCGATGTGCTGCATCACAACATCGTCGTGAACTGCCACATTACCAGAAACCTGATAAGCAACATGTACATCGTGACCCTGCTCAACCAGGCGGATGAATGTACCACCCATCGAGATAACATCGTCATCAGGGTGTGGTGAGAAGATAATCACGCGCTTAGGGAATGGTGTTGATGGTACAGGACGAGTCGAGTCGTCAGCGTTTGGCTTGCCACCTGGCCAGCCAGTGATAGTGTGCTGCAAGTCGTTGAATACCTTGATATTGATGTCAGAGTACTCCATACCTACTACCTCCAGCATCTCGCCGAGTGAGTTTGTGATGTAGTCCTGATAAGTGAGCTTGAGGATAGGCTTCTGGACAACCTCACACAACCATACCACAGCCTTGCGCACCAAGCGTGGAGTCCAGTCGCAAGGACCAACCACCCAAGGGGTCTTCTTCACTGTGAGCTGTGCTGCTGCTGTGTCATCCACAACAGCCTCGATAGCGTGGTGGTTCTGCAACATTGATGCAGGGATGAGGCGTGTTGCGTCCTCCTCCACAGTCTTGTGGATGATGTCGGCCTTGTCCTCGCCCCAAGCCATCAGGATGATACGCTTTGCGCTCATCACTGTGTTAAGACCCATCGTGATAGCCATCTTTGGAGTGTTCTCTGCGCCGTGGAACAAGCCAGCCTGCTGCTTGCGTGACTGGTATGTGAGCTGCACAAGACGAGTCACAGACTTTGCATAAGTGCCTGGCTCGTTGAAGCCAATCTGACCCTGCTCGCCCATACCGATAACCATCAGGTCGATGTTGCGTGCCTTGCGGTCGAAGTCGGCGCAATATTTACTTACCTCGCTTGTAGGTACTGAACCATCGAGGATGTGTACATTTTCTGGCTGAAGGTCTACCTGGCTCACGAGGTCCTCGTGGATGCGGTAGCTGCGGCTCTGCTGCTCCTTGGCCTTGATAGGGTAGAACTCGTCGAGGCTGAACACCTCTACATTCTTGAATGAAACATCGCCAGCCTTGTAGCGGCGCACCAACTCCTGATATACGCCCAGAGGTGTGCGACCTGTTGTGAGACCCAAAGCGAATGGGCGCTCCGATGAGTTGTGGGCGTTGATAGCCTTTACAACCTCATCTGCAACATACTCGGCACCTTTACCCTCGGTGGGGAATACCGATGTTGGAATTTTTTCATAACGATGGATGATATCTGCGGGTGTACCGTCCATAATGATTCCACCGTCATACGGAAGTGAGTATTTGCTCTCCATAGTAATGTATTTTGTTGTTTTGCTTTATATACAAACAGTCATTATGCAAATTTATAAAAATTATTTTATATAAGTAAAGAAATCGCTTAAAAAATCAGCAATAATGTGCTATTGCGCCAGGCTTTTTGCGGTTTTGTCGCAGGGTGGTGTCGGCAGGCGTTGGGATTTTCATTTTTCGGCGAGGATTTTTGGTCGAGAGGGTTGTTTTTTAATGGCAGAATATCTAACTTTGCTAAAGTATTAACTTTTATGATTCCTATATGAAAAGACTATCTTTATTGACGCTTGCGCTCTTTGCAGCGGTAAGTGTCTCGGCACAGACAAAGGTGATTGCCCATCGTGGTTTCCACGCTACGCAGAACTCTTATGACAATACAATCTCTTCGTTGAAGCACGCCCAGCAGTTGAAGGTTTTCGGCTCGGAGCTCGATGTGAACGAGACCACCGATGGCGAGCTTATCGTTATCCACGGCGCTCGTCACCGCGATATTCCCAATGTTCAGGCGGCTGATTTCTCTGCCGTGCGAGGTCTGCCCTTGACAAATGGTGAGGTTGTGCCTACCTTTGGCGAGTATCTGAAGCAGGGTCGCAAGAGCAAGGCTACGAAGCTCATCGTTGAGATCAAGCGCCATGCAACACCCGAGCAGGAGGCGCGCGTAGTTGCAAAGACTCTGGCGGCGGTGAAGAAGCATAAGATGGCGAAGCGCGTGGAGTATATCTCGTTCAGCCGTTTTGTATGCGATGAGTTGGCACGCACAGCACCCAAGGGCACGCAGATTGCCTATCTCAATGGCGAGCTCTCGCCAGCGAAGTGCAAGGAGCGTGGCTTCACTGGTATCGACTACCATATCAACACCCTCAAGCAGAATCCTGACTGGATTAAGCAGGCGCACGATTTGGGTATGACCGTGAATGTGTGGACTGTAAATGACGCCGAGACTATGCAGTGGTTCATCGATCGTGGCGTTGATTACATCACAACCGATAACCCATTGTTGCTTAATGAGTTGCTCGGCAAGTAATTCTGCGGAACAAGAGTAATAAAGGTCGCCGATTTAATAAATTGGCGGCTTTTTTTGTTTGTTCGGTGGCGATGGAGTATCTTTGCTTAATAATTTTTGAGATATGGATTTGAGATATAGACTTGATGACCGCCCGAAGATGGGCATTCTGCTGATGTATAGCCTCCAGTGGTTTGTGCTGGCGGTGGCGGTGGTGATTACCTCGCTCTTTATTGCGGTGGGCTCGCCCGCCGAGCGTGTGTTGTATGCCCAGAAGGTCTTTGCGCTGATGGGTGTTGCGACCGTTGTGCAGGCTCTGTGGGGGCATCGTATGCCGCTTGTTGTGGGTCCGGCGTCGGTGTTGCTGGTGGGTATCATCACGGCTATGGCTGCACAAGGTGATGCGCTGAATACCAATAAGATATACACCTCAGTGCTGATTGGTGGCGCTGCCGTTACGCTGCTCTCGGCGGGTCGTGCGATTGAGTACCTGCAGCGCATCTTCACGCCTCGCATCGTGGTGGTGATTTTGATGCTTATTGCCTTCACTTTAGGCCCTACAATCAAGAACCTGATATTCCCCGCTGGCGGCGAGGAACGCTATGCTTTTGGCTTGTGGTTCACGCTGTTGGGCATCCCGACTATGGCGTTTGCGGCTAACAAGTTGCGTGGTGTGGCGAAGTCGTTGCTTATCCCTGCGGCGTTGTGCGTGGGTTGCGTGGCTTACTATTTGATATATGGCGGTTTTGGCGATGCACTGTCCAAATCTGCATCGTCGGAGGGGGCTCTGCTGTTGCCTCGTCTGGAGTTTGACTGGAGTATGATTGCCGCCTTTATGTTCTGCTATATCGCGCTGCTTATCAACGATATAAGCTCTGTTCAGTCGCTCGGCGCGATGCTCGGCGCTGATGGCTTGCAGAAGCGTTGCCGTCGCGGTGTCGGACTGACTGGTCTGTTTAATATGGTTGCGGGCGGAATGGGTATTATCGGCCCTGTGAACTACTCGATGTCGCCTGGTGTGATTGCCTCGTCGGGTTGTGCTTCGCGTTACGCCATTGTGCCTGCGGGCGTGGCGTTGGTGTTGTGCGCCTTTGTGCCCGATGTGCTTGCGGTGATGACATCAATCCCCAATACGGTCATCGGCGTCATCCTGCTCTACCTGATGGGAACGCAGTTGGCGGCGTCGCTCTCGATGATTGCTAACTCGCAGAGCGCCAAGACCTTCGAGGAGTGTCTGATTCTCGGCTTGCCTATTATGGTGTCGCTCGTTTTTGGCATTATCCCTATGAGCGCCATCCCTCAAATCCTGCGTCCTATTGTGGGCAACGGCTTTGTGATGGGTGTTGTTACGGTGATGTTGCTTGAGCATTTGATTCTTCGTCAGGGCGAGAAGAAGGAAAAATAGCCCAATATAATATAGGTATATATAGAAGTGAGGTCGCCAGAAAAGCGCCTCACTTCTTCTTTTATGCGATATGCCATAAATATGCGTTTCTTTGCATACGAAAATTGCTTACAAACCGTAACTTTTTACCAAAAATTAGTTCATTACTGTAATCTTTGGCTCGGAAGTCGGGTGATTTATTAAACAATATTAAATTAATGTTAATTTTTTTTGATAAAGTGGTTTTTTATGCTTAATTTTGCAACTGTATTTTTCCCTTTTAGAGAGAGTGAACAAATACACAAATAAATAAACAAAAAAATTAATGCTTATGGTTAGAAAAATTGTACTTTCTATCTTCGCAGTTTTGGCAGTATGCGCAGTCGCATTTGCACAGAATCAGCGAGTGACAGGTACTGTTGTCGATGAGACAAACAAGCCTGTCGTGGGTGCAACAATTTTTATTGAAGGCTCTAATGCTGGTGTATCTTCTGGCTTGGATGGTTCTTTCGTTATTGAGGCACCAAAAAATGGTATCCTTAATGTTTCTTTCATTGGCTATGAGTCACAGAAGATTCAGTTGGGTGCTCAGACTAACTACCGTATCGTAATGAAGGAGGATGCTCTTGCAATCGAGGGCGTTCAGGTTGTAGGTTACGGTTCGGTAAACAAGCTCGGTTCTATCACAGGTTCTATCTCAAAGGTAGATGGTGACTTGTTGAAGAATCGTCCAACAGTAAACGTAGCAGATGCTTTGCAGGGTCAGGTTTCTGGTATGCAGGTTTTCACCTCATCAGGTGAGCCTACTCAGGCTTCTTCTATTCGTTTGCACGGTGTTGGTTCATTGACAGCAGGCTCTACTCCACTTATTCTTTTGGATGGTTCGCCTATTTCGTCAAGCACAATGAACATGTTGAACCCTAATGACATTGAGTCTGTAAATGTATTGAAGGATGCGTCTGCAACTTCAGTTTACGGTTCTCGTGCTGCAAACGGTGTTATCTACATCACTACTAAGCGTGGTGCGCGTGATCGTGAGGCTACAATTACTTTCAATGCTCAGTATGGTATCTCTCAGCCAGCTCACAACCAGTATCATATGATGTCTGGTCCAGAGTTGCTCGATTACCAGGAGAAGTATGGCGTTTTCGGTGCTGCAACTATCGAGTGGCTCCGTGGTTTGGGCCATGATACAAACTGGCGTGAGTATTTCTATGACTACGAGGCTCCAATGTATCAGGTTGATATGTCTGTATCAGGTGGTTCTAAGAAGACATCTTACTATGTTTCTGGTATGTTTATGGATCAGCAGGGTACTGACTACGCATCAGGCGTTCACAAGTACGCTTTCCGTTCAAATGTAGAGTCTCAGGCTAAGAACTGGTTCAAGATTGGTGCAAATACATCTATCGGTTATGATGAGCGTCAGCTTTCACAGATGACACAGGGTTATGGTGGTTATACTAATACCAGCCCAGCGTTTGCTTCTATTTTGTGGCCAACTTGGGATACTCCATACGATGAGAACGGTGAGGAGGTTTGGTACAATATGCTTGGTCTTATGAACCCAAAACTTCGTAACCAGTACTATCGTTATAAGGGTAACACACTCCAGCTTAACACAACTGGTTTTGTTCAGTTCACTCCAATCCAGAACTTGAATGTTAAGTCACAGGTAGCAGTTGACCTTTACGACTATACAGCTGAGGATAAGAAGTTGCCTTCTTACCCAGAGGGTAACGGTAAGGGTTATGTTGACCGTTGGGCTAACAATTCTTACACTATTACTTATACAAATACTATTGACTATCAGCACTCATTCAACGAGATGCACAACATCTACGCTTTGGTAGGTCACGAGTCAGTTATGTATAAGGGTGAGGGTATCTATGGTTCATTGTCTGGTCAGACTTCAGATAAGATGTTGACTTGGAACAATGGTACAGGTACTCCAGACATCTCTGATAGCTTCAGCGAGTATGCATTTAACTCTGCATTTGCTCGTTTTGAGTACAACTACAACCGCAAGTACAATGTAGATGCATCAATTCGTTACGATGAGTCTTCTCGCTTTGGTGTAAACAACCGCGGCTCTATCTTCTGGTCATTAGGTGGTAAGTGGGATGCTTTGCGCGAGGATTTCTTGAAGGATGTTAGCTGGTTGAGCGCTTTGTCAGTTCGTACATCTTACGGTACTCAGGGTAACGCTGCTATCGGTAACTACTCTTCTCTCGGTTTGGTTGGTTCATCAACTTATGGTGATGGCTCAGGTCTTGTAATCAACACAGTTCAGAACGATGAGCTCGGTTGGGAGACTCAGAAGTTGTTCACAGCTGGTTTCAGCGCAGGTGTATGGCGTGATCGTTTGACAGTTGATTTCGAGTTCTACAACCGTAAGACCGTTAATATGTTGATGGATATCCCTTATCCTGCAACATCAGGTTTCTCTGAGGGTACAAAGAATGTCGGTGGTATGCTTAACCGCGGTATCGATGTAACATTGCGCGGTGATGCAGTTCGTTCTAAGAACTGGTTGGTAAGCCTTTACGCTAACTTCAACTACAACAAGAACATGATCACAGAGCTCTTCAACGGCTACGACGAGTATGCATTGCCAGATTACGGTTTGTGCTACAAGGTTGGTCACGATGCTAATGAGTTCTATATGCAGACTCGTTTGCGTGTTGATCCAGAGGATGGTATGCCAGTTTGGGCTATGGTTGATCCTGTAACAGGCGAGCGTGGTGAGACTAAGATCTTCTCACAGGCAACAAGCGAGCTCCAGGGTAAGTCATACATTCCACCTATGGCCGGCGGTTTCGGTTTGAACGCACAGTGGAAGGGTCTCAGCTTTGCTGCTGATTTCTCTTGGGTTGCTAAGAAGTATTTGATCAACAACGACCGTATCTTTGCTTTGATGGATGAGTATAGCTCATACAACCGTGATAAGTCACTCCTCGATCGTTGGGAGAAGCCAGGTGATGTTTCAATGTTTGGTCGATTCGGTACTGAGACCTCTTACTTTGATTCAGTAATCTTGGAGGATGCTTCATTCCTTCGTCTGAAGAACTTGACAGTAGGTTATGAGTTGCCACGCAACTGGATTGCTAAGTCTGGTTTCATGCAGGGTGCACGCCTCTACTTTACAGCGCGTAACCTCTTTACACTTACAAAGTATACAGGCTTTGACCCTGAGGTTGACTCTAACCTTGTACAGCCAGGTAACAACTATCCTAACTCTCGTCAGTTTGTTGGTGGTGTGCAGCTTACATTCTAATTATTGTGTAACAAAAACTTAATAGGAATAAGTATGAAAAAAATAGCAATATTATTATTATCGCTGTGTACTTTGGGCTTTACATCTTGTGATTTGGAGACCTACCCAGCTGATAAGCAGATTATGGCTTTGGCTTTGGAGAACTTGGAGGATATGCAGCAGTTCGAGAACGGTGTTTATGCAGCTTTCCGTTCTGCTTGCAATGTGATCGTTAAGCCAAGTGATTTCCAGGCTGACTATATGAATGCAGTTCTTCAGAACACAAATGTGTATGGTTCAATCCACACTTGGACATATGAGACAAATGACTATGACATCTATGATGTTTGGGATTACTCATATTGGGCAATTGCAAATGCTAACTTCGTATTGTCAAAGAAGGATGAGATCTCTTACGACAAGGAGGATGCTGCACAGGTAGCACTTTACAACACAATCCTCGGTGAGATGTACTTTGTTCGTGCAATGTGTCATTTCATGGTATTGGATAAGTTTGCTGGTGCATATAACAGCGCAACAGCTACAGCTGCTGCTTCAGGTATTCCAATGATTATGACATTTGATTCTCAGGCATTGCCTACTCGTGAGACAATGGAGAAGTCATATGAGTTGATCATCGCTGACTTGAACGAGGCTGAGACTTTGTTGGCAAATGTAGCAGGTCAGAAGAACTCTTTGGAGATCAGCGCTGATGTAGTTGCAGCTGCTAAGGCTCGTGTATATCTTCAGAAGAAGGATTACAAGAATGCTTACAAGTATGCAACAGATGTTATCAAGTCTAATAACTATAGCTTGATCGCTGATGCAACTGCTTTGAAGGATATGTTCACTTACGATGCTGGTGACGAGGTTATCTTCGTATTCTATGCAAGCAAGACTGAGTTGTCAGGTTTCAGTAGCTCACAGTTTGTATCAGACCAGTACAGCCGTGGTGACAACTATAAGCCAGATATGATCCCAACTCAGACAGTTCTCGATTTGTATGCAGATTCTGATATCCGTAAGGAGGCTTATTTCTTGCAGACAACTCCAGGTATTTGCGAGATCGCAGGTCAGAAGTTGACAACTCCTATTTACTTGTTCAACAAGTATCCAGGTAACCCAGACTTGCAGACTACAGCTGGTACAAAGAACTATGCTAACGCTATTAAGTTGTTCCGTTTGCCTGAGATGTATCTTATCGCAGCTGAGGCTGGCTTGAATGGCGGTGGTACAGATGGCGCTAAGTATCTTAACGATTTGCGTCAGAGCCGTGGTTTGGCAGCTCTCTCTTCAGTTGCTATGGCTGATGTTAAGGAGGAGCGTCTTCGCGAGATGATTTTCGAGGGTAACCGTGTAGGTGACTTGAAGCGTTGGGGCGATACTTTGCTTGCTCGTAACCCACAGTCAGCATCTAACAGCGCTGGTGTGATGGCAATCCACGCAGAGGGTCCTAACTACAACAAGTTGACTGTTAAGGTTGACGATTTCCGTTGGGTATGGCCTATCCCTGCAAACGAGATTTTCGCAAACCAGAATCTTGCTCCACAGCAGAACCCAGGTTGGACAAACTAATTATATACTTAGTTTAGATCTTCCAAGCTGCTACCCATCGGGTAGCAGCTTTTTTTATTCAACGCTGCGAGTAAAGGTTGCTTGCATACTCTACCGAGATAAGTAGGGAAAGCCACGCTTGAGGGTGATTGAATTTAGAGTTACAAGGTCTCTACACTGAGATAGCGAGTACTTTATCAATAGTGCGGTTGTGGGGGAGATTGTTATCTTTGGAGGCAACTGGGGCTTTGTTTATTGGGCGTCATTGCGAGGAGGGGTTCTGCCCGACGCGGCAATCTCAAAAATACAAGTACAAAAAAATAGGCTATGGAGCGAGAACTCCGTAGCCTATTTTTGTTAGTAATCTTTCCTTATCGTCTTACCACCTCGTTGCCGAATGGCATAAGCGCCAAAACCATCAATTTGAAGTGCTGCAAGCCGAATGGGATGCCGATGATGGTGCAGCAGAAGATAACACCCATTGTCAAGTGACCAAGCGCCACCTCAATGCCACCAAACAGAATCCAGAGGATGTTGAGCAGCAGCGCCAAGCAACCCATAGGCTTCTGACCCTGCGTCACCTCGCCACCGAATGGCCAGAGGGCGAACATACCTAACTTTATAACCTGAATTCCGAATGGAATACCAACGATTGTAAGGCAGAGCACCAAACCTCCGATGATGTAGCCCAGCGAGAGGAGCAGACCTCCGAAGATGACCCAGATAATGTTTCCGATAAAATTCATATTCTTTACAGTTTAGGTTAAAACTATACAAATATACAAAATTTTCTATCCAATCAAGAACTCAAAGAGGCTTGGATTGTCGTTCAGGTACTGATAGTCGATGTTGTGCTCAACCATTCGCTGTGTCAGACCGCTGAAATCGTCAGGGTTCTGCAACTCGATACCAATCAATACGGGACCCTTGTCGCGGTTGGTCTTCTTGTTGTACTCGAAGTAGGTGATATCGTCGTGTGGACCCAGCACATTGGTCACAAAGTCCTGCAATGCGCCCGCGCGCTGTGGGAAGCGCACCACGAAGTAGTGCTTCAGTCCCTCGTAGAGCAGTGAACGCTCCTTGATATCCTCCATTCTGACGATGTCATTGTTGCTGCCGCTCACCACGCATACCACATTCTTGCCCTTGATCTGCTCGGCGTAGTAGTCCAGCGCGCTGATGCTCAATGCGCCAGCAGGCTCTACGACAATGGCGTCGAAGTTGT
Source organism: Alistipes sp. (assembly GCA_017560305.1). Next base: position 15,688 of record JAFYOF010000201.1, read on the forward strand.
AGAGGTTAAGGATTGTCGAGCATACCTTGCCCTCGGGCACTACGATGATGTCATCCAACACCTGTCGGCAGATGTCGAAGGTGATGTCACCCACGCGCTGCACCGCCGCACCATCCACAAACTTGTCAATCTCAGGAAGGGATGTCACCTCGCCGCGCTCGATTGAGAGTTTCATACTCGCCGCGCCCGCAGGCTCAACGCCGATAATCTTGGTGTGTGGCGACATCTGCTTGTATACCGAGCCGATACCCGACGCCAGACCTCCGCCACCGATAGGCACGAAGATGTAGTCGATAGGGGTGCTGCTCTGCTGCAAAATCTCAAGTCCCACGGTAGCCTGACCCTCGATGATCTTTGGGTCGTTGAATGGTGGGATGAATGTCTTGCCCTCCTGCTCGCACGCACGCTCCGCCGCGGCATTCGCCTGGTCGAAGGTGTCGCCCGAGAGTACAACCTCAATCTGCTCGCCGCCGAACATCTTCACCTGGTTA
>JAFYOF010000022.1 GCA_017560305.1 Alistipes sp.
ACCCGCGATGTTAGCACCCTTAACATAGTTTACATAGCCATCAGGCTCGGTACCATATTCTACACATACTGCGTGAATCTTCTTCATAATCTCCTGCAACTTGGCATCCACCTCCTCGGCGCTCCACTTGATACGCATCGAGTTCTGTGTCATCTCCAAGCCCGAAGTAGCCACACCACCTGCGTTCGATGCCTTACCTGGCGAGTAGAGCAACTTCGCCTTCTGGAATGTCTCGATAGCCTCTGGTGTAGATGGCATATTTGCACCCTCAACAACACACTTGCAACCGTTGGCAACCAACTTCGCAGCATCGTCGCCGTTAAGCTCGTTCTGCGTTGCACAAGGCATTGCAATGTCGCACTTCACACCCCAAGGACGCTCGCCCTCGAAGTACTGTGCGGTAGGATATTTATCAACATACTGGCGGATACGGCCGCGAAGCATATTCTTGAGTTCGAAGATGTAACGCAACTTATCCTCGTCGATGCCCGCAGGGTCGTAGATGTAGCCGTTAGAGTCTGACATAGTAACCACCTTCGCGCCCAATGACAACGCCTTCTCGGCTGCGAACTGCGCCACATTACCGCTACCAGAGATAGCCACAGTCTTGCCCGCATACGACTCGCCACGAGTAGCCAGCATAGCCTGACCGAAGTAGCAAGCACCGTAACCAGTAGCCTCTGGGCGCATCAGCGAACCGCCGAAGCTCAAGCCCTTACCAGTGAGTGTACCTGTGAACTCGTTAGCCAAACGCTTGTACTGACCGAACATATAACCTACCTCGCGACCACCTACGCCGATGTCACCCGCAGGAACATCTGTGTCAGCGCCGATGTGGCGTGTGAGCTCGGTCATAAAGCTCTGGCAGAAGCGCATAATCTCCATCTCCGACTTGCCCTTTGGGTTGAAGTCCGAGCCGCCCTTACCGCCACCCATAGGCAGGGTTGTGAGGCTGTTCTTGAATGTCTGCTCGAAAGCGAGGAACTTCAGGATGCTCAAGTTTACGCTCGAGTGGAAACGGATACCACCCTTGTATGGACCAATCGCGCTGTTCATCTGCACGCGGTAACCCTTGTTAATCATCACCTCGCCCTTATCGTTCACCCAAGGCACGCGGAACAAAATCACGCGCTCTGGCTCTGCGATACGCTCCAAGACCTTCATCTTGACGAGTTGTGGATTCTCCAATATATATGGGGCAACGCTCTCTACTACCTCGCGTACAGCCTGGTGGAACTCGCTCTCACCTGGATTTCTTGCAATGATGTCGGCCATAAATTGCTCGACATACTCCTTAACTGCTGTATTCATATCTCAAAAAGTTAGATTTACTAATCAATAATGATGCAAATTTAATAAAAATTATTAATAATACAACTATTTTCGCCATAAATTCCAAACTTTTATGCATTTATATGCGAATACAACCCGAAATAGCGGAAATGCTTATGCATATTTATTTGCTTGCATTTTTTACATTTTTTGCGCTAATACTACCACATTTTTATTATTTTTTACTATCTTTGTAATAGCAAAGCAGAAAAACAGCACCTAAAACTTACAAACTATAACTATGAAAAGGCTTCGTATAATTATGATTGGCATTTTGGCATTTTTTGCTATTTTGCCAGCCGCAGCGCAACAAATCAGTTACTCGGTGGAGAAGATTTGGAGCACGGGCAACCACTGCGCGTTCACTTCACTCGTTCACTTCAAGGGTCGTTACTACTGCTCGTTCCGCGAGGGCGCCAGCCACATCTTCGACAAGGATGGCAAGGCAGAGGGCAAGGTGCGCGTGATTGCGTCGGAGGATGGCGTGAAGTGGGAGTCGGTGGCGTATGTCGGTAAGGAGGGCGTCGATTTGCGCGACCCTAAACTATCCGTAACGCCAGAGGGCAAACTGCTCGTTACCATCGGCGGCTCAATCTATCGCAACCGCAACCTTGAGGCGTGCATACCTCATTATATGTTGAGCGACGACGGCAAGACCTTCACCGCTCCCGAGCCAGCGGAGATTGACCCCAAGATGACAACCAAGCGCGACTGGGTTTGGCGTGTCACCTGGCACGGCGGCGTGGGCTATGCGGTGAGTTACAACAAAGCACCCGAGGGCGACAACAACGGCAACGAGTTGTGGCTCTTAAAGACCACCGACGGCAAGAAATTCGAGGCTATCACAAGACTCAATATCGACGGCTACCCTAACGAGAGTACTGTGCGCTTTATGCCCGACGGCAGAATGGCGATTATGGTGCGCCGCGAGGCGGGCGACACACGCGGCTGGTGGGGCATCAGCGAGGCGCCGTTCACAAACTGGGAGTGGAAGAAGATGGGCTTGCGCCTTGGCGGTCAGGACTTTATCTTCCTTGATGACAACCGCATCGTGATGTGTACACGCAACTACGCCGTACCTGGCGCAGCAAAGACCTGCGTATATCTGGGCAACAACAGCGGCTTCTTCGAGGAGGTAATCTGCCTTCCTTCGGGCGGCGACAACAGTTACCCTGGCATCATCACCGTAGGCGACGAGTTATGGATTAGTTACTACTCTGGTCACGAGGGCTCAAACCCTTCAATCTACCTTGCGAAGATTCCGATGTCGAACTTCAGAAAGCAACGATAACAGAAATTTTAACCTCAAAAAACTACAACTATGAACGCAATCATTATCATCGCATCCGCGATTTATGCTATTCTCTGCGTCCTCATATTCATCAAGTTTTGGGGAATGTGTAATGATGTTAGAGAATTAAAAAACTATTTCATCAAGACTACACAACCACAACAGATTACTCCCAACACAAACCCTGTTGTTGAGAATGTTTACGAGGTAGGTCAGACAGTCATCTACCCTCCTGCTAACCGAATTATGATTGTAAAGGAGATTGATGCAGAAGGTCTTATCTCATGCTTCTCTTATGATAAAAATGGCAAAGAGGAGTTTGAAGGTAAGTACAAACCTACTCAAATCAAACACTATACTAAATAATATAAACCGTCATTCCACATTTCCGAATCTTGTAACCTTTGCAAAAGAGATTTGAATGCAATCGGAAATGGTTGGAATCTCCCTTTGTTAATAGTACATTCGCAAAAGTGAATAGCACAAACATAAAAGGAGATTGCCGCGTCGGACTAAAGTCCTCCTCGCAATGACATTTAGGTGTATAAAAAAAAGCCTGCTAATTAGTTAGCAGGCTTTCTTATACATTATTTTTATTAATTGTATAAAAAGATGGTTTTCAAGGCTTGCGATGTCCGAGAAACCGCAGTTAACTGAGCGTAAATGAGGATTTCGAGGACGAGCGTAACGAAGAAAAGACCTTTTTAGGCAATTAATTACTTCAACGCCTCCAACATTCTCTTCAATACTACGGTCGCTGAAATCTCGCGGTTTGCCGCCTCTGGAATAACCAATGAGCGGGGCGACTCAATCACCTCGTCGGTCACAATCATATTGCGGCGAACAGGCAAGCAGTGCATAAAGTGCGCGTTGTTGGTCACAGCCATCTGGCGCTCGCTCACCGTCCAACTCATATCCTTTGACAAAATCTTGCCGTAATCCTCGGGATTAGTCACGCCTGGGCAACTCCAGTTCTTGGCATAGATAAAGTCAGCGCCCTCAAACGCCTTCATCTGGTCGTACTCAACCTTCGCATTGCCAACAAACTGTGGGTCAAGCTCATAACCCTCGGGGTGAGTAACCACAAAATCAACATCTGCGGCATTCATCCACTCGGCAAACGAGTTAGGCACAGCCTGTGGCAGAGCCTTTGGGTGTGGTGCCCAGGTGAG
>JAFYOF010000202.1 GCA_017560305.1 Alistipes sp.
AGATTAACAGCACAATAAAAAACATTAATTATGAAAAAACTTTTACTTTCTATCGCTATGGTAGCGATCTCTTTGGGTGCTATCGCTCAGGAGAATTCAGCAGAGAAGCTCCGCTGGAAGGGTATTATGAACAACGGTTTCTGGTCAAACTGGGAGCTCTCATTGGGCGGTGGTGTTAACTACACTGCTTGGAACAAGGCTGGCTTCGCTGAGCAGGGCAAGTTCGCTGACAACCTCGGTTGGCAGGCTGAGTTGGGTGTAACTAAGTGGTTCAACCCAATCGTAGGTACTCGCGTACAGGTTATCGGTGGTAAGATCAACCCATCAACAAACTCTGAGACATACGGCAGCAACTGGATTTTCCCACATGTTGACGGTGTTTTGAACCTTTCTAACTGGATTGGTGGTTACCGTGAGGATCGCGTTTACTACGCAAAGTTGTTCTCTGGTTTCGGTCTCAGCTTGGTTGATGTTGCTGACAACACAGCTACAGGTTTTGCTTGGACTGGTGGTTTAATCAACACATTCCGTCTTTGCAAGGCTTTGGATTTGAACCTCGAGTTGAAGGGCGTTTTGACTCCAGAGCGTGATCTTCCAGCTGCAGTTCCTGCAGAGGGTGGCAAGTACTCACAGATCTACTCAGCTACACTCGGTTTGACTTACCGCTTCAACAAGCGCGACTGGGAGAAGGCTTACTCACAGTCAGAGGTTGACGGCTACTTGGCTGCAATCGCTGCTTTGGAGGCTGGTTTGGCAGACGCACACCGCAACAACGGTAAGCTCGCAGAGCGTTTGGCTGCTCAGAAGGCTGCTACTGACAAGGCTTTGAAGGATCTCGAGGAGTGCAACAAGCGTAAGGTTCCAGGAAATGTAAATGCTTCTACAGCATTGTTCTTCAACCTCAACAGCGCTCGTTTGTTGGATCGCACTAAGTCATCTATGCAGTTGCTCGCAGAGGCTATGAAGGCTGCTCCAAAGGATCAGGTATTTACATTGGTAGGTCACGCTGATGTTAAGACTGGTACAGCTGAGTACAACCAGAAGCTCTCTGAGAAGCGTGCTAAGGCTGTTTACGATTACTTGATCGAGCAGGGCGTAAACAAGGATCAGTTGACTTGGAAGGGTGTTGGTTCTACTCAGAACATCTTCCCTGTTAACGAGACAAACCGCGTTGTTATCGTAAAGTAATATAAGAGGTAGATATAGGGAGATGGGGTATATTGAGGAATATATCCCATTTTCTCTATCTAACCACACCGCTATACTCAAAGCAACCGAAACTTTTCTAACAATGAAAAAAATCTTTTATTTTCTCGCTGTAATGATGCTCTTTGCGCTGCCATCATGTTCTGATGACCCAGTGACTGAGGAGCCATTACCATTGGAGATTACGCTCAGCAAGGAGTCTATTCTTGTAAACAAGAGTGGTACAACGAGCGCAATCTCAGTGAATGTTACTTGCGAGGGTGAGTGGAAGTTTACCGTTTCATCAACCGCTTCAGGCTGGTGTACCGTAAAGCGTCCAGTCAACACTAACAAGCTTAACATTACAGTGTCGCCTAACACCGATTCAAACGGCAAGGCGCGTACTACAACCATCTCTGTATTCTCTGTGACAGATTCTAATGTAAGAAAGTCTATCACAGTCAAGCAGGCTGGTCCAAAGGATGGTATCGTTGTTGACGATACTTACCACGAGCTCTCTCCAAGAGATTCTCTTCTTGCGATGGAGATTCTTGCTAATGTTGATTTCGAGGTAGAGGTTGACCAGGATGGTCAGGAGTGGATTGAGTACACTGGCTGCGAGGATAACAACTCGGGTGAGGCAGTTCTCAACTTCACTATCGCAAAGAACCCTGTAAAGACTCCACGCAAGAGCAACATCACAATCACATCGGAGACCAACGAGAAGGTTAAGCTTACATTTGCACAGGAGGCTGGTGGTATCATCGCAAAGCACGATACTTACGAGGCTTCTTCGAAGAACAACGCTTCGTTCGCTGTTGAGGTTAACGCTTACGCCGAGATTGATGACATCACAATCGAGGAGGGTAAGGAGTGGTTGCAGTATGTTGAGTGCAAGAGCGACGCTAACGACCCATATTTGAGATCGTTGATCTTCTCACTCGAGAAGAACCCAGATAAGTTGGAGCGCTCGGCTAAGGTTACTATCTCATCAGAGATGGGCGAGAATACCGTGCTGACCGTTTCACAGCGTCCAAAGGACTCTGTTGCCAACACCGAGGCTATCGGTGAGGACATCACAGTTCCTGTAAGCTCAATCACATCATCTGCATCAGACTCTTATGGCGGCACAGTGCCAGAGAACCTTATCGACGGTGACAACGAGACTTACTACTCTGCAGCGGGTAACATCAACGAGATGCCAGTATCAATCACTTGCTACTTCACTGACACAAAGCGTATTGACTATGTAGACATTATGCCAGGTCGTGTATATGGTAAGTGGGGCGAGTTCGATGTATATGTAACATTGGAGGGCGAGAGCGAGAAGCTCTACAACTCATACGACTACGGCGAGTCTGGCGACAGAAAGCGCGTTATCTTCGATGATGGTTTGGTGAATCCTAAGGCTGTTCGCTTCGAGGTTAAGACTGCAAACATCTGGGGTCCTGGCGACAATGGTCACTGCCCTACTTTGATTGCTGCTCACGAGATTACATTCTACTCGAAGAACCCTGAGGCAATGGATATGCTCAGCATCTTTACCGATGAGTCTTATTCAGAGCTCCGCGAGGGCGTTACCGAGGCTGATATCGAGGCTATCGAGAACGAGTTCTTCTACAACCTTGCATCAGAGATTTACGCTGGTGAGTATGACACAAAGTATCGTGCCGCTACATACAAGCCATACCCACACCCAGATGTGGATATGAAGCTTTTCCGTACAAGTAACTATAGCTTGAACGACAATGTGACAGGTATGTACTTCGAGAAGGGCGAGCATGTAGTATTCGTAAGCGAGACTTACGGTCAGAACATCTCACTCCGCGTTATTGACTACCAGCCATACGACGATATGCCACTTGATTCATCAGGCTGGTGTAACGAGGATGGTCACTACTACCCTCTTATCAAGGGTCAGAACAAGATCAACATCGAGCGTCGTGGTCTGGTATATGTAATGTACCACACTGAGGATCCTAAGGCGAAGCCAATCCGTATCAACTTCCCAACAGCTCTTATCAACAAGTACTATGACTTGGTGAACGAGCCAGATGCTGACTGGGGCACAATGTTGAAGGAGGCTAAGGCTGACCACATCGATATGGTTGGTGAGAAGTCAATCTTCACATTGCCAGTTGAGTGGATTGAGTACTACTGTAACACTCCAGCAAAGGCAAAGCAGGTAATCCAGCAGGCTGACTCTATCATCTTCCTCCAGGAGCAGATTCAGGGTCACCACAAGTACAACACTGGCGGTCACCGCAACCGTATGCTCTACTCTTCGACTATGGCGAAGGCGTTTATGTTCGCGGGTGCTTACCGTACTGGTTACAGCTTGCGTTATGGTACACAGGGTAAGAGAAATCCTCTCTACCAGGATGGTACTATCAATATGTTGCTCAACCCTAAGAAGTTCCGTGTGGATGGTTGGGGTGCTTACCACGAGGTAGGTCACTGTAACCAGCTCCCAGGCTTCAAGTGGACAGGTCTGGCTGAGGTAACCAACAACTTCACCGCTATGTACTGTGCTCACTACTTCATCAAGGATGACTATCCATTGCATAAGTCTGACTATATGTTGCTTATGAGTGGTGAGTGGTACGATGAGTCGGCTGATGGTAAGACTACAAAGGGCCGTCACACCACATCAAACCGTTACGACGCTGCTTGGCAGTGTTTCAACGACGGTGGTAAGAAGCACGCATTTAGTGGTTATGTAGGTGGTGATCCTCCAGGAGATGCAGGTCCAGGTATCGACCCATTCTTCCGTATCGTTCCATTCTGGCAGTTGTACCTCTACAACACCCTCGTATTGGGTAATGAGGACTTCTACCCAGATGTATATCACCAGTGCCGTGTAGGTAACCTCCCAGATGGTTCGCCTAATGTTGTTGCTGCCGAGGTAAATGTTGTCTACGACAGCCAGACAATGACAGGTGGTCAGCAGGGCAAGACTTACCGTATGAGCAACGATGGTGAGCGTCAGATGAACTTCATCCGCTTGTGCTGCGACGCTGCACAGTTGGACTTGACAGAGTTCTTCGACCAGTGGGGCTTCATGACTCCATTCTATGGCGTTGTGGTTGACTATGGTGACCATGTCTTGCGCATCACTCAGGAGATGATTGATGAGGTATTCGAGTACGCTAAGAAGTATCCAAAGCCTGAGCACAAGAACATCTGGTTTATCAACAACTACAACCTTGATATGTACCGCAATGGCGATGGTAGCGATGTTACAGGCTTCAATATCCCATCTGATATTGACGATTGTGACGGTCGATACATTCACCTCTACAACGGAATGTAATATTGCAACACAGCATATGATATTCTAAACGAAAGGACTTACCTCGTCGTTAGGTAAGTCCTTTTTATCCATTAAAACAAAAAGGCCTAAAAAAAAGGTTTAAACCAATGAAAAAGTTTTTATCACTTTTCGCAATATGCTCTTTGCTCTGGGCTGCAGGTTGCTCTGACAACAGCGTTATGGAGGAGCCAGTAATCCCTGAGATTACCTTGAGCAAGGATAGCCATGTCATCAGCAAGGCGGGTGCTACCGTGAATGTGACTGTGAATGTCACAACACCCGACGGCAAGTGGAAATACACCGTTTCAAAGTCGGGTAACGACTGGTGCACCGCAAGCACAAAGATGAACTCAAACTCGCTGAAGATTGTCGTTAAGCCTAACACTGGCAACGCCCGTGAGGCTACAATCTCGGTTATGGCTGAGTCAGACACCAACCTCCGCAAGACCATCAAGATCAAGCAGGCAGGCGCTAACGATGGTATCACCGTTGAGCAGACATCGTTCGATGTCCCATCGAGAAACTACACTCTCGAGGTGCCTTTCTGCGCTACCGTTGATTTCGAGGTAGAGGTCGAGGAGGGCGTTGACTGGATTACCTACAACCCTCGCAACTCATCAAAGGATGATGCGCCACTGGAGTTTGCTATCACAAACAACCCAGAGACCACACCTCGCGAGGCTACGGTGACTATCTCATCGAAGGAGCCAAAGGAGTCTATCACAATCAAGATCAAGCAGCGCGGCAAGGACTCAGTTGCCAATGCCGAGATTATCCCTGATGACGAGGTTGTGAAGGTAACAAAGATTTCATCAACGGCTACCACTGCCAACGGCGGTCTGCTCTCTGTGAAGAACGCTACCGATGGTGACCTTGACACCTGGTATGGTGCAACAAGCCCACTGCCAATTACACTCACTTGTACATTCAAGAACCCAACACGCCTTGACTATGTTGATATCTACCCTGGTAAGGGCGAGGGTATCTGGGGCGAGGTTGATATCTATGGCAAGGAGGATGGCGGCGAGAGCACCCTCATCGGCTCATACGACTTCGAGCAGTCTAAGGAAACACGACGCTTGTACCTCTCACTCAAGAACGCCGTGGAGGTGCAGTTCGTAATCCGCACAGCGAAGATTTACGCATCAATCACTGCTGCCGTTCACGAGATTATCTTCTATCGTCAGGGTGCAACCGACTTCAACGAGCTTGAGATCTTCACCGACCGCTCTTGCTCGGAGCTTCGTGATGGCGTAACAGAAGAGATGATTGAGGCAATCCCTAACGATTTCTATCGTGACCTTGCAGCATACATCCACTCTGGCGAGTACGACACAAAGTATCGTGCAGCATACTACAAGGCGTACCCACACCCAGATGTTGATTCAAAGCGTTTCCACACTGGTGCCTACACCCTGCTTGACAATATCACAGGTATGTACTTCGACGAGGGCGAGCATGTTGTCTTCATCGATGACACCTACGGTTACCCTATCTACCTGAATATTATCAACTACTACGACAACGACAGCGGCGACCTCTTCCTGCTCAACCCAGGTATCAACAAGATTAATGTGAAGAACAAGGGTCTTGCCTATGTGCGTTACCACACCGAAGATGCTTCGGCGAAGCCAGTACGCATCAACTTCCCTACTGCGTATGTGAACGGCTACTACGATATCATCGAGAACCCTGAGGCAAATGTAAGCACATTGCTCAGCAATGCTCGCAGCGAGCTCTTCGATATGCGTGGTGCACGCTCGGTATACACCTTCCCAGTGAAGTACTACCAGCAGTTCTGCGGTACTACAAAGAAGGCGTTTGACACTATTCAGCAGGCAGACTCTATCATCTACCTCCAGGAGGAGTTCCAGGGTCACCACAAGTACAACACGGGCGGTCACCGCAACCGTATGCTCTACCACGCTTCGACTGGTACATCGTTTATGTTCGCTGGTGGCTACCGCACAGGTTACTCTATGCACGAGAACTACGGCGACTCGGCGATGAGAGGCATCCTCGATCCAGAGCAGTTGCGCTGGAATGCGTGGGGTCCTTACCACGAGGTTGGCCACATCAACCAGACCGTTGGCTTCAAGTGGGCTGGTATGGGCGAGGTAAGTAACAACATCTGCTCAATGTACTGCGTGATGAAGTTCCGCGGCTGGGACTGGAGCGACTATGTCTTCACCGAGGGCAAGGAGTACATCAAGGTGGATGGCGTTGTTGTCCGCATCCACAACGACCGCTACGAGGCTGCGTGGGCTGAGATTGCAAACAAGGGCGAAAATCCAAAGGTTTACAGTATGGAGGAGAACCCATTCTTCAAGCTCGTTCCGCTGTGGCAGCTGTACCTCTACAACACCAAGGTTATGGGTCGTAAGGATTTCTATCCTGATGTTTACCAGACCCTGCGTACTACTGAGGTGCCTGAGGAGTATGGCGCACAGCAGGTGAACTTCGCAAAGGTTTGCTGCGATGTTGCACAGGAAGACTTGACCGAGTACTTCGAGAAGTGGGGCTTCTTCACCGTTTGCGACGAGGTTATCGACGACTACGGTAACAAGCGCCTCACCGTAACCGAGGAGATGGTTAAGGAGGTTAAGGAGCACGCAGCGCAGTATCCAAAGCCAGAGAAGAAGAACATCTGGTTGATAAGCAACTACAATATGCAGAAGTTTATCAACGGCGATGGCAGCGATGTGACTGGTTTCGATACTCCACGCTTGTAATATTCTAATAACAAAAGGACTTATCTCAATGATGGGTAAGTCCTTTTGGTTCTTTCCTAAAACTACAACGCTATGAAAAAACTTCTATCACTTTTTGCATTTATCCTTCTGCTCGCAATGGGCAGTTGCTCAAAGGAGGTGGATTTTGAGGAGCCGCCTGTACAGCCTGAAATCACCTTGAGCAAGGATAGTTTCACCATCAACAAGGCTGGTGCATCGGTGTCGGTAAATGTCACCGTGACCACCACCGATGGCAAGTGGTCATACACCCTCTCAAGCTCGGGTAAGGATTGGTGTACACTCTCTCGCAAGGTGAACTCAAACTCACTCAAGATTGAGGTTAAGCCAAACCAGACCACCAAGGCGCGTGAGGCTACCATCTCGATTATGGCCGACTCGGACAAGAGTCTGCGCAAGAGCATCAAGATCAAGCAGGCGAGCGTAAATGATGGTATCATCATCGAGCAGACTACTTTTGATGTTCCATCACGAAACAACACTCTCTCTGTTCCATTCTTTGCCAATGTTGACTTCGAAGTCACCATCGATGGCTGCGACTGGATTGAGTATGTTGCACGCGAGGATGATGCGGCGGATGATGAGCCATTGACATTCAAGATTGCCAGCAACCCCGACAAAGAGCCACGCGAGGCGACCATCACAATCTCATCAGAGGAGTCGAATGAGAGCGTCACCGTGAAGGTAAAGCAGGCGGGCAAGGACTCTGTGGCAAATGCCGAGACTATTCCTAACGATGAGGTTATCCCTATTAAGCAGATAACATCAACTTCTACCATATATGGTGGTCAGCATATTCTCAAAAAGGCCTACGATGGCGATTTGGACTCTTGGGTTGGTGCTACTGGTGCTCTTCCCGTAGACTTCACCTGCAAGTTCGAGGGTGCTGACAGAATCGACTATGTGGATATCTACCCTGGTAAGGGCGAGGGTATCTGGGGCGAGGTTGATATCTATGTTACCGAGGAGGGTGGCGAGAAGAAGCTCTTCCTGACACACGATTTCCAGTTCTCGAAGGAGAAGCAGCGCCTCTATTTCACTATCAACAAGCCTAAGGAGATTGTCTTTATGGTGCGTACCGCAGCAAATAGCGAAGGTATCAAGGCTGCCGTTCACGAGATTATCTTCTATCGCAAGGGTGCATCCAACTTCAACGAGTTGGATATCTTCACTGACCTCTCTTGCGCAGAGCTTCGTGACGATGTGACAGAGGAGATGATTGAGGCTATCCCTAACGACTTCTTCCGTGACCTTGCGGCATACATCTACTCGGGCGAGTATGACCCTAAATATCGTGCGGCATACTACGATCCATATCCACACCCAGACCTTGACGCAGCGAAGTTCCGCACAACGGGCTACACCCTCTTCGACAACATCACCGGTATGTACTTCGAGGCGGGCGAGCATGTGGTGTTTGTGGATGAGACCTACGATGTGCCTGTGTCGATTGATGTGATTGACTATATGGTCAAGGACCACGGCGACAACTACATCCTCTACAAGGGTCTTAACAAACTCACAGTCAAGAACAAGGGTCTTGTCTATGTGCGCTACCACACCGAGAACCCTGACGCGAAGCCTATCCGCATCAACTTCCCAACGGCGTTGGTGAACGGCTACTACGATATCATCGAGGACCCAGAGGCTGATGTGAGAACTATGCTTGAGAACGCCCGCAGCGAACTCTTTGATATGCGTGGTGCAAGAGCAATCTACACCTTCCCCGTGAAGGAGTACCAGACATATTGCGGCAACACAAAGAAGGCATTCGACATTATGCAGCAGGCCGACTCTATCATCTACCTGCAGGAGGAGTTCCAGGGTCATCACAAGTACCAGACTGGCGGTCACCGCAACCGTATGCTCTATGTGGCTTGCCCAGAGAAGGCATTTATGTACGCATCGGGTTACCACACCGGTTACTCAATCCACGAGATGCACGGCGGTGCGGCTATGAGAACTATGCTTGACCCTTGGCAGTTGCGCTGGAACGCTTGGGGACCATACCACGAGGTGGGTCACAAGAACCAGTTGCCAGGCTTCAACTGGGCAGGTATGGGCGAGGTAAGTAACAACATCTGCTCGATGTACTGCGTGATGAAGTTCCGTGGCTGGAGCCAGAGTGACTATGTCTTCGTAGAGGGCAGAGAGTATGTCCGCGAGAATGATGTTGTAGTCCGCACCTACAACGACCGCTACGAGGCTGCGTGGGGCGAGATTGCAAACAAGGGTGAGAATCCAAAGGTGTATAGCCTGCAGTCAGACCCATTCTACAAACTTGTTCCTATCTGGCAGTTGTACCTCTACAACACCAAGGTGATGGGTCGCGAGGACTTCTTCCCCGATATGTACCACATTATGCGTACATCAAACACCATCCCTGAGGAGTATGGTGCGCGTCAGGTACACTTTGCGAAGGTATGTTGCGATGTTGCAAAGGAGGATTTGACCGAGTTCTTCGAGACCTGGGGCTTCTTCACTATCTGCGACGAGATTATTGATGACTACGGCAACAAGCGCCTCACCGTGACCGAGGAGATGGTCAACGAGGTGAAGGAGCACGCTGCGCAGTATCCAAAGCCAGAGAAGAAGAACATTTGGTTAATCAGCAACTACAATCTGCAGAAGTTTATCGACGGCGATGGTAGTGATGTGACTGGTTTTGAGACCCCACGACTCTAATCGTCGGGGCATATAGAGAAATAGGCTGTCCGTGGGACAGCCTATTTTTTATTTTATGATCAGGACATTTACTAACTTGACTCCCGAAATGCGGTTAATCTCTGCCGCAATGGCGTCTCGGCGATAGAAGAGTTCCGAGCGGAGAATCGACGAGGAGATGTGGGCATACAAAACCCTGTTCTCCAACTTCAGCGACACGGTCTGCGCCGCCGCCTGCTCCCCCACTACCTCTCGCCAGGTGTCGGGCAACTTGCCCTCGGCAACCTTCGCCGCCACATAGGGTTGCGAGAAAAACTCCTGCAACACATCACCAAACAACAAAGTCTTTGTTCTTCTCATCGCTTGATGTCGCCTCCCTCGACCTCAAAGAGCGCATAGTCCGCCGCCGCATTCTTCAGCGTGGTCTCCAGACGCACCTTATTACAATCGGTTATACATATCTGACCAAAATCCTCGCCCGCAACCAACTCCAGCAGGTGCTGCACACGGCGCATATCGAGTTTATCGAACAAATCATCCAGCAACAGGATTGGTCGCTCGCCCGTAGACTCTGCCAAAAGACGATACTGCGCCAGCTTGAGCGCTATGAGGAACGACTTCTGCTGACCCTGCGAGCCATACTTGCGCAGAGGATAGCCTCCAATGCGGAAGACCAAATCATCACGATGCACGCCCGAAGTGGTGAACTGATTGACCAAATCCTTCTCGCGGCAGCGCTGCAGGATATCCATCAGCGACATCTGCTCAAGTTCCGAGCGGTAGGTAATCTCCACCTGCTCACGATCCTCCGACAACTCACGGTAATAGGCCTCCACCAGAGGCTGCATCTGCTCGATGATACGCTTGCGGTGCTCATAGACGCGTGTGCCGTGCTCGGCGAGCTGCATATCGTAAATCTGCAACATCTGCTCATCCGACGAGCGCTTGAGGAAAGTGTTGCGCTCAGCCAATACGGCATTGTAGCGCATCATAGAGTTAAGGTAAGCCTTGTCAATCTGCGAGATAAAGCCATTGAGATAACGGCGACGCTCCTCGGCGGCATCGGTAATAAGGTCGCTGTCGCGTGGCGATACAATCACCACGGGAAAGTTACCCACATGGTCGGCAATGCGCTCATACTCCTTGCCGTTGCGTTTGAGCACCTTACCGCCTCGGCGCGAGAAGGAGCAGTTGAGCAGTTCGGTACGCTCCGAGTCGCTCAGGTAAGAGCCCTCGGCAACAAAGAACTCCTCGCCGTGCGCCACACTCTGTCCGTCGGTCATCGTGAATGCCGACTTCGACATCGAGAGATAGTGGATGGCATCGAGTATGTTGGTCTTGCCCGCGCCATTGTCGCCGACAAAACAATTAATGCCATCAGAGAGAGTGATTTCCGACTGAAGGATATTTTTGAAATTTATCAGTAGTAGCTTTTTTAACCGCATAAGTTGACTTATTTGCTTCCAAAGTTACAATTTTTCGCCGACTTTTGCCCACTTTCCTCGGCTCAATTACATTTTCCCGACCACTTTATGCGTTTTTTTCCGTTTTTTGTTATATTTTTGCGTTTTGAATTAAACGAATAATTAACTAAAAAACATAAAAAAATGGCAAAAGAGGTAATGACACCACAGGAGGAGTTGCTCGAGAGCGCTCAGTCGCAGACAGAGATCTTCATCGAGAAGAACAGCAAGATGGTTGGTATCGCAATCGTCGTGATTTTTGCAATCGCAATCGCAGTATTTGGCTACAAGAAGGTTATCAGCGAGCCACGCTTGAACAAGGCACAGGAGTTGCTCTATCAGGCACAGTACAACTTCGAGCAGACTACACCTGACTACACTATCGCATTGAACGGTGATGAGAACACTCCAGGTTTTGCAGAGGTTGCTGAGCAGTATGGCAACACTCCAGCAGGTAACCTGGCTAAGATGTACGCTGCTGCTTGCGCACTTCGCTTGGGCGATTTCGACGCAGCAGAGAACTATATCAACGGCTTCAAGAGCGTTAAGGGCGTTCCAGGCGAGATGGTAAACGCTATGGCTATCGGCATCAAGGGCGAGATCGCAGTTGAGAAGGATGACTTCGCAAAGGCTGCTTCATTGTTCGAGAAGGCTGCTAACGAGAGCAAGAACGACTTCTCTGCTCCTATGTACCTCCGCAAGGCTGCTTTGGCTTACAGCGCAGCTGGCAACGAGGCAAAGGCACAGCAGTGCTACGAGACAATCGAGAAGGAGTACCCACGCTCGTTGGATGCTCGTGAGGCTATGAAGAACCTTACTGAGTAATTCACTTTAAGCAGGTCAGGCAAGATGGCGCAGTATAAGGTGGGTGTGATTATTGTGGATGAGCAGAGCGAGTTTGCCCATCGCAATATGGCAGCGGTGACCGAGAGCCTCAAGGCTTTGGGTTGCACCGAGCAGAACATCCTGTTCCGCCACGCGCCACGAGTATTCAATGTGACCCTCACAACCCAGTTTCTGGCAGAGTACACCGATGTGGATGCTGTCGTTATCCTCGCCGAGGATGACCACACACCAGCCTACGAGGCGATGCTCTACGGCGTGACTAAGTTGCAGATTGCGTGGAATATGCCCGTAACGATTGGCGATGTCACCGCAGCCGCAGATGCCATAGAGATGGTAGCGCTGCAGAACAAGATGGAGGCCGAGGCACCCGAGAATATCTCACCCGACCGCAAGTCGATAAATTAAGGTTTATCACACAAATAAGAAAGGCTGTCCGTTTGGACAGCCTTTTCTTGTTCTTTATTCCTTAATTATTTGGGGATTGTATAAAAAGAGGGGGTTTTTAGGCGTACGAAATCCGAGAAACCGCAGTTTACTGGAGCGTAAATGAGGATTTCGAGGATGAGTGCAACGCAGAAAACACCTTTTTAGACAATTCCCTTAGAATGTTGGAGAAGGTAAAACCACTCGAACAGTCTGGAAGTTAATCTGCTTTACCAAAGTCTCCTGCGACTTTACATAACGAGCGTAGAGGTCGTCGTTGCAGTTGCGGATAGTCAAGAGACATACGCCCTCGCGCTTCTCAACCTCGAAGTCCTCCTTCTCAAGCGCTTCGATAAGCTCGTCAATGTGCCAAGAGGCATCCACCGAGAGACCCAAATCCACAGCCGAGTTGTTGATAAGGTGAGTCTTGATACGGAAGCGGTCGAGCAGCGAAAAGATTACCGCGAACTTCTCCTCCATAACGAATGAGAAATCCTTTGAGCGGATAATCAGGAACACCTGATCGCGCTTGTAAATCATAATTGGCAATGTGCAGTGCTCCGCCTCGCCATTGATTACTGTACCTGGTTTTGTCTTGTCGCCGAAAGGACGAACATACAAAGGAATATTCTTGTTCTGCAAAGGCTTGATGGTCTTTGGGTGGATAATCTGCGCACCGCTGTAAGCCAACTCGATTGTATCAAGGTAGTTCAACGCATCAATCTTCACAGCATCCTTAAACACCTTCGGGTCAGCGTTCAACACGCCATCAACATCCTTCCACACTGACATTGACTCTGCCTCGAGGATATGAGCCACAACAGCCGCCGAGTAGTCTGAACCCTCACGACCGAGTGTTGTAGTTGTACCATCTGGAGCAGCGCCGATAAAGCCCTGACCAACGAATACGCCTACGCCAGTATTCTCCAGAGCAGCCTTGAGGCGTGGCTCAGAGGCCTTGATGTCAACATTTGCATCCTTGTGGCGTGGGTTTGTCACGAATGTTGTTCGCATATCAATCCAGCGATTGCGCTGACCTGCGTGATTCAGGTACTTCGAGATGATTGATGTTGAGATCAACTCACCGAATGCCACGATTGTGTCGTACCACAACTCTGCATCCTGTGTGCGGTAGAGTGTGTTGTCGATAATTGAGCGCAACTCGGCAAAGAGAGCGTCAACCTCCTCAACCTTTGTAGGCTCGCCCCACAGGTCGTTGATAATCTCGGCGTGGTATGCCACAATCTGGTCAATCTCGGCGTGAGCCTCGCTCTTCTCAGCCTTCTGCATATGAGTGAAGACGCGCTCCAGGGCGTTTGTAGTCTTACCCATAGCCGACACGATGATAAAGAGATTCTGCTCATCCTTGACAATATGTGAGAGGTTTCTTACACCATCGGCATTACGAACCGATGCACCTCCAAATTTGTAAACCTTCATATCTTTAAGTCGTTATATTCTTTAGTGAGCCACAAAGATAGGAATTTTTGGCATTATGACTCATTTTTTCTCTTTTTTCGTTATCTTTGAGCAATAAATTTTTCATTAAGATATGTATACACAACACAAACAGATAGTTGAGCAGGCGTGGGCAGACCGCTCGATGCTTGCCGATGCAGCCGTGAAGGCGACAATCCGTGAGGTGGTGGAGGCTGTTGACAAGGGTCAGCTCCGCACCGCAGAGCCAATCAACCCCGAGACCAGCGAGTGGCAGGTGAACGAGTGGGTGAAGAAGGCGATTATTATGTACTTCCCAATTCAGGAGATGCGTACAATGCGCTCGGGCGAACTGGAGTGGTATGACAAGATGGAGCTCAAGCACGACTACGAGAAGCTGGGCGTGAGAGTTGTTCCACACGCTGTGGCACGCTACGGCGCATACATCGCACCAGGCGCTATCCTGATGCCTTCGTATGTGAACATCGGCGCCTATGTCGATTCGGGCACAATGGTAGACACCTGGGCAACCGTAGGCTCTTGCGCACAGATTGGCAAGCATGTACACCTGAGCGGTGGCGTGGGAATCGGCGGCGTATTGGAGCCAGTGCAGGCTGCGCCAGTAATCATCGAGGACAACTGCTTCATCGGTTCACGAGCAATCGTGGTGGAGGGTGCGCACATCTGCCGTGAGGCGGTGCTCGGCTCTAACACCGTAATCACAGGCTCAACCCACATCATCGATGTAACGGGCGACGAGCCAAAGGAGTACCGCGGCTATGTACCAGCACGCTCGGTGGTAGTCCCCGGTACATATACAAAGAAGTTCCCTGCGGGCGAGTATGGCGTATCGTGCGCCCTCATCATCGGTCACCGCAAGGAGTCAACCGACAAGAAGACATCGCTGAACGACGCATTGCGTGACTTCGGCGTAAGCGTATAAATTCCTGCTATGAAAAAGCCTGAACACAGACCCTGGCGAGTGCTCCAGAGCGAGTACCTCGCCAACCGTCCGTGGTTTACCGTGCGACGCGAGCGAGTGGAGTTGCCCACGGGTGTGGTTGTGCCCGAGTGGTACATCTTTGAGTTCCCCAACTGGGTCAATGTAATTGCCATAACAAAGGATGGTAAGTTCGTGATGATCAGCCAGTATCGTCACGCCCTGGGTCGTACCAACTACGAGCTCTCGGCTGGCTGCTGCGAGGAGGGCGAGACACCCGAGCAGAGCGCACGCCGTGAACTTCTCGAAGAGACAGGCTTTGGTGGCGGCGAGTGGCAGCAGTTTATGGTCACATCGCCCAACCCGACAAACCACAACAACCTCGCCTACACATTCCTCGCCGTGGGCGTGGAGCGCATAGCCGAGCAGAACACCGAGTCCAGCGAGGATATCACGGTGGAGCTTCTTACGCGCGAGGAGGTCGAGGAGTTGCTCGACCACGACGAGATTATCCAATGCCTCCACTCTGCGCCATTGTGGCGCTACTTGGCACGAAATCCACGCTAATGATACACTACTTCGACCAACTCACCTCCTCAAACGACGAGGCGGCACTCCCCCACTACCACGAGGGCGACATCATCTGGGCCGAAAGGCAGAGCGCGGGCCGAGGTCAGCGAGGTCATTCGTGGCAGAGCGAGCAGGGGCAGAATCTCACCTTTTCGGCCGTTTTTGAGCCTACATTTATGCCCGCCACCGAGCAGTTCTCGTTGCTTCAGGCGGTGGCACTTGCGCTGGTGGATTGCCTGAAGGAGTACTCCATCGAGGCGAAGATAAAGTGGACAAACGACATCTATGTGGGCGACAGAAAGCTGGTCGGCATCCTTATGGAACACAAATTGCAGGGCGCGACAATCGGTCGCACCATTGCGGGCATCGGTCTGAACATCAACCAGACTGAGTTCGACCCCACCCTGCCAAATCCTATCTCTATGCGCCTACTCACGGGCAGAGTTTATGACCGCCGCGAGGTACTTGAGCGCTTGTCGCAATGTCTTATGAGGCGCTATGCGATGCTGCGCGAGAAGCGCTATGCGGAGTTGCACAAGGACTACCACAACTATCTCTATCGTTTGGGCGAGGAGCACACCTACGCCCTGCTTGACGGAAGCCTTTTCCGAGGCACGATTACGGGTGTTGAGCCCCGCGGAGAGTTGAAAATCACCACTTCACACTCTGGCGAGCGCAAATTTCTGTTCAAAGAGGTGGAATTTGTGTTAAAAAACTAACAAAATTGTAGCATTGTTAGAAAATATATCATATCTTTGTATGAGGTAAAATGCCCAAAGTGCCGAGCGAGGATATCAGACCCCGTGAGCACGACAGAAACAAGACAATTTTAATTTTTTACGACTATGAATATTCCTGCTAATTTGAAGTACTCGAACGACCACGAGTGGTGTCGCGTCGAGGGCGAGTATGCCTATGTAGGCATCACCGATTTCGCTCAGAGTCAGTTGGGCGACATCGTGTTTGTAGATGTTCCAACCGTTGGCGAGACATTGGCCGCTGGTGATGTGTTTGGTTCTATCGAGGCAGTAAAGACTGTGAGCGATGCTTTTATCCCAGTGGGTGGCGAGGTTGTTGAGTTCAACGACGCCGTAGACGCTGACCCTGCGTTGGTAAACTCTGATCCTTACGGTGAGGGTTGGATGATTAAGGTGAAGATGTCAGACCCAGCAGAGTATGACTCACTCCTTACTCCAGAGGCTTATGCCGAGTTGATTGGTTAATTCACGAAAATTCAAAATTTATAACACAACAAAATTATGTCAAAAGTAACAGTTATTGGCGCTGGTATGGTAGGCGCAACTTGCGCTAATGTATTGGCAGCGCGCGAGGTAGCAGACGAGGTAGTATTGATCGACATCAAGGAGGGTTTGTCTGAGGGTAAGATGCTTGATATGTACCAGGCATCGGCTACAACCGATTTCAAGACTAAGCTCACAGGCTGCACTAACGACTACAAGAAGACAGCTAACTCAGATGTAGTGGTTGTAACTTCTGGTATTCCTCGTAAGCCAGGTATGACTCGTGAGGAGCTCATCGGCACAAACGCTAACATCGTAAAGAGCGTAGTATCACAGGCTTTGGCTCACTCACCACGCGCTATCTTCGTTATCGTATCTAACCCAATGGATACAATGGCTTACCTTACTTTGAAGTCAACAGGTCTTCCAAAGAACCGCGTAATCGGTATGGGTGGTGCACTCGATTCATCACGCTTCCGTTGCTACTTGGCAAAGGCTGCTAACGCTAACATCCACGATGTTGACGGTATGGTTATCGGTGGTCACGGTGACACAACTATGATTCCTTTGACATCAAAGGCTACAATCAAGGGTGTTCCTGCATCACAGTTCCTCTCAAAGAAGAAGCTCGCTCAGGTTGCTGCTGACACTATGGTTGGTGGTGCTACTTTGACTGGCTTGCTCGGCACATCAGCATGGTATGCTCCAGGTGCTGCTGCAGCATCAGTTGTTGAGTCTATCTTGGGCGACCAGAAGCGCATCATCCCTTGCGGTGCTTACCTCGAGGGCGAGTATGGTCAGGAGGATATCATGATCGGTGTACCAGTAGTTATCGGCCGTAAGGGTATCGAGAAGATCGTTAAGATCGACCTTACAGCTGAGGAGCAGGCTGCATTCGAGGCATCGGCTGCTGCTGTTCGCAAGGTGAACCAGGTTCTCTACGACACAAACGCTATCTAATCAATTTAGTATAGACGCTTTAGAGGCTGCCAAACTTCGGTTAGGCAGCCTCTTTTCTTTTTTCTTACATCGGGGTAACTCTACCCTTTTTATTTCACACTTACTCCCTCGCGCTTGGCCTTGATTTTCTCGATTGTAGAGTTGATGTAACGCTCGATATCATCCTCCAACTTGGCGTAGAGCGGACACGAGGTGTAGTTCTCGTTATCAAGCAACACATCGCGTGTCGAGCGCAGAGTGTTGAAGTAGTTGCTGAGTTCGTTCTTCAGCGACAAGCCAGTCTTGCTTGATGAATTAATCTTGGCGATAGTCATCTGGCGCAGGCGGTCGCATACGGTATTGAGAAGAATCATCACCACATTATCCATCAGTGTGTGGCCGTGCATAAACATATAGGTACATTCGGGCTCAACACCCTTTCCTCGCAGATACTCGGCAAAGGCTAGCATCTCCGCCGCCATACGGGGATTCTCCTGCTCCAGACGCGAGAGTTTGCGTGCCACCTGACGAGATAGCCAAGCGATGGTGTCAGCGCCATTATTCTCAATCTCGACATAGCCGATACGCACCGCATTCTTGAAATCGATGAGCGGGAAGACCGACTCATAGGAGAGTTGCGCCGAGTAGGCATACCACAAAAACAGAGGATAAATCGTGCGCGAATACTCTGCCATAAACTCCACAAAATCAAAGATATGACTATCATTCTTGGTCGCCTTCACGCATACATTGTGAAGCGAGGGGGCATAGCAGAGGTAGTTTTCCGTGGCGTAGGTGTAGGTGTGGAACATAAACTCCGACTCACACACCTCCTTCGCCTGAGGCGTGCGGTCACCGAAGAGATAGTCGAAGTCAGAATCGACACACAACAGCATATGCTCCGACGAGCGGGGAATCATCGACATCAGCACCTTCTTGCCCTTGGGCAAATCCTCGCGGTTGGGCACAGAGATCTCAAAACGGAGATATGGGTTGTCGAAATGGTCGAAAATAGAACGCCAGAAGGCAACATCCTCGTAGCCCTCGACAAAGACCTCCACACGCTCACGCCCATCATCGACAATGGTCGGCGGCACGAAGCAACGCGACCTGTCGTGGTTAATCAGGTGGTCGGCATTCAATTTTTCGATTCTTGCTCGTTTCATAATTTGTTGTAAATATAACAATTTTGTATTTTTGCACCAAATAATAACACCCGAATTATCGGGCAGAGGCAATTAAGGAACAATTTTTTCTTGATTTTCGCTGCAAAAACCTTTATCGATATGAACGATTGGAAAGAACGATTGGGTATGGTCTTCTCTACCAACCCCGATTTTGAATACACAACCACCGAGGAGCCAGAGGCTGCAACCCTCGCCCCAGCGGAGCAGGATCTGCGCGTATGGCTCGACCGCAAGCATCGTGGCGGCAAGACCGTGACGCTGGTCAAGGGCTTCGTAGGCACCGAGGCTGACCTGGCGGAGTTGGGTCGTATGCTCAAGAGCAAGTGCGGCGTGGGAGGCTCGGCAAAGGATGGCGAGATTATCATCCAGGGCGACCACCGCGACCGCGTAGTCGATTTGCTCACCAAGGCTGGTTACCGCTGCAAAAAGGCTGGCGGATAGATCAAATGAGAAAGGGCATAAAGATAAAGTTTGTGGCATTGACGCTCCTCCTTGTGATGAGTGTCGTGACATCTTTTGCCCAATATTATAGTTGGGGAGCAGACCCCGCACGCCTCAAGTGGCGAGAGTCGAAGGGTCAGCAGGCGAGCGTAATCTACCCCGAGAGCGCCAACCAGATAGGTCTCACGACGCTCTACCTCGCAGGACAGGTGCGCCCCGACATCAACTACGGATTCAAACTGCCGCCGCTCGACATCCCATTTATCATCCACCCCGAGAATATGAACTCCAACGGACTGGTGATGTGGCTGCCCAAGCGTGTGGAGTTCCTCTCCACGCCCGCCATCGAGGGCTACTCGATGCCGTGGCTCAAGCAGTTGGTGGCGCACGAGTACCGCCACGCGGCGCAGTACAACAACCACAATGTGGGCTTCATCAAATTCCTGAGTTACCTGCTGGGTGAGCAGA
>JAFYOF010000203.1 GCA_017560305.1 Alistipes sp.
ATTGATTGAGCCGCGCAGGGTGATAATCACTCTCTTGGCGCGAGGGAAGCGCTGCATCAACTGCTGACATACGCTCTTGAACGCCGCCTGATCCACCTCGCCCTCGGTTGCCGCCGCATCGAAACCCTCGGGCTTGATGCCGAAGACCTTCTCGGCGTCCTCCTCGTTGCCGAGAATGATGTCGCAACACTCCACCAGCGCAGGCATAACCTCCGCCGCGCTCTTGCCATATTTCCAGAGATTCTTGCGGTAGTTCAAATCGCACGATACCGTCACGCCCATCTTGTTCGCCATACGACACGCCTCCAGACAGACCTCCGCCGCCGAAGCGCTGATGGCTGGCGTGATGCCCGTAAAGTGAAACCACTCGGCACCCTCCAGCACCGCCGCCCAGTCAATCATCCCAGGCTCGATGGTCGAGATTGATGAGTGCGCGCGGTCGTAGATAACCTTGCTTGGGCGCGCCACCGCACCCGTTTCGAGAAAGTAGATGCCCATTCGCTCGCCGCCATAGACGATGTTCTCGGTCTTGACACCCAAGCCGCGCAACTCCTTGACGCACGCCGCCGCGATGTCGTTCTTGGGCAGACGCGTTACAAACTCCACATCCTCACCATAGTTCGCCAGCGACACCGCCACATTGGCCTCGCCGCCACCGAATGTCGCCACCAGCGACTGACTCTGCCCGAATCGCATATGGTCGGGCGTTGCCAGACGCAACATAATCTCTCCAAATGTAACAATCTTTGCCATATCTCGTTTTGTTCAATCCTACACAAAACTAATAAAAATAATTCACACCGCCATAATATTGAGCTCTTTTGCAGAGCTTTGTAGACTAAAAATCGCTATATTTGTTTACACCAAAACCCCAAAGCCGTGAAAAGACACCTATATATATTATTTGCGCTCGCCGCAATGGCCCTCACTCCGCTCTCTGCGCAGGAGATTTCCCGAACGACAATCTTTCATCAGGGGATGGCGGGCTATTCAACATTCCGCATCCCAGCAATCGTTGCGACCAAGAGCGGTACGCTTCTCGCCTTTGCCGAGGCGCGCCGTGATGGCGTTGGCGATGCGGGCAACATAGACCTTGTAGTGCGCCGCTCCGAGGATGGCGGAAAGAGTTGGGGCAAAATGCAGGTTGTGTGGGATGATGGCGACAACTGTTGCGGCAACCCCTCGCCCGTAGTGCTGCGCCGAAGTGGCAGAGTGGTGCTGCTGATGACCTGGAATAGGGGCGAGGATAGCGAGAACGCCATTCTGCAGCGCACCGCAAATGACTCGCGCCGAGTATATGTCGTCTACTCTGACGATGAGGGTCGCAGCTGGAGCACACCCGAGGAGATTACTGCCTCGGCAAAACTTCCCTCGTGGACTTGGTACGCTACGGGACCTTGCCACGCCATAGAGCTGTGGCGCAACCCCCATCGTGGTAGAATCATCGTGCCGTGCGACCACGCGGAGTATAACGGCAGAGGGTCGGACTACAACGCCCACCTTATCTATTCAGACGATGGTGGAGCATCGTGGCATATCGGCGGCGTAATGCAGGGCGGCAACGAGTCTACGGTGGTGGAGCGCAAGGATGGCTCGCTGATGCTCAACTCCCGCTGGCAAGTGGGTCGCAACCGCTTTGCCCGTCACTATGCTATCTCTACCGATGGAGGCGAGACACTCGGCGAGGTTGTGCGCGACGAGCAACTCCCCGAGCCCGTATGTCAGGGCGCAATCATCGGCTACTCCGCAAAGGGCAAACCGACCGACCATCTGCTATTTGTAAACCCCGCCTCCACCAAGCGTCGCGAGCACCTCACGCTGCGCCAGAGCCGCGATGGCGGCAAGGTGTGGGATGAGGGCATCTCGCTTGACGAGGGCTTCGCTGCTTACTCCGATTTGGTGGTGATGCCGAGCGGCGATGTGGGCATTTTGTACGAGCGCGGTAGCCGCACGCCCTACGATGAGATAGTTTTTGTGGTCATCGACAAGGGTCAGTTTTAGTTTTTCAACTTGATTTGAGTAATTTTTGCGGGCGGCGGATGAAATTTTACCGCTCGGTTGAATATTTTTGTGTGCCCGTCGAAAAAAATGCGGGACAAATGATGATTTTTTCGGCGCGATTTCAGGTCAAGATTGGCTCGAAAAGGCCCATTTTTCGCCGAAAATTGATAAAAAACGAGAAAAATCACACTTTTTTGCATTTTTTTTAAGAAAAAATTTGCAGAGTCAGAAATTTGCTCTATATTTGCAGTGTCAAAACAAAACGGTGGATTCATCTAAGGGCTAGGATACATGCCTCTCACGCATGACATAGGGGTTCGAATCCCCTATCCACTACAAAGAAGGCGATGTAAGAAACTGATAATCAGAAACTTACATCGCTTTTTCTTTTTTCTTCACCCAAAAATCGAGTGATTAAGACTACTATTGACCCACTTTTTTGAAGATTTCTGGCTCTTTCTCTAGTAATTCTGTCAATTTATCTTTTCTGAATCTCCAACCCTTGCCTGTTCTATATTGGATTTTTACTTTTAGAAGAATCTTGCTATTGATGATGTTCTGTGCGGTATTAGTGCCGCAGCCCAAAAACTTCGCCAATCCATTCACTCCTTTGATTAGATTATCATCGGGCGATACGACCTCTGTAGGCTCTATTATATGAACTGATGGTTGTGGTTCCGCAGGCACACATCCAACAGTCTCAGCAAACTCATTGAGATAATGCTTTTGCATAGATACACATTCACATACCATCTCCACAAAATCTCGTTCTCGCTCCAAACTTGGATTGTCGTTTCCTGATGCTATGTCGTGGTTCATCGCTTCAAGGTGTGAGGGAGTGGGTACATCGAATCTCGTTTGCAACGCCTTGTATTTTTCAACAACATTTATTAACCCATTCTTCTCATCGGTGTTGAGGAGCGGAATATCAGTCAAAGCCGCCTCGTATAAATCTTTAAGCCTCTTATGAAACACTTCCGATGATTCCGCTAAGCATACTCCATTATACGAATAGTTCCCACCCTTGTCAATGATATTGCTGGTTATCAGTTCTCGTAATAATATTTTAATTGAGTCCATCTTTTTATTTTTTCTTAAATGTACAAGAAAATATCGTCGTAAACAAGTTTTCGACTATGATTCTTCTTGTTTATCTTTCTTGTACTTATTCAGTCCATTATCTTTTCTAAATCGCTGGAGTGTTTTGGGGCTAACATCTAATCCATTTTGCTTGAAAATTTCAATATTCTCTTTGTCGGTCAGAGTGACATTGTACATCATTCCAATGCGTTCATAAGTGATTAGTTTCTTGGCTAAATTTCGTGCTTCCTTGCGGCTAACATTGTATTTCTGACAATAAGCGTCATTGACCACGAATTGCCTTCTATCCTTCTTCTCAAAAGTGTAATCATCCACATTAGCCCGCATAACATCTGCGGCGATAATGGCCAATTCGTGCTTTGTGATAATATTTTTGCAATTACTGCCTCCATTCTCATAGTAGTACCATAGTTCAAAGGTTAAGCAGTATAATAAATGCTCAAATGTTATCTCGGGAATCATCTCCCTTCGTAAGATACCATTTATAAATAACTTTTTCCGTCGTCCCTCACCATCCTTGATTTTCCTAATTTTAGCATATTTCCACCTCTCATCCCCATACTCATCTTTTACCCTTTGGCATAGCCAATATCGTTTTATATGTATATAATCTTCGGGGAGCAGTATGTATGGACAATCATCTCTCGTTGGTGGCAATGGAGTATGTTCAAAGAATGGATATACATCTCTATATTTATCTATGAGTTCTTGATAAGACAGATGATAGAAATCATATTTATACTCTTGATTCTGAAATAGACTTTCTATCTCTATATTGTTTCTCTTCTCTTTACATATAGAATTAGAATGACCATTTACTGTTGTTAGTTGAAAGTCGTCTATGCTGTACGAACTATCGGTTACCACCACATCACAACCATTATGACTACCAAATACTGCTTGCGTTGGATTGACTCCACAGTTATCATCAATCGAAAACTTAAAACTGCTCTTAATCTTGTTATAGATACCTTTATAAACCTCAATAGATTGAATCGGGTTCTCAAACAGATATAAAAGCCTATATCTATTACCCTTATTATTGGTTTGATGTGAATAAGTCGTATAACTAATCGTAGGTTTATAAATCAGCGAACAGACTAATTCATCCAAAGAACAATCAATACAACCATCCAAATCATACATAACCATAGGCGTACTAATAAAGTTATCATATCTGCGGTTGGTTTGGGTAATGGCGGTTGAGTAATCATCACAGAAATTGGCACTAAATACATATCCACTTCTGATACAACCCACAACTTCATCTAAGTTCAAATCTCTTCTTACATAGTTTATTTTTCTAATCTCATCATTGCTTGGCTTTCTTTTAAAACATTCATTTGATACCGTAAACATAATTTAATGATTTTACAATATTATTTATATAAATTATAGATAAAACCATAAAAAAGTCAATAGCAAAAGACAAAAATTCTTCAGAAAATGACATTGATTAAAATTTCAAGGGGATACACCTAAAATAGATGAAAATATCAAGATGTATCACCGTAACTCGCAAAAGAGAATTTGAAGTAACATCACTCTACTTCACAAATGGGTTATCCGTAAAATTTTCAGGATGATTTCAATCCTATTTTTCAGATATGTGATATTTATATGATAGAAGTAACTCAAATGTTACTCCAGTCAGATATGAATACGACTAAGCAAAGTATGGAAAAAGTGGGGTCGTTCAATCCGATGTATGGAAAACGACACACCGAAGAGACAAAACAGAAGATTAGCAATACCCAGCGAGCGAGGTATGCCGCAATTCGCAAGGCTATCACAGAACGGTAAGATATACTCGACTATGGCCGTGATGATACTGAAACACGCAAAGCAGTTTTACGCCACCTATTAGATAAAAATGACCTTCGATTCGACAATGTAAAACAGGTTGCAGACTTCTTCGTTATAATGTTGGGTCGAGATAGAATAGATTGTACACAGAACCGTTGATAAATATATTTCAGAAAACTGCATCCTGAGAAGAGATTAACCTTTTTCTGCTAAAAGTTGCAAGGTTAGTATTGCATAAAATTGGTAAATCAGAGTAATAAACTGATTCTCAATAATGAATATCTGTTTGTCGTATATTGCTACATTATTTTTCAAATAAAATTGGCAATCACCATCAAGGCGACTGCCATTTTACATTCGGTAAGGTCTAAGAATCTTTATTCCAAACTCTTTCTTGATGCGCTGAGTGGTACTAATTGACACCTCGCAAATTTTAGCGGTGTCACGAACTGACTTACCCGCACGAAGCGAGCGAATAACTTTGCAGTACTCCTCTTGCTTCTGCTCTCGGCTCTTGCAACTACCAACCTTGCGACCCATCTTCACACCTCGTTCAATCGCTAATTTCCTGCCACTATTGAGGCGATAGGCAATGTTCTCTCGCTCTATCTGCGCACATACTCCCAAGACCGACACCATCACCGCCAGATATGGATTCTCCTTGCCATCTGCTGAGAAAAGCGACAAGCCCTCCTTCTGAAAATAGGCATTGATTCCATTATCTTTAAGTGTACGGATAGTGTCCAATACCTCCCATACTGCACGACCGCAACGACTCAACTCCGAGTAAAGTACCACATCAATACGATGATTCACTGCATAGTTGATACACTCGGTCAGTACAGCACGCTCTTCGTTCCGC
Organism: Alistipes sp.; assembly: GCA_017560305.1. Next base: position 5,771 of record JAFYOF010000203.1, read on the forward strand.
TTTGCTCCACTGATGTGTTCCTCATACACTCCAACAATCTCCAACCCATTGCGAATAGCGTAATCGGTCAAGTCAGCAACCTGACGAGAGGTTGATTGCCTCTCACTCGTGCTACTTACTCGTGCATAAATTACCGCAGTTGCCATAGTTAGAAAATCTTTATTAGCGCTTGCATCTGGAAGCATCTGAACTGACCACGCTCTACATCAAAGTAGGTACAAACCTTACGATAGTCACCATCAGTACCACGACCATTGATATGGTCCCCAATTAAGGCTGGCATCATAGTGCCATAGGCGATGCGTACCTCACCGCTCTTTTTGAGGTAGGCAAATTTTACCACCTCTCGGCGCATACGAGCCCTCAACTCGTTCAACTTTGCCACCTGCAAACCTGTTACGAAATCATTCTCTACCCTTGAAGCAATCACTGCTGCTCTGTACAAATCCTTGTTTGTTACTGCTACTATCGTTGTCATATCTGTAAGAAAATTTATTACACTTTAATTCAATTTTGTCTTTGGCTGACCCCAACCGTTCATCTTCCACACATACTCTCTTGCCTCCTCTTTGGTGCAGAAATCCTTAACGAATCTGCCGCTTGCGCCCTTTTCCGAAACCCAATCCCATTGCCAAACACCATAACTTCTTCGATGCGGTGCGTAGTAGTATTGTCCAAGTATTGCCTTCATAATCTATTACCGTTTTCGATATGCAAATATAGTAATATATTATTATATTACCAAATTTTAGAGCTATTAAATGTAGTTTATTACCAATTTGCTTGGCGTTTTGTATAATTTAATATACTTTTGACTACTAATTTGACACAATATGGACTATTCAATTATCAAAGACTTGCTCGACGAGCGTAATATGTCATTCAAAGAGTTGAGTGATATGCTTGGTGTAGATAGAAATAATTTGTATAACTCGCTAACCAAAGGCAATCCAACACTGCAACGCTTGGAGGCTGTGGCAAATGTGCTGAATGTACCAGTATGGCGTTTGTTCACGACGGATAACAAGCCAGAGATATACGGCACGGTTGTTTACAAAGATGAAGTGCATATAATCAGGTCGAAGCAAGATGTTATAACTCTTGCGGA
>JAFYOF010000204.1 GCA_017560305.1 Alistipes sp.
AGATAGTCCCACTCCGCCTTCAACAACTCACGCAACGATGCCGAATAGGGTATTGCGGTGCGGACAACCACCCTCTCGCCTCGTGTTGCAGAGTAGAAATACTTGCGACCATCACTTGTCGAAAGTCTTGCGATATGATAACCCGAGCCATCCCTTATCGCATCGGCTACCTCTGGGCGATGGCGGTGATTGTCGAGCGAGTCGATTGACACCATATTATCATAGACCACAGCGCCCGACATAGTGATGATGGATATACGCAAATCCTCAAAAGGTTTATTGTATGTAGTAATGAACTCCTCGTAGGATAACCCATCCTCTACCTTATCGAGCAGAAGTCGGTTGTAGAGTTGCAGTTCGGCACTCAGGAACTTCGACTTATACTGCTTCTCCCTGAGGTATTGGAAACCGATGGAGCATAAGATTATGGTCCACGAGAAGGCAAACAACATCACGAAGAGTCGTTTGTGGTTGGTTAGTTTAATCACGGAAGCCATAGCCAAAACCTGAACGGGTTACAATATGAGAGCCGTATGAGCCAATTTTTGAGCGTACACGGGTAATGTTCACATCGATGGTGCGGTCCAATACCACCACCTCGTCACTCCACACCTTGCTCAAAATCTGCTCACGAGAGAGTATCTTGCCACGATGTGAAATGAGGTATGCCAAAAGCTCAAACTCCTTGCGGGCGAGCTTCACCTCGACACCATCCACCGTGCAGCGCTTGAACTCAAGGTCAAGTTTCAGACCCTCAACCTCCAGAATGTGCGTATTCTCCACCTGCGTGGTCTGCCCCTTATGTCCAGCCGTGCGGCGCAACACACTCTTTACTCGGGCAATCACATTGCGGATTGTGTAGGGCTTCATAATATAGTCGTCGGCACCGAGGTTGAGTCCCATAACCATATCATCCTCTGTGTCTCGTGCGGTGCAGAAGATAATAGGTATGTTTGCCGTAGTGACATCCGCCTTGAGCATCTTTGCCATTTTGATGCCGCTAATCTCACCCATCATAATGTCGAGCAGGATGAGCGAGTAACTCCTCAGGTCGAGGGTCAGAGCCTCCTCGGCACTAAAGGCTATATCAACATCATAGCCTTCGTTCTCAAGGTTGAGTTTCAGAACCTCACACAGGGTCTCCTCGTCGTCCACTATCAATATGCGTTCAGCTGCCATAGATACCTTATTTAATTTTTTCTGGTGCAAAATTACGGAGAATTATCGAGCCTTAGGCATCGGAAACAGAGATTTAATAAAAATGTAATAATTTCCCCGCCACGACCGCATTTAACTAAAAACTAATTGTTTTGTAACATTTTTGAAACAATTTACCAATACTTTTGCAACAGAAAAATTTTGGAAAAATTATGGGTATCTTACAAGTGTTTACACTATTGGGAGCATTGGGAATGTTCCTCTACGGAATGAACTTGATGAGTTCAGGATTGCAGAAGGCTGCGGGCGATAAGTTGCGTGGATTTCTTTCGGCAATGACATCTAACCCTTTGAAGGGTGTTTTGACAGGCGTTGGCGTGACTTCGGTCATCCAGTCATCATCGGCGACAACGGTAATGGTGGTTAGTTTCGTTAATGCGGGACTTTTGACCCTCACGCAGGCTATCAGTGTTATTATGGGTGCCAACATCGGTACTACAATCACCGCCTGGATGGTATCTTGGTTGGGTTTCAAGGCTGATATCTCGTTGCTTGCCATCCCTATGATGCTCTTCGGCTTCCTGTTCTCTAACTCGAAGAAGGACAAGCGCAAGAATATCGGTGAGTTAATCGTGGGCTTCAGCCTCTTGTTCCTGGGTCTTTCGTTTATGAAGGAGTCGGTGCCCGATTTGCGTAAGACTCCCGAGGTGCTGGAGTTCGTTACTGCGTGGTCGGCTCACGGCTTTGGCTCGGTGTTGTTGTTCCTTGCTTTTGGTACAATCCTCACACTTGTATTGCAGTCGTCATCGGCTACAATGGCCATCACACTCATTATGTTGAGTATGGGCTGGATACCATTTGATATGGCTTGTGCGATGGTGTTGGGCGAGAATATCGGTACAACCATCACGGCTAACATCGCCGCCTCAATCGGTAATACGCAGGCAAAGCGTGCCGCAATGTCGCATACCATCTTCAATGTCTTTGGTGTGTTGTGGGCTTTGGTGCTCTACACTCCATTCCTCAAGTTGGTCGGTTTAATTATCGAGAAGCTGTTTGGTTTGCCTAATCCTACCGCCGAGGGTTTTGCCGTTAGCGACTCTTCATCGGCTGAGGGTACTGCCGCCTTGTATGGTTTGTCAATGCTTCACACACTATTCAATGTGACAAACACTTTGATTCTGGTTTGGTTTACTGGTTGGATTGGCAAGGCAGTTTGCTGGATTATCCGCACACCCGAGAATCAGGAGAAGGAGGTATTCCGCCTCAAGTATATTTCGGCAGGTCATTTGTCTACACCTGAGTTGAGCGTCGAGCAGGCTTTCGATGAGATTATCCACTTTGCCAAGATTTCAAAGAATGGTACTCTCTATGCCAAATCAGCTATCAACGAGACCGATACCGATAATTTCGAGACCCTGCGTGCGAAGCTGGTGAAGTATGAGGAGATTTCTGACCGCATCGAGTTTGAGATTGCGTCGTTCCTCAATGGCGTGTCGGCAGAGGAGATTAGCGAGAGCACATCGATGAAGATTAAGTCGATGTATAAGATTGTCGGCGAGTTGGAGTCGTTGGGTGATTCTGGCGAGTCTATCAGCCGCATCCTGTCAAGAAAGAATGTCCACAAGAAGTCATTCGATGCCGAGGCTGTCAAGAACCTCAATATTATGGTTGATGCAGTGCTCTACGCCTACGATGTGATGATTGAGAACCTGGAGTCGGCTCACAAGGGCACATTGACCAATATCACAAACGCTTACAATGTCGAGTCACACCTCAACGCTCTGCGCAACAATTACCGTGAGGCGGTGGTTGAGGAGATTGACAATGGCAGCAAGAACTACCAGACAAGCGTTTACTATATGGATATTATGAACGAGCTGGAGCATATGGGTGACTATATGATTAATGTCTCGCAGGATTTGGAGCGAGCATTCGTTCACAAGAAGTAAAATTGTTGTAATATGTTAAGGAGCGTGTCCCCCGTGGGATGCGCTCTTTTTTTTGTTTCATAATGTTACAAATTCTTTAACCAAACCCTAATTTTTTTGAAATATTTATGAAACCTATTCACGATACTTTTGCAGTGTGAAAAAACAAGAAATAAACAATTAACTAAACAATATTTAATATGAAGAAAATTGCAATCTTGGCAGGTCTTTTAGCCTGCATCGGTATCAACGCACAGGCGCAGGATACCACAACAGAGCCTAAGGGTAAGGCTATCATCAATGTGTTCGGCAACTTCCACACGGGCTTCGGCTCTAACAACGACGACCGTGGTTTCTCGTTGGACAGAAGCTACTTCGGTTATCAGTACGATATGGGCAATGGCTTGTCTTTCAAGGCGGTGATGGATGTTGGCAAGTCGGGCGATGTAAGCGATATGCAGCGTGTGGCATACATCAAGAATGCGCAGGCGAGCTGGAAGCACAACCGCCTTACATTGAACGGAGGTTTGATTTCAACAACAAGCTTCAAAGTGCAGGAGGACTTCTGGGGTTACCGCTATATGAAGATGGTTTTGCAGGATTACTACAAGTATGCAAGCAGCGCCGATTTGGGCCTTTCAGCATCGTACAAGTTCGCCGATTGGGTGTCGGGTGATGCGATTGTGGTGAACGGTAATGGCTACAAGAAGTTGCAGGTGAACGATGGTCTGCTCTATGGTATGGGCTGGACATTCAAGCCAGTAAAGGGTCTTACCTTGCGTGTGTATGGAAGCTACAACGAGGGCGACAAGGATTCGGCAGAGGATATCTATGTATATGCAGCCTTTGCGGGTTACAAGAACGAGCACTTCTCGCTGGGCGCAGAGTATAACATCATCCAGAATATGAACAATGTAGAGGATGCCGATTTGGAGGGTGTGTCACTCTATACCACAGTAAAGCTGGGCAAGAAGGTGAATGCCTTTGCACGCTACGACAACATCTGGTCGAAGAATGACTGGAATATCAAGAAAGATGAGTCAACCTATCTGGCTGGTGTCGAGATTCGCCCTTGCAAGTATGTGAAGATTGCCCCTAACTTCCGCTACAATGTGCCAAAGGGCAGCGATATGAAGAACCAGTGCTACCTCTATATAAACTGCTACTTCGGTTTCTAATGATGATAATAAATAATATAGAAAAGTAATATGAAAAAGATTTTTTCTTCAGTAGCGACATTGGTCGTAGCCCTTGCGCTGGTTGCTTGTGGCGGTAACTCAAACAACGGCGGCCGTGAGGCTCAGGAGCTTTCAGGTGCGGGTGCAACATTCCCACTCCCATTCTACAATGTGGTATTCGAGCAGTTTGCCGAGCTCAATGGCGATGCAGTGGCATACGGCGGTATCGGCTCTGGTGGCGGTGTGCGTAACC
>JAFYOF010000205.1 GCA_017560305.1 Alistipes sp.
CGTTGCGGAACTTTGGCTTGCCGAGAATCTTCTCGACATCCTGCTTCGTAAGCGATGCGTTGTACTCCTCCTCGAAGGCGATATTCTTGGCTCTTGTGCGGGCGAGTTTTGCAATCTGCTTATCGAGCGAGCGAACACCCGACTCGCGTGTGTAGTCGGAGATAATCTGCTCGACAACCTCGCGAGAGAGCTGCAACTTATCCTGCTCCACGCCGTGTGCCTCACACTGCTTGCGGATGAGGTGACGCTCGGCAATCTGCACCTTGTCCTCGAGGATATAGCCTGGGATGTTAATCATCTCCATACGGTCACGCAACGCAGGGTTGATAGCGCTGATGTCGTTTGCCGTAGCGATGAAGAGCACCTTCGAGAGGTCGTACTCAGTGTCGAGGTAGTTATCGTGGAATGTTGTATTCTGCTCTGGGTCAAGCACCTCCAAAAGTGCTGACGATGGGTCGCCGTGGTTGCTCACGGTAATCTTATCAACCTCATCGAGGATGATGACTGGGTTTGACGAGCCGCAACGCTTGATGGTCTGGATAATTCGACCAGGCATAGCGCCGATGTATGTACGGCGGTGACCGCGAATCTCGCTCTCATCGTGCAGACCGCCCAACGAGATGCGACCGAACTTTCTGCCAAGTGCCGTAGCCACAGAACGACCGAGCGAGGTCTTACCCACTCCCGGAGGGCCATACAAGCACAAGATTGGCGACTTCAAATCGCCCTTGAGTTTGATTACCGCCAAGTGTTCAAGGATGCGCTCCTTGACCTCCTCCAAGCCGAAGTGGTCATCGTCGAGTTGCTGACGCGCGAAGTTAAGGTCGAGGTTGTCGGTTGTGACATCCTCCCAAGGCAACTCAAGCATCAACTGCAAGTAGGTCATCTGCACCGAATACTCCGCCACGGCAGGGTTCAGGCGCTCAACCTTGTTGAGTTCCTTCTCGAAGAGTTCGCCCACCTGCTTCGACCAGTTCTTCTTCTTTGCAGCCTCTCGCATCTGCTCAATCTCGGCGTCAGCAGTGTCGCCCAACTCATCCTGAATGGTGCGCATCTGCTGCTGGAGATAGTAGTCACGCTGCTGCTTGTCAATCTCGCGCTTCACCTTCTCCTGAATTTCGTTCTTGAGCTCCGCCATCTGCTGCTCACGCACCAGAATCTCCAACAACTTGCGGGCACGAGCCAACAAGCCAGGAGCCTCCAGCAGAGCCTGACGGTCATCATCCGAGAAGTCCATATTCGAACATACGAAGTTAATCAAACCGCGTGGCGAGTCGATGTTCTTCAAGGCAAAGACTGCCTCCTTAGGCATTGAAGCCGAGATGTTTATGATATTGAGCGACACCTCGCGGACAGAGTCCACCAAGGCCTGAAACTCAACATTATTCTCATCGGGCTGCGAGTCACGGATGGTGCGCACGGTAGCCTTCAGGTATGGCTCCGACTGCAAGTACTCGCCCACCTCAATCTTCTCCAGACCGCTAAGGATAACGGTCAGGTTGCCGTTTGGCATCTCCAAAATCTTGATGATGCGCGCCGCAGTACCCACTTTGTACATATCGTTTGGCGATGGCACCTCCACCTCGGTCTCGCGCTGAAGCACAGCACCCAACAGACCCTTGTTGGCATTCACATCACGAACGAGTTTGATGCTCTTCTCGCGACCAACGGTGATAGGGGTAATCGCACCTGGGAACAACACCGAGCTGCGCAGCGAAAGAATCGGCAACGACTCGGGTATAACTACATCCTCAACCAGATCCTCGCCGCTGGCAATAATCGGCACGACCTGGTGTCTGCCATCCAGAAGTTCTGGCATAGCTTCCAAATCTGTCAAATCAATATTTTTCTTCTTGCTCATAGTCTTGTAATTCTTGCTTTAGGTTCAGCAATCAGCAACGCCCAGCCTCTTCGACTCACTCTCCTTTCACCCACTACTTGCTCTCTGCTCCAAATAGTGCGCCTCAGCCAGTCACATTGCTACACTTTTTCACATCTGCAAAAATAATAAATTTAAATCACAATACCATATATTTTATAAAGATTGTTAATAACTTCTTTTTCGCACGGGTTTTTCGACCATTTTCCACACCATTTCTCGCCCACAAAAACAGTCCAAATTTTAACCAAAACAAGACCAATATTATCCCATTTGTACACTTTTGGCAAATGGCAAGAAGATTGCGAGAATAACGAGAGAATTATTCTAATAATTTTGACTCGGGTTTCATAAAAAACATATGCAACAGATAGAGATTTGGGCTTTGCTGCCCTTCGCCGCAATGCTTTTGAGCATCGCAATAATGCCGCTCATCGCCAAGGAGTGGTGGGAGAAAAATATGAATAAATTATGGGTGTCGTTGGCGCTCTCGATCCCCGCCTCGGCATACCTCATCGCCAACGGAATGGGCGAGAAGATTGTGCACCAGATTACGATGGATTACCTGCCATTTATCATCCTTCTCGGAGCGCTTTTCATCGTCACGGGAGGCATACAGATTGAGGGCGATTTTCAGGCGCGACCTAAGACAAACATCATTATTCTTGCGGTGGGCTACATCCTCGCCTCGCTCATCGGAACAACGGGCGCAGCAATGCTTCTTATCCACCCGCTTTTAAGGGTAAATCACCACCGCAAACACAGGACTCACACGGTGTTGTTTTTCATCGCAATGGTGGCAAATTGCGGAGGAATTTTAACGCCATTAGGCGACCCGCCGTTGTTTCTTTTATATCTGCGCGGAGCGGACTTTGGGTGGTTTCTAAACCTGCTGCCAGAGTGGATTACAACGGGTGCAGTTCTCTTGTTAATATACTCTACTATAGAGCATTACATCTACTACAACAAGGAGCACACCGCCGACCTTATCGCCGACCTTCGCGAGCGCACAACACTCCGCTTCAAGGGCAAATTCAACATCATTCTACTGGGCGGAATCATCTTCTCGGTGCTGATGCTAAACCCTTCGCATTTTCCCGAAATGGAGAGCGAGGATGCGTCGGTATTTTTAAGATTTTTGCGTGAGATTACACTCATTGCAATATCGCTGATTTCGCTCCTTACAACAAGCAAACAAGTACGCCGCGACAACCATTTTCATTGGGAGCCAATCGCCGAAGTGGCAATCATCTTCATCGGCATATTTCTGACGATGACGCCCGCTCTGGAGTTTCTGAGTCAGAACGCCGCGCGACTGGGCATCACCAAGCCTTGGGAGTTCTTCTATGCCTCTGGCACGCTATCGGCTTTTCTGGATAACTCACCCACCGCCGTAGCGTTCCACACCGTGGCGCAGGCATTGCCCGCAGGGGCTGGAGCGCACCCAATAGCAGGCGTGAGCGCATCTATTTTGAAGGCTATTTCATTGGGCTCGGTATTCTTCGGCGCGATGACCTACATCGGCAACGGACCGAATTTTATGGTCAAGGCAATAGCCGAGCAGGAGGGCGTGAAGATGCCCGATTTCTTTGGTTATATGTTGCGTTTTTCGCTCATCATACTGCTGCCGGTCTACATCATCGTGCAGTTGATTTTTCTTTAGCTACCAAGAATGAGAGTTTCCGCCACGAATCTCTCATTTTTTTGCCTGCGCATAAACAATTTTAATTTTGAATTCTAAATTTTGAATTTTGAATTTTATATGGTATCTTTGCAAAATCGTGCGCCCGCGCGTACGACCTAATGAGGAAACAATAGATAAAAAAGAATAATTTTATGGTAGCAGACAAGTACACACCACAAGACATTGAGTCGAAGTGGTATGAGTATTGGATTGAGAACAAACTCTTTCACTCGGAGCCAGATGCTCGCGAGGCTTACACAATCGTTATCCCACCACCCAATGTAACGGGTGTTCTCCATATGGGTCATATGCTCAACAACACATTGCAGGATGTGTTGATGCGCCGCGCACGCCAGCAGGGCAAGAACGCTTGCTGGGTACCAGGTACCGACCACGCATCTATCGCTACAGAGGCGAAGGTGGTAGCGAAGCTCGCAGCCGAGGGTATCAATAAGGATGACCTCACACGCGAAGAGTTCCTCAAGCACGCCTGGGAGTGGAAGGAGAAGCACGGTGGCATCATCCTCCAGCAGTTGCGTAAGTTGGGTGCATCGTGCGACTGGGACCGCACCTGCTTCACTATGGACGAGCCTCGCACAGAGAGCGTCATCAAGACATTCGTTGACCTCTACAACAAGGGCAAGATCTATCGTGGCGTGAGAATGGTGAACTGGGACCCATCGGCAAAGACTGCCCTCTCGGACGAGGAGGTAATCTACAAGCAGTCGCAGGGTAAGCTCTACTACCTGCGTTATATGATTGAGGGTTCTGACCGCTACCTGGTGGTTGCAACAACTCGCCCAGAGACTATCCTCGGCGATACTGCAGTCTGCCTCAACCCTAACGACGAGCGTTATGCCGACATCCCTGAGGGTGCGCGCGTAATCGTTCCATTGGTGGGTCGCTCTATTCCTATCATCCGCGACGAGTATGTTGATATCGAGTTCGGTACAGGTGCGTTGAAGGTTACGCCTGCACACGATGTGAACGACTATATGCTCGGCGAGAAGTACAACCTCCCATCAATAGACATCTTCAACGACGACGGCACAATCAACGACAAGGTTGGCATGTATGTGGGCGTGGATCGCTTCGAGTGCCGCAAACTCATTGAGGTTGAGTTGCAGGAGGCTGGCTTGATGGAGAAGGTAGAGGCCTACACAAACAATGTGGGTTACTCGGAGCGTACTGGCGTGGCTATCGAGCCTAAACTCTCGATGCAGTGGTTCCTCTCGATGCAGGAGTTGGCAGAGCCGGCAACAAAGGCCGTTATGGAGGATGTCATCAAGTTCATCCCAGCGAAATATAAGAACACCTACCGCCACTGGATGGAGAACATCAAGGATTGGTGTATCTCGCGTCAGTTGTGGTGGGGTCAGCGCATCCCAGCATACTACCTCCCAGAGGGTGGCTATGTGATTGCCGAGACAGCCGAGCAGGCCGTGGAGTTGGCTCGCCAGAAGTCGGGCAACGCAGAGTTGCAACTCGCAGACTTGCGTCAGGATGAGGATGTACTCGACACCTGGTTCTCATCTTGGTTGTGGCCAATCTCTGTGTTTGACGGCATCCGCAACCCAGAGAACGAGGACATCAAGTACTACTACCCTACAAGCGACCTTATCACTGGTCCAGATATTATCTTCTTCTGGGTGGCTCGTATGATTATGGCGGGTTATGAGTACCGCGGTGAGATGCCATTTAAGAATGTATACTTCACAGGTATCGTGCGCGACAAGTTGGGTCGCAAGATGTCGAAGCAGTTGGGTAACTCACCTGACCCACTCGACCTCATCGCGAAGTATGGTGCAGATGGTATGCGTGTAGCGATGATGCTCTCATCATCGGCTGGTAACGATGTGATGTTCGACGAGGCTCTCTGCGAGCAGGGTCGTAACTTTGGTAACAAGATCTGGAACGCTTACCGTTTGTTGAGCAGCTGGAGCGTGAGCGAGGAGTTGGAGCAGAGCGACAACAACCGTGTATCGGTTGAGTGGTTCAAGCACACCCTCTCGAAGGCTATCGCCGAGGTGAACGATATGTTCTCATCATACCGTATCTCGGAGGCATTTATGCGTATCTACAAGCTCTTCTGGGACGACTTCAGCGGTTGGTACCTCGAGATGGTGAAGCCAGCATATCAGCAGCCTATCGACGCGGCTACTATGGAGGCTACACGCTCATTCTTCGATGCGTTGATGCGCCTGATCCATCCATTTATGCCATTCGTAACGGAGGAGATCTGGCAGGACCTCGCACCTCGTGCTGCGGGCGAGTCAATCATGTACGCGCCAATGCCAAAGGCAGAGGAGGTGGACGAGCAGATGTTGCAGCGCTTCACTTTGGTGATGGAGGCCGTGACTGGTGTTCGTAATGTTCGCAAGCAGAAGAACATCCCACAGAAGCAGGCCCTGACACTCAACTACATCGCCGACGAGAACTATCCAGCAGAGATGGCAGCGGTGATTGTGAAGATGTGTAACCTTGAGTCAATCGAGGCTATCACCGAGAAGGACCCAACAGCCGAGGCGTTCATCGTCAAGACTACGCAGTACTTCGTTCCTATGGGCGACCAGATTGACAAGGATGCAGAGTTGAAGAAGCTCGCTGATGAGCTCACTTACCTCGAGGGCTTCCTCGCTTCGGTGATGAAGAAACTCTCAAACGAGCGATTTGTAAGCTCAGCGCCAGAGAAGGTGGTAGCAAACGAGCGCGCGAAGCAGTCAGATGCTGAGGCGAAGATTGCAGCCATCAAGGAGCGTATGGAGGCTTTGAAGTAATAAATTACCGAGAGGTTGTCCGACGCAGGTTGGGCAACCTTTTTTCTTTACCTATAATTTCAAAATTGGATAAAAAGAGGGTTTTCAAGGCGAGTGAAATCCGAGAAAGCGGAGTTTACTAATGCGTAAATGAGCATTTCGAGGATGAACTAAACACCGAAAACACCTTTTTAGGCAATTTTATGGCACAGATTACTATTTATACTGACGGCTCTGCTTTGGGCAACCCCGGCAAGGGAGGCTACGGCATCGTGCTGCTGTCGGGTCCATACCGCAAGGAGTTGTCGGCGGGATTTCGCCTAACGACAAACAACCGTATGGAGCTTATGGCCGTGTGCGTGGCGCTGGAGGCTCTGAAGCAGGATGGCAACGATGTGACTATCTACTCCGACTCAAAATATGTAGTGGAGGCAATAAATCAGCGTTGGGTATTCGGCTGGGAGAAGAAAGGCTTTTCAGGCAAGAAGAACCCCGACCTGTGGATGCGGTTTCTGCGCATATACCGCCGACACAATGTAAGGTTTGTGTGGGTGAAGGGTCACGCCTCAACCGTGGAGAACAACCGCTGCGATGAGTTGGCGGTGGCGGCAGCAAACGGAGGGGTATTATCCGAAGATGTTGGATACAAACCAGAATAGCGATGGACATTGAGAGCATCCGCGAATATTGCCTGGGCAAGCCCTTGGCTACCGAGGAGTTTCCGTTTGATGATACCATATTGGTATTCAAGGTGGCGGGGAAGATGTTTGCCTGTATGTCATTGGAGCGAAGCGATATGCTTACGCTGAAGTGCGATGCTGAATATGCCATTGAATTGCGTGACCGCTACTCGGCAATAGAGCCAGCGTGGCACTTTAACAAAAAGTATTGGAATCAGCACCTTCTGCCGGCACTGGACGATGAGCTGGTGAAGCATTTGATAGACCACTCCTACGAAGAGGTCATAAAGAAACTCACGCGCAAGGTGCGTGCGGAACTAAACCTATAGAGATGAAAATCACACTACTCGGCACAGGAACATCGCAGGGCGTGCCCGTCATAGGGTGTCGCTGCAAGGTGTGTCAGTCACAGGACTGGCACGACAAGCGTCTGCGCACCTCGGCAATGGTGGAGTGTGACGACATACGCTTAGTGATTGATGCAGGACCCGACTTTCGCCAACAGATGCTGCGCACGGGAGTTAGGCACATTGACGCCATACTGCTGACGCATCAGCACAAGGACCACACGGGAGGACTTGATGATGTGAGGGCATTCAACTTTGTGGACTTCCCCACCATCCACCCCATTGACATCTACGCCAACGAGGCAACTGCGGCAAGCGTGAGGAAGGATTACGACTACGCCTTTGTGGAGAATAAATATATAGGTGCGCCAGAGATGCGACTGCACGAGATTTCGGCGCAGGAGAGTTTTTCCATAAAGGGCGTTGAGATTACACCCATCGAGGGCAAGCACTCCGACCGCTTCACGGTGCTGGGCTATCGCATCGGCAAGTTCGCCTACCTGACCGACTTCAAGAGCATCTCCTTAGAGGAGGAGCGCAAGCTGGAGGGTGTGGAGACCTTGGTGGTGAATGCTCTGAGATTCAAGCCCCACCACTCGCACTTTAGCGTAGAGGAGGCGCTGGCATTGGTCGAAAGGATCAAGCCTCAACAGACATTTTTCACCCACCTCTCTCACGACATCGGTCTGCACGGCGAGTCCGAGCAGAAGTTGCCCGAGGGCGTGAGGCTGGGATATGATACACTAACGATTGAGATTTAAGCAAACCTTTTTTGCGATATGAGAAACAAGTTAAACGGCAAGGTGGTCGTCATCACGGGAGCTTCATCGGGCATCGGCGAGGCTATGGCTCGCGAGTACGCAGCTATGGGTGCAAAGGTTGTGCTCGGCGCACGAGGAGCAGAGAAGTTGGAGTCTCTATCCAAAGAGATTATCGCCAAGGGCGGCGCTGCGGCGTGGTGCGCCACAGATGTCACCAAGGCGGAGGATTGTGAAAAGTTGATACAGACTGCGGTGGAGAGTTTCGGCGGCATAGATGTATTGATTTGCAACGCGGGAATCTCGATGCGCGCCTTGTTCGACGACCTCGACCTGAGCGTGCTGCACCGACTGATGGATGTAAACTTCTGGGGCACTGTGTATTGCACAAAGTATGCACTACCCTACCTCCAGCAGTCTAAGGGCTCGCTGGTGGGTATCTCATCCGTTGCGGGACTGAATGGTATGCCCGGCAGAACGGGTTACTCGGCATCGAAGTTTGCGATGACTGGTTTTCTTGAGACTATCCGTGTGGAGAACTTGAAGAAGGGTCTGCATGTGATGGTGGCGTGCCCGGGCTTCACGGCATCGAATGTGCGATTCTCGGCTCTCAC
>JAFYOF010000206.1 GCA_017560305.1 Alistipes sp.
GATGCGCGAGAGCATATCCTCGCTGATGCCACCCTCCTTATTTTGTGCCGAAGCACCCAACACGCCCGCCATAAGCAGGGCTGTCAAAAACATTTTCTTCATAGTCATTTATAGTTTAATAGTTTATTCCAAAATCTTCTCGTAGGCAAGGCGGCGGCTCTCGATGACCACATCACCGCAGTAGGTGTAGCCCAGACGCTCCACGAGGTGCTGCATAATCCTGTTGTCGGGGTGGGTGTCTATGCGCATCGACTTCACGCGCTCCGACGCCATAGCCTCGGCGGCAAACATAAAACTCTTGGCAAAGCCCATACCCACAAATATCTCATTCGCGCACAGGCGGTGTACCACTGCATAGTCGCCCTGGGTGAGCCATTCTCCTCCCGTGAGGTCGTTGTAAGCGGGCTCTCCCGTGAAGATTACCGCGCCATACATCAGCACAGTCGCACCCTCACACAAAACCATTCCCACGCCATTTTCGATGTCGCGCTCCACGCTCTCGCGGTTGGGGTATCCTCTCTGCCACTGGTCGATTCCCGCCGCACCCAGACGCGCTGACGCCGCACGAATCATCTGGGCGATTGTATCTAAATCTTCTAAAGTAGCTTTTCTAAAAATCATAATCGGTCGATTTATGCAAAGATAGAAAAAATAAGGTATTTATACAATAAAAAAGACCCCCAACCTTAGGTTGGTAGCCTTATAAAACTCTCCCCTACTCCGCCATCTGCTCCTGCAGGGCATCCATTCTCAAAAGGGTCTGGATGGAGAGCAGCGTGCAGTTTATCCAGTCGGTGCCGCTGAAGAAGTTACGCCAGAAGGTGGGTATCATTCCAGTGTTGGAGTTTTGCAGTATGGTGATGTTGTCAATCATAGCCTTTGCCTTGGCGTAGGCAAGCTCGTCGCCAGTCTCCTCATAGAGGCTCAACCACGCATTTGCCACATTGCAGGCGCTGTGGTCAACGGGCATACGATACTTATACTGCTCCACCACGCAGGGCGTGTGGTTTACCTTCACACCATAGCGCTTCACCGCCGTATCCCAATGCACAAACTGGTCCTCGCTGAAGCGCACAAGGTCCACCGCATCACGCAACTCCTTGCGCGAGGTCTTTTTCTTGTTCAACAGATAGGATGCGTAGGGCGCTGCCGTGCAGTTGGTAAGATTTTCGTAAGGCTCAAGACCCAACACCGTGCCATCCTCAAACTGGCCAGTCATATCAAACGACTCAAGCGCCTTTGACTGCATCCACTCCTCGGCACGCTCAAACATCTTGGCGTACTGCTTGATGCCATACTGCTGCTCGAGGCGCTGCAGATGCTCAAGCATAGGGTGAAGCATCGCCTTCACACCATTCACAGGCTCGCCACTCTCGAAGTCCATCTTTATAGGGAACGAGCCATCCTTCGCCTGCAGACGCTTGTAGGTCTCGGTGATACATATCGCGCGGTCGAAATATTGCTGCTTGCCCGTGAGATCGTACAAATCAAGAAACGCCGACGCCGCCGACAGAGCCTCCATAGCCATCGTCTTACCCCTGTTGCGCGAAGCACCCGAGGTGACATAGTTGCCGTAGTATGTTGGCGGGAAGTAGGCAAGCGGTGCGCCATCCAACTGGCTCTCGTTGATGAGGAACTGCGCCGCATTCTCGGCAATCTTCAGCGCATCCTCCTTCAGCGCAGGGCAATGCTTGGCGAGCAACACCTCCAATGAGATTGTCGCGCTGATAATCTTGCAGGGATAGGTGTTGAGTTCATACGACATATCGGGCTCGGTGGAGTTCTTCCAATGCTGGATGGCGCTCTTGTTGTGGATGTGCAGCAGAGCCAGCAGAGCCGACTCCTTGTAGCCTCTCACCGCATCGTGATAAGGACCATTGAAGGGGAAGTCACGGAAAAACTCCCTCTCGCCAGCGAGCGCAATCACCTGCTGATTTGCATCCAGAGCCTCGACCCTGAGCACCACATCACCCACCTCGACATCACGCCACACCTCGGCGAGCGAGAGGTTGGGCTTCTCGGCAACAAACGACCACGACCTGCCCTCGGGGTTACTCTTAGGCGTCACCGTATAGCGGTATGACGCAGCACCCTCCACCTCGGCAAAATCGAAGGCGGGGGCATAGATGAATTTAATGGCAAACTTGTTCCAATAGGGATTTTTGCCCTCATAACCTGGGCGGATGGGGATGTCATACTCCTTGGCAGCCTGTGAGTTGAGTCGCTCAACCTTGCGCGAGGTGCTATCGCACGCCGAGCAGAGAGCCACGCAGAGTGAGAGGACGATGAAAAGTCGCTTCATAGTGGTAAACTTATTTCGTGATTAGACAAATTTACTACATTCTTTTCGTTCCGACAAATTTTACCACGCGACATTGGGCAAGGGCACAAAAAAAGAGAGTCAGCATTTCTACCGACTCCCTCTTTGGTTGAGCTACCGAGATTCGAACTCAGAATAACAGAACCAAAATCTGCTGTGTTACCGTTACACCATAGCTCAATCGTTGCTCGTAAGCGGTGACAAAAGTAATGCAAAAAAATTAATCCTCAAAATTTTAGTCCAACATTTTGAATTCCCGCTCACTCGGCACAAAAAAGACTGCCGAAATTTCACTTCCGACAGTCCTCGAATTTCCATTCCTTAAATTATAACTTCGCAAGGAAGCGCTCTCGGTCGACAATAAAGCGTTCGTGCTCGCCCTCGCCGATGGTACCCTGCTCGTCCCACGCCTTCACCTTAAAGCTCAGGCGGCGACCCTCAACGGCTACCAATTCAGCCTCAGCAGTAATCTCGGCACCAACCTTCGACGCCTTGATGTGCGAACTCTTCATCATCGTGCCCACTGTAGTAGAGCCCTCGGGCAGCGCCTCAGCCACGGCATTCATAGCCGCATTCTCCATCAGCGCAATCATCGCTGGCGTAGCAAAAACCGCCATATCACCCGAGCCGAGCGCCAGGGCGGTGTTACCCT
This sequence comes from Alistipes sp., assembly GCA_017560305.1. Next base: position 2,973 of record JAFYOF010000206.1, read on the forward strand.
CGGCAACAACCACCCTGCTCTGATATTTTTTACCTACCTCCATTGTTACTCAACGATTAACTCCAAAACACCGACTGCCTTATTAGGCTGTGGCACCATAGTGATGCGCAACGCCTTGGTTACAACCTCGCCCTGAGGATGAACCATATTGAACTGGTCAGCCTCAACGCCGAAGCGGTCGGTGATATATGGCTTAAACTCCTTCCACTCGTCACCATCCTTATACTCCATCGACCACTCTGCTGGCAAGTAAACACCATCGTGATCGTCAAACCAATAGATTGACACGCTCTCAACTGGCTGCTCCTTGCGGAAAGTGACCTCCAGAGTCTGGGTCTTGCCCAACTGACTGACAGCCCAGCTTGTCCAGCGTGGGATGTTGCGGTCGGCTGATGACTTTGGGTGCTTACCATCGGCGATGGCGATTGGGTCGTCGTTTGGATAGGTGTAAGATGCCTGAACATCCAGCACATTACCCACGGCACGAGTCATACCCTGAATAGCGGTCTCAGCATCGCGTGCAAACCACACATTCATCGACACATTGTCGCCACGGTTGTTCCAAGCATAGTAAGGGATAAGTTTCAATGTCGCTGGAGAGGTTGTACCCTCGGCGATATCCACGGTCTGGCTCTTGAGCGTGATATTGTTGATACCACTCATAATACCCTCATCGAATGTACCAACCTTACCCTGATCACCAATCTTGTCGAGGATGTATGTTGCAGCCACAAACTCGTTATCAGGCTGCTCGGCGCAGTAAACCAATGGACCGCGAGTGATGCAGACCTTGTTGATATCAGCCTCAACGCGCTCGTCAGCCACAGAGTAGCGAACTGGCATAGGCAATGAAAGTTCAACCTTATCGCCCGCCTTCCAGGCACGCTGAACAGGCATATAACCATCCATAACCTCGGTACGCACACGCTTGCCGTTTACCTTTGCTACAACCTTTGAAGCGTTTGCGTCGGCATAAGAGTACAACTCGCCTGGCACAAACTGCTCGCCGCACCAGGTAGGTATACGCAACCACATAGTAAACTCTGCGCCCTCCTGCTCAGGAGTAACCTCAATGGTAATCTTGCCATCGAATGGATACTCGGTTGTCTGCTTCAGCGCCACATTACCCGCCGCTAAAGGCACGACTGTCGAGTTACCAGCGTAGAATACTGTGTAGATATCGTCATCGGTATATGAATAGGTCATACCCGAAATCTGAGGGATAAGGCGTGCCATATTTGATGGGCAGCACGCAGTACCAAACCAAGGAGCACGACCCGCTGTGCCGTGGTTAAATGGCTTCTTACCATCAGCCTGCAGAACATTCACATAGAAGAACTTGTTACCCTCGAGGTTTACACCAGCCAGCACATTGTTATAGAGTGCCACCTCGGCAACATCGACATACTTCGCATCACCCGACGCCAAGAACATACGGTAGTTGAAGAATACATTACCCACCGCTGCGCAAGTCTCGTCGTAGGTGTCGCGGTTAGGCAAAACATAGGCAGGACCGAAGCCCTCGATACCTGGGACTGCGCCCAGACCGCCGTTGATGTGCATCTTGCGGTCAACGATATCGTGCCAGATGTCATTCAAGGCTGGCATCAGAGTAGTATCACCCGACATTGCCGCCACATCAGCCATACCTGAGTAAAGATATGTCGCACGAACCGAGTGACCCACAGCCTCACGCTGCTCACGCACTGGGATATGCGCCTGCGAGTAGTAGCGACTCTGCTGACGATCCTTACCACGGATGTCAATGAACTTCTTCGCCATATCGGCATAGAGCTGATTGCCAGTAGCGTAGTACATCTTCACCAACGCAAGCTCAATCTCCTGATGACCTGGGGCGTGCATTACTGGCTTGCCGCCGTTATAATTTGGGTCACCCTCGAAGAATACTCGGTTGATGTGCTGGGCGTTCTTCTCCGCTACTTCCAGCCACTTGCGCTTGCCAGTAGCCTTGTAGTATGCAATAGCACCCTCATACATATGACCCATATTGTAAAGCTCGTGGCTATGGTCAACAAACGAGTAACGAGTAGGACCTGAGCCACCCTTGCGGTGGTTGTTCTCCTTCTGCTCGGGGAGGATATGCACCTCATAGAGATAACCATCCCTATCCTGTGCCGAAGCGATGATGTCAATAATCTCATCCATCTGCGCCTCCAGCTCGGCATCCTTCTCCAAGATGAGCAGATAGGCAGCGCCTTCCATCACCTTGAACAAATCGGATGCTACATAGTAAGGACCTTCAAAGCCCTTCTCAATCTTCTCGCCACGCAGATACTGACCCGTACGGCGCAAATTCTCCACCGCATAGGCAGTCTTATCCAACGAGAATGGCACAAGGGTCTGCTTCTGAATCTGCAGGCGTGGCAACCAGAAGTCATCCTCCAGAGTCACCTTCTCGAATGACATCGGGGTCAAAGGCTCAACCTCGCGCTCGATGATCTGAGTCTGACAAGCGCAGAAGGCAAGTGCCGCCAATGATAAAAATTGCAGTTTTTTCATATTAGATTAGTTTTAGGGATATTTACTCAACCACTACCTCAAGGATTCCCGCCGTAGAATTAGCCTTTGGCTGGACATTGATGCGGATAGCATCGGCCTTGATAGGCTCAGCTGGGTGCACCATATTATACTGGTCGGCAAAGAGGTTATAGTTATCGGTGTTGTAGAGCTGCCAAGCCTTCCACTCGCCGCCCACGCGGTACTCCAACGACCAGCTTACTGGCAACTGAACGCCACCCTTGTCATCATACCAATAAACCGACACGCTCTCAACTGGCTGCTCCTTCTTGAGCTCCAGCTCAACCCACTGCGCCTTACCGAACTCCGAGTAAGATGTCCAGCGAGGGATAGAGTTATCGTTTGAGTGCTGAGGCTCCTTACCATCGGCAATAGCCAACTCGCTGTCCGATGCGAAGGTATGGCTCGCCTTCACACTCTTGATGTTACCCACGGTGTGAGGAATGGCGTCAAGAACAGTCTGTGCGCTGCGTGCAAACCACACATTCATTGTAGTGTTGTCGCCACGGTTGTTCCAAGCGTAGTAAGGGATAAGGGTCAATGTAGCACCCTCCGACTGCTCGCCCACCAAAGCCTCGGCTGGGAGAGTGATGTAAGAGATGCCGTTCATAATACCCTCGGCGAATGCGGATACCTCGCCCTGCTTGCCAATCTTCTTTACGATGTAGTTCGATGCTGGGTGCTCGTTGTCTGGCTGCTCGGCGCAATATACCAATGGACCACGGGTCAAGCATACGCGATTAACATCAGCCTCAACACGCTCATCAGCCACCGAGTAGCGCAATGGCATAGGCATTGTAAGCTCTACCTTATCGCCCGCCTTCCAGGCACGCTTAACTGGCATATAACCATCTACGACCTCAGCGCGCACCTTCTCGCCATTAACAGTAGCCACCACCTTCGAGCGGTTGTTGTCGGCGTAGGTATACAACTCGCCAGGGATGAATTGGTCACCGCACCAGGTTGGGATACGAAGCCACATTGTGAACTCCTGACCCTCCTCCGCTGGTTCAACCTCGATAGCCACATTACCCTCGAATGGGTACTCTGTCTGCTGCTTCAGGGTCACATCACCCGATGCCAGAGGCACAACGGTAGATGAACCCGCGTAGAGTGCGCAGTAGATATCGTCGTCGGTGTGAGAGTAGATCATACCCGACACCTGAGGGATAAGGCGTGCCATATTTGATGGACAGCAAGCAGTACCAAACCAAGGCGAGCGACCTGCACGACCGTGGTTGAATGCCTTCTTGCCGTCAGCCTCCAATACATTTACATAGAAGAACTTGTTACCCTCGAGGTTTACACCCGCCAAAACATTGTTGTAGAGTGACACCTCGGCAGCATCAACATACTTCGCATCACCCGACGCAAGGAACATACGATAGTTGAAGAATACATTACCTACCGCTGCGCAAGTCTCGTCATAGGTATCCTTGTTTGGAAGGAGATACTCTGGACCGAAGCCCTCGATGCCTGGAACAGCACCAAGACCGCCATTGATGTGAATCTTCTTGTCCATAATGTCGTGCCAGATAGCATCCAGCGCAGGGTTAAGGGTTGTGTCGCCGAACTCTGCAACAACATCCGCCATACCTGAGTAGAGGTACATAGCACGAACAGAGTGACCCTCTGCGGTGCGCTGCTCACGCACTGGGAGGTGCTGCTGGGCGTAAGATGGAGCCATCACACCCTCGCCCTGTGGGCAATATGTCACACCACGCACATCGATAAACTTCTTTGCCATCTCGGCGTAGAGCTTGTTGCCTGTCGCCTGCGAGAGCTTGATGAGTGCCAACTCAATCTCCTGATGACCTGGGGCCTGCATAATAGGCTTGCCGCCGTTGTAATTTGGGTCACCCTCGAAGAACACCTTATTGATGTGCTGAGCGTTCTTCTCCGCTACATCCAACCACTTGCGCTTGCCTGTTGCACGATAGTATGCCACCGCACCCTCGTACATATGACCTACATCATAAAGCTCGTGGCTATGCACAACGAATGTGTAGCGGCCATCGCCTGCGCCCCAGCCGTGATGGTGGTGCATATCCTGCGGAACAGAGAACAACTCATAGAGGTAGCCATCCTCACACTGCGAAGCGGCGATGATGTCGATAATCTCATCCATCTGCGCCTCCAGCTCGGCGTCACGCTCTACGGCGAGCAACGATGCTGCTCCCTCCATAACCTTGAAAAGGTCTGAGGCCACATAACGAGGCAGATTCAAGAGCTTCTGACCCTTACCCTTCTGCACCCACTCGCCCACACGGCGCAGGTTCTCAACTGCGTTCTCGGTCTTCTGCAACGAGAAAGGTACAAGGGTCTGCTTCTGAATCTTCAGGCGTGGCAACCAGAAGTCATCCTCCAGAGCCACCTTCTCAAATGTCACGGGAGTCAATGACTCCTGCTCACGCTCCACACGCTCGCTCTTGCAAGTAGCAAAGAATACTGCCGACAAAGCGATAGTAGAGAAAATGTGTTTTGCTTGAATTTTTCTTGCTTTCATATTCTAAAGTTTTACTCGATAATCATCTCCAAAACGCCCACCGCCTTGTTTGGCTGTGGCACCATTGTAATGCGCAACGCCTTGGTCACAACCTCGCCGTGAGGGTGCACCATATTGAACTGGTCAGGCGCAACACCGAAGCGGTCGGTCACATAAGGCTGGAAGGTCTTCCACTCGCCGCCATCCTTATACTCCATCGACCACTCTGCTGGCAAGTAGACGCCATCGCGGTCATCAAACCAATAGATTGATACGCTCTCAACCTTCTGCTCCTTGCGAAGGGTCACCTCCAGAGTCTGTGTCTTGCCCAACTGGTCGAGTTCCCAGCTTGTCCAGCGTGGAATGTCACGGTCAGCAGATGACTTTGGATGTTTGCCATCGGCAACTGCGATTGCGTCATCGTAGGTGTAGGTGTGCGATGCCTGAACATCCAGCACATTACCCACCGCGCGAGTCATACCCTTGATAGCGGTCTCGGCGTCGCGTGCAAACCATACATTCATTGACATATTGTCGCCACGGTTGTTCCAGGCATAGTAAGGAATGAGCTTCAATGTTGCAGGAGTTGTTGTACCCTCAGCTACATCGACGCTCTCGCTCTTGAGAGTGATGTTCTTGATACCGCTCAACACACCTTCCTCAAATGTTGCCACCTTACCCTGAGAGCCAATATTGCTAACGATGTAACTTGATGCTACAAACTCATTGTCTGGCTGCTCGGCGCAATAAACCAATGGACCGCGAGTGATGCAGACCTTGTTGATATCAGCCTCCACACGCTCATCAGCCACCGAGTAGCGAACTGGCATAGGCAACTCCAGCTCAACCTTATCGCCAGCTGCCCAAGCGCGCTGAACAGGCATATAGCCATCAACTACCTCAGTGCGCACACGCTTGCCATTTACCTTTGCCACAACCTTTGAAGTGTTGCCATCAGCATAAGCATACAACTCGCCTGGCACGAACTGCTCGCCACACCAGGTTGGAATACGAAGCCACAAAGTGAACTCCTGACCCGCTGCCGCAGGCTCAACCTCGATGGTAACCTTGCCATCAAATGGGTAGTCGGTGCTCTGCTTCAACGCGACATCGCCGCCAGCCAAAGGCACAACGGTAGAGTTACCAGCATAGAACGCTGTATAGATATCATCCTCGGTGTAAGAGTATGTCATTCCAGAAATCTGAGGGATGAGACGCGCCATATTTGATGGACAGCACGCAGTACCAAACCAAGGCGAGCGACCTGCCGTACCGTGGTTGAATGGTTTCTTGCCACTTGCCTCAAGGACATTTACATAGAAGAACTTGTTACCCTCGAGGTTCACACCCGCCAAGACATTGTTGTAGAGTGCCACCTCGGCAACATCTACATACTTCGCCTCGCCCGACATAAGGAACATACGGTAGTTGAAGAATACATTACCCACCGCTGCACAGGTCTCATCGTAAGTGTCACGGTTAGGCAAATCGTAAGCAGGACCGAAGCCCTCGATACCTGGAACTGCGCCCAATCCGCCGTTGATATGCATCTTGCGGTCTACGATATCGTGCCATACGCTATTCAACGCTGGCAACAGAGTCTCATCTCCAGTCATTGACACCACATCAGCCATACCCGAGTAGAGATATGTAGCACGAACAGAGTGGCCCACAGCCTCCATCTGCTCACGCACTGGAATGTGCGCCTGACAATACTCGCCCGCAGCAGCGCCCTCGGCATTCTTGCTCTCCTCAGTACCACGGATGTCTACAAACTTCTTCGCCATCTGGGCGTAGAGCTCGTTACCAGTCACACGATACATCTTCACCAACGCCAACTCAATCTCCTGATGACCCGGTGCCTGCATCACTGGCTTGCCTCCGTTGTAGTTTGCGTCGCCCTCGAAGAATACCTTGTTGATGTGCTGGGCGTTCTTCTCCGCCACATCCAGCCACTTGCGCTTGCCAGTAGCCTGATAGTACGCCACCGCACCCTCATACATATGACCCATATTGTAGAGCTCGTGACTGTAGGCAACCTTCGAGTAAGGCTTGCGACCAGTACCCCAGTAGTTACCCTGATTGCGCAGGTGCTCGGGAAGAATATGGTGCTCATAGAGATAGCCATCGGCAGCCTGCGATGATGCGATGATGTCGATAATCTCATCCATCTGCGCCTCCAGTTCAGGGTCCTTCTCCAGCCTCAACAGATAGGCAGCGCCCTCCATCACCTTGAAAAGGTCTGACGCCACGAACAATGCGCCCTCGAAAGGCTGAGTCACCTTCTCGCCCTTGAGGTACTGACCCACACGGCGCAAGTTCTCAACCGAGAAACGGGTCTTCTCCAGCGAGAATGGCACGAGGGTCTCCTTCTGGGTCTTCAGACGAGGCAGCCAGAAGTCATCCTCGAGTGTCACCTTCTCAAACGACATCGGCGTAAGAGTCTCTTTCTCACGCTCGATAATCGTGTTCTGACACGACACACCAGCAATAGCCGCAAATGCTACGGCTGGCAAAAATTTTGTTATTTTCATAAATATAGTTTTAGATTTAGTATAAACACACTTTCCAATGTTTGGCAAAATTAAAAAAAAAAGCGATATATGCAAAGATTATATATAATCTTTCGCATTTTATCGCCCAATACGATATTTTCACAAAAAGTTAAGCGCTATTTCTCACGCTTCGGAAACCAGCCCTTCTCGACTCTTTTTCGTTGCTCAAAGAGCTCACCAATTGACCAAAACGATGAAGCACCCCACACAGCCAACATAGTAGAAATCAACACATTCTCCACCATCAGCGAACCTATTACTGCAGCTACGCCCATCAAGGCAAAAACCCACCAGCAACGCACGCCAAAATAGTACTCACCCTTAATCACCAGAGGATGAAAAAGACCTATAATCAGAAAGGTGGCAACACCTATTATCAAACCCGTAAAATACATCTCAAAAATTAAGTTTTGTTTGCCACAAAGATAAGACAAAATCCCCACCCTGCAACCTCTCATTTTTGATAGGTTTTCACATTTTCCAAACAATTTCCCCCGCCGATGGCAATTCTATCGCAAAGATTTTATATCTTTGTACGATTTTTCGCTCCTTTGCGAGAAACTACCACAAGCAGATAAAACTAAAAAAGATAAAAATATGTTTGAAAATTTAACAGACAAACTTGAACGCTCGTTCAAAATATTGAAGGGTGAGGGCAAGATTACCGAGATCAATGTTGCCGAGACCCTCAAGGAGATTCGTCGCGCCCTTATCGACGCCGATGTGAACTACAAGGTTGCCAAGAACTTCACCGACGATGTGAAGCAGAAGGCTTTGGGTCAGGATGTATTGACCGCCGTGAAGCCAGGTCAGATGCTCACCAAGATTGTGCGTGATGAGTTGGCGCAGTTGATGGGTGGCACGGCTACCGACATCAAGTTGGAGGGCAACCCTGCCGTTATCCTTATCGCAGGTTTGCAGGGTTCTGGTAAGACTACCTTCTCGGGTAAGCTGGCGTCACTCCTGAAGACCAAGAAGAGCCGCAATGTGTTGCTCGTTGCAGGTGATGTCTACCGCCCAGCGGCGATTGACCAGTTGAAGGTGTTGGGTGAGCAGATTGGCGTCGAGGTATACACCGAGGCGGGCAATATGAACCCAGTGCAGATTGCCGAGAACGCAATCCAGTACGCGCGTCAGAAGTCTTACAATGTGGTGATTGTCGATACCGCTGGTCGCTTGGCTGTTGACGAGGCGATGATGCAGGAGATTACCGCTATCAAGGCTGCCGTAAAGCCATCGGAGACACTCTTCGTGGTGGACTCAATGACAGGTCAGGACGCTGTGAACACAGCCAAGGAGTTCAACGACCGCTTGGATTTCGATGGCGTAGTGCTCACAAAGCTCGATGGTGATACCCGTGGTGGTGCCGCTATCTCTATCCGCTCGGTGGTGAACAAGCCTTTGAAGTTCATCTCAAGCGGCGAGAAGATGGATGCTTTGCAGGTGTTCCACCCAGAGCGTATGGCAGACCGTATCTTGGGTATGGGTGATGTTGTATCGTTGGTTGAGCGTGCTCAAGAGCAGTACGACGAGGAGGCCGCACGCCGCCTGAAGAAGAAGCTCGTGAAGAACCAGTTCAACTTCAACGACTTCCTCGACCAGATTGCACAGATCAAGAAGATGGGTAACCTGAAGGATATCGCTTCGATGATTCCTGGTATGGGTAAGATGTTGAAGGATGTGGATATTCCAGATGACGCATTCAAGCAGGTGGAGGCTATTATCGGTTCGATGACTCCAGCCGAGCGCGAGAACCCAGAGATTATCAATGCAAAGCGTCGTGAGCGCATTGCAAAGGGCTCGGGTACTACTATGGCTGATGTAAACCGCCTGATGAAGCAGTTTGACGACACTCGCAAGATGATGAAGATGGTTGCGGGTGGTAACCTCAAGATGCCTCGTATGCCACGCGGTGGTTTCCGCCGATAGTGTGCGCACATATTTATAATAGAGTCTGCCAAGCCGAAAGGTTTGGCAGATTTTTTTTGCGCCTTATAAAATTATCTTTGGAGGCGGGAAACGGCAGAACAACGATACTATTTGGCAGTTTCCTTCAGATTTTTTGTCCTAAATCTCCACAAAAATCGGGGGGGGGTGATTCAACCCTCTTTTTGTGTTCTATATGCCCTATCGCGCTATTTTGGTATTGCATTTTGCGAAAAGATTTTATATATTTGTGATGACTATTAACCTAACACTCATCGCTATGAGAAGAATTATCCTATCAGCAGTATTACTTCTGCTCTCGGTGACGACTTTCGCCCAGAAGCACGAACGAAAGGTCACAGCCTTTGAGGCTGGCTACAGCGTTGGCGTATCTGGAAGTGCCACGACCTTCGATCTTGAGGCGCGTTATAATTTCCGCTCTCCGTGGGATGTAGGCTTGCGAGAAAACCTCGTGTATAGCAATATGTTGGGCAACTCCAGCGACCCCGTAACTTATGATGTCGTGACCGACTACAACTTCCGACAAGGTAAAAATATTTCATTCTTTGTGGGTGCGGGTGCGGGTGTTACCACCTACACATATATTGACTGGGATATTAAAGAGGATTGCCGCGCAACGATGTTCCACTTTATGCCTCGCGCGGGTGTTGAACTATTGAATCGCGTGCGCCTAACCGCCTATGCGAACACTTACGCATTTGGCGACAAAACCGCCAGTTGGGGTCTATCGGCTGGACTATCACTTGGAGGCGGCAAGATGGAAAATCGCGATTACAACATCCAGCATTTTGAGTTTGAGCCATTCTGCGGTATTTCAACAGGTGGCGCAATCGTATTAGGTTTGGAGGCACGCTATAACTTCAATAAACCCTATGATGTGGGTATCAATTTCGCGGGCGATTTCAATGGCACACGACTCACCGCAGTGGGCGACCACAACTTCTTGGAGCGCAAGCGCTTAACCCTCTTTGGCGGCGTTGGCGCTGGTTGGGCTAACACCTGTATTCTAAACATTGATAGGGCTATTGAATTGTATGGCGATGCTTGTTGTGCAGAGATGGAGCATTGCTTCTGTTTCTACCCTCGCGTGGGTGTGGAGTTATTTGAGCATCTGCGCCTCACAGCAGCCGTAAACACCTACGATTTCAAGAAGGCTGAACTCGCCATCACCATCGGCGGAGCAATCGGCGGAGGTAAAAGAAAATAGTTAAAGAAGAAGGTTAGACAACCCACCCTATCCGCTTGTTATGAAACGAGTTATCGTACTCACCGCCCTACTCCTTTTCGCCGCAGCAGGTTTCGCCCAAAACAAAGAGCGAAACATCCATCACTTTGAGTTTGAGCTATTCGGCGGCATTATCTCCTACGGGAATTATGCGATTGGAGCTGAAGCACGATACAATTTCGATTCGCCTTGGGATGTGGGTATCAACGGCAGCACGAATTACAACTCATCTATGCTCTCCGTCATAGGAGATTACAACTTTTCACGCAGCAACATCGCCGCGCTATTCGTAGGTCTTGGCGCGGGCTACGCATATAGCGACATCCTCGATGAGCGACCCGCCAACAATTGGTGGAATGGAATGGGTGTAGATAGGGGCTCGGGCGAGATGTCCAACCTCTTTTACCTATACCCTCGCATCGGTCTTGAACTGTGTGAGCATATACGCCTTACCATCACCACCAACATCTACAATTTCAAAAAATCAGACTTTATGGTCTCGCTCGGCGTTGCTTTCGGCGGCGGCAACAAATAAATTGATTTTTTACAGCGGCGGCATACTACACCGCAATTTATATCGTTTGTATAGTGTGTAAACATAAAATTATGAGAAAGCTATCACTAATTTTCATCATCCTGCTCTCTGCGACCGCTCTATTTGCTCAAAACCCCAAAAGAGTAGTCAAGCATTTTGAGATAGAGCTAAATGTCGGAACTCTGAACTCCTTCGCATCGGGCGCAGTCGAACTTCGATATAACTTTCCACAGCACTGGGATATTGGAGCGAGAGCCTGCGTGGATGGAATAGCCGTTGCTGGAGGGAGTGGCAATAGTTTCAACATCATTTCCGACTACAATTTTGCTCAAGAGAAAAGAGTTTCGCCCTTTGTCGGAATAGGTACAGGATTATACATCTCAATACCTGGAGACTATGTGCCCAAGATTGATAATTCATACTATTACCACCTTATGCCACGCATCGGAATTGAGATTTGCGACCGACTGCGTATCACTGGTTACTTAAACATCATTCCCAGCTATAACAATTTTGCAGACGCTGGCATTTCACTCGGATTTGTTTTCGGAGGAGGCAAGGAGAACAAAATTAAATACAAGAACAGATAACATCTATCAAACTATGAGAAAACTAATTTTCAGCGCAATTATTATTGCCACCGCTACACTTTTCGCCTGCTCAAAAGAGGAGAGCATTGAGATTCCAACCTCACTCAACAACAGCACTTGGTGCAGCACCACCGACGCCGACACCTTTGAGCAAACCATTGTAAGATTTACAGATTCTGAAAACGCAATTTGGTCTGTAATTAAAAAAGAATCAGGCACAAACATAACATTATCTGAAGCAGAATATAGTTACACTTACAACGCTCCAA
>JAFYOF010000207.1 GCA_017560305.1 Alistipes sp.
CAAGCGTGACGAGTCAAAGTTCCTCACAAAACTCTTCCAGGCGCTCCGCATCGAGGTAAATGGCGAGATGGAGGCTCTGAAGATGGCTCTTGAGCAGGCACTCAAGGTGCTGCGCCCGGGCGGACGACTGGTGGTCATCTCCTACCACTCGCTGGAGGATCGCTTGGTGAAGAACTTTATGCGCAGCGGCAACTTCGAGGGCAAAATCAAGCAGGACTTCTTTGGTCGTGCCGAGACCCCATTTGAGGTTGTCACCCGCAAGGCTGTCGTTCCTTCGGCCGAGGAGGTCGAGCGCAACCCACGCTCTCGCTCTGCGAAGTTGCGTGCAGCAATCAAACTTTAACAAGGCAAACATTTAAGCCACTGAATTATGATACCCACCAACGATGATTTCAACCCTCTGACCGAGGAGGATTTGCTCCGCCAGCAGCAGGACGAGGAGTTCCGCCGCAGGGTGCGTGACGAGGTGCGTCGCGTGCAGAGTGGCGAGGCGCAGGAGGACATCGAGCGCGATATGGCCGAGGAGCGTGAGGCGGAGGCTGCCGAGCGCCGTGCCGAGGCGAAGAAGCGCCTGAAGAGGTCGCGTCTGTTCTACCAGCTCTTCTCGGGCAACATCCTCCAGAGCCGTGGCGTGAAGGAGCACTATGGCTACCTGATTGCTATCGCTGTGGCGTCGCTGGTGAGTATTATGGTTATGTTCGCATCGCTCTACGCCGATATGAAGTACTCGCGTATGGAGCGCGAGGTGCAACTCCTGCGTGAGCGCAGCATCCGTCTGCGTGAGCAGTTGTACCGCCGCACCAGCCATCAGGCTGTGGTCGAGGAGCTTCAGCGCCGAGGTATCCCGTTGCAGGAGCCACGCCGCCGCCGAGAGGTTGTAGAGGATTAACACCCAATGAGTTATGGCAAAGAAGAAGGTCGAAAAAGATATCAAGGACGAGTTGTTCACCCGTGCCAAGACGCTCCACATTCTGTTCAATGTGGTGGGCATCTGTATCATCCTGCGTCTTTTGTGGGTGCTCTTTTTGAGTGCCGAGATTTCGGGCAATGCCGAGAAACTGGAGGAGCGCATCTTCATCCGCGACACCATCCAGCCTTTGCGAGGCTCTATCCTTGCGCGCGGAGGTGAGCCGTTGGCGACATCCATTCAGCGCTACCGCATCGACTTCGATATGGGCAGCGAGGGCTTCGACTCGCTGGAGTTGTTCCAGCGCCACGCCGACTCGTTGTCGAAACTTTTGAGCAACTTCTTCAAGGACCGCACCGCCAGGGAGTACTACCGCACGCTGCTCAATGCCCGCAACTCAAGCATCAAGCTGGTGCATCTGCGTGACTCGGTGGCAAGGCGTCAAGGTCTCTTCAGCCGTGTGTGGGATGCCATCACCAATGCCGACCTGCAGAAGATTCCCATCTACGATACCATCCGCAACCACCAGCCCGTGCAGATTCTGCCCCGCCCCGTGGACTTCCACGAGTGGCAGGAGTTGCGCACCTATCCCATCCTGAACTGGAATCTGGGACTCACCTACAAGCGTGTCCCCATCGACTCGCGCATCTACCCCTACAACGAGGTTGCGCGCCGCACGCTGGGCAAGGTGTCGGCAAATGTGAGCGAGGCGGACAAGCGCCAGCAGCGTGGCCGCTATGGTCTTGAGCATATCTACAGCGAGCAGCTGGCAGGCACTCAGGGCATACAACTACGCCAGCGCATCGCCCCCGGCTTCTCTACGCTGGTGCACCGTGGCGACAGCATCGATGCCGAGGATGGACTGGATGTAATCACCACCCTCGATGTCGAGCTCCAGCACATCGCCGACGCCACCCTGCGCCGACAGATGACTGCCGAGAGGGCTATCTGGGGCACGGTCATAGTGATGGATGTGCAGACTGGCGACCTGCTTGCTCTGGCAAACCTCGGCGAGACATCAGAGATGAGCGGTGTCTACTATGAGAAGGACAACTACGCCTTCAACCGCCGCATCGAGCCCGGCTCAACCTTCAAGCTGGTGTCGCTGCTCGCCCTGACCGAGGATATGAAGTTGCCCATCACCCAGTGCTACGATGCCGAGAACGGCAAGACAGTCATCGTGGGCAAGAACGGCCCGAAGGTGACCGACGACCACAACTGCGGTGGCGAGATTGATATGAAGACCGCCACAGCCCAGTCGTCGAATGTCTACTTCGCCAAGGCTATCTACGAGAACTACAACAACGACCGCGAGCGCTATGTCAAGTTCCTGCGTGACCGCCTGCATCTGGGCGAGGACATAGGCTTCAAGGATATGGAGGAGAAGACCCCTTACCTTCCCGACCCCAGCAACAAACGCCAGTGGTCGGCACACACCCTGCCCAATATGGGTTATGGCTACGCTGCCGAGTTACCCCCAATCCGTATGGCTACGCTCTACAATGCGGTGGCCAATGGCGGAAAGATGGTTGCGCCCCGACTGGTGAAGGAGTTGCGCCGTGGCGACAAGGTTGTGGAGTCGTTCCCCGTGAAGGTTATGGAGGAGCGCATCTGCTCGCCCGAGGCGCTGAAGATTATCAACGAGTGCCTTGTTGAGACTGCCCGCACGGGTACAACCAAGGGCTTCTTCAAGGATACCACCGCCTTCCGTGTGGCGTCAAAGACCGGTACGGCGAAGGTGGCACAGCGAGGCGATGGCGGCGGAGCGGCCTATTCCGATGGCTACTATATGGGCTCGCTGGCGGCATACTTCCCCGCCGACAACCCGAAATATACGGTCTTCACCTCAATCTTTACCAACCGCCGTACACGCGGCACCTACTATGGTGGAGCGCTGGCGGGACCTGTGGTGCGCGACATCGTGAACTACATCTACTACCGCGACAAGCAGTGGCACCAGCAGATGCAGAGTGCCGACCGGGAGCAGCACCCACGCCGTGTCAAGGGTGGCAACATCGCCTCGGTGCGCAAGGTGGCTGACAAGTTCTCGCCCCGAGTGGCATTCACCGACCGCGAGGGCTGGGGTGTGGCACGCACCGATACGCTTCTGAATGTCAACATCCAGACCATCAGCGACCAGAGCACTATGCCTAATGTGGTGGGTATGGGTCTGAAGGATGCTTTGTACATTTTGGAGAGCCGTGGCCTGAAGGTCAGGTTCTCGGGCTCGGGCTCGGTACGCAGCCAGAGCATCCGCGCGGGCGAGCGCATCTCGTCGGGTGCGACGGTTAGCATAACATTGAAATAGAAAACATTAGATATGAAACAATTAAGCGAATTACTCTCATCAACCGCTGTGGTGCAGTTCACCGCCTCGTCGGATGTAGCCATTCAGGCGCTCAACTACGACTCACGCAAGGTCGCGGCGGGCGACTGCTTCTTTGCCGTGCGAGGCACGCAGTCGGATGGTCACGACTACATCGCCTCTGCCATCGAGCGTGGCGCTGTGGCTGTGGTGTGTGAGACCCTGCCCGAGCAGTTGGTTGAAGGTGTAAGTTATGTTGTGGTGGAGGATAGCAACGCCGCTATGGCCGACCTCGCCGCCGCCTTCTACGACTACCCATCCGAGGAGTTGGAGCTGGTGGGCGTTACGGGCACCAACGGCAAGACAACGGTTGCCACACTCCTCTACGACCTCTATAACCTTATGGGTCACAAGGCGGGACTTATCTCTACGGTGGTCTACCGCATCGGCTCAAGGGAGATTGCCTCTACCCACACTACGCCCGACGCCATCCGCCTGAACGCAATGCTGCGCGAGATGGTAGACGAGGGTTGCGACTACTGCTTTATGGAGGTGTCGTCGCACTCGGTGGTGCAGGATAGAATTCGTGGTCTGCAGTTTCGTGGCGGTATCTTCACCAACCTCACGCACGACCACCTCGACTACCACGGCACCTTTGCCGAGTATATCAAGGCGAAGCGCCGCTTCTTCGATGGTCTGCCCAAGAGGGCATTTGCTCTTACGAACATCGACGACCGCAATGGCGAGGTGATGGTGCAGAATGCCGTGGCGCAGGTGAGCCGTTACTCGCTGCGTGCGCTGGCTGACTTCCGTTGCAAGGTGCTGGAGATGCTGTTTGACGGTATGCTGCTGGATGTATGCGACAGAGAGGTATGGGTGCAGTTCCTCGGCCGTTTCAACGCCTACAATCTGCTGGCGGTCTATGGCACGGCTATGCTGCTGGGCGCAAATAGTGACGAGGTGTTGCAGGCGATGAGTCTGCTGCGCTCGGTGAGCGGTCGCTTCGAGCCTCTGCGCTCCGAGAGTGGCATCACCGCCATTGTCGACTACGCCCACACGCCCGATGCGCTGGAGAATGTCATCGCTACTATTAACGACATACGCCGTGAGGGTCAGCAACTTATCGTTGTCTGCGGCTGCGGCGGTGACCGCGACGCCACCAAGCGCCCCGAGATGGGTCGCATCGCCTCGCGCGATGCCGATGTGGCAATCTACACCTCCGACAACCCACGCACCGAGGACCCCGAAAAGATTCTCGATCAGGTTGAGGCGGGCGCGGTGACAGGCTCACGCACGCTTCGCATCAGCGACCGCGAGCAGGCCATCCGCACGGCGGTGATGCTTGCCAGGGCGGGCGACATCATCCTCGTTGCGGGCAAGGGTCACGAGACCTACCAGATTATCGGCACCGAGAAGCGCCACTTCGATGACCGCGAGGTGCTGCGCAGTGCGTTTGGAATTCAAAATTCAAAATTAGATATGCTTTATTCACTCTTTCGTCTGTTAGACGAGCGATTTGACCTCCCTGGAGCGGGTATGTTCCAGTACATCTCGTTCCGTGCAGCGGCGGCAATCATCCTCTCGCTGCTCATCATCATCTTCTTTGGTCGCACCATCATCCGCCTGCTCCAGCGCCACCAGATTGGCGAGGAGATTCGTGACCTCGGTCTTGAGGGTCAGCTCTCAAAGAAGGGCACACCTACTATGGGCGGCGTGCTTATCCTGCTGGCGGTGCTTGTGCCTACGCTTCTGGTGGGTAAGTTGGACAATATCTATGTCATCCTGATGCTTATCTCTACCGTTTGGCTCGGCGTGCTGGGCTTTATGGACGACTACATCAAGACCTTCCGCCACAACAAGGATGGCTTGAAGGGCAAGTTCAAGATTGTGGGTCAGGTTGGTCTGGGTATCATCGTGGGCGTGGTGATGTGCTTCTCTCAGGAGGTTGTCATCCGCGAGAAGATCTCTGCACCTACCGAGACCATCTACCTCGATGAGGATGGTCAGACCATCGTCACACAGACCCAGCGCACGGTGATGAGCCCAACGCCACAGAAGACCACCAAGACCACCATCCCATTTGTCAAGGACAACGAGTTCGACTACGGCTGGCTGGTGGGCGGTGTGGATATCCTCACCTGGCTGCTCTACATCGGCGTGGCTATCTTCGTGGTTACGGCGGTGTCGAATGGCGCAAACCTCACGGACGGACTGGATGGTCTGCTCTCGATGGTGTCGGTGCCTATTGTCATCGTTCTGGGAGTGCTGGCATACCTCTCGGGACACATCATCTATGCTGATTATCTGAACATTATGTATATCCCCGAGAGTGCCGAGCTGGTTGTCTTTGCAGCCGCTATGGTGGGCGCTCTGATGGGATTCTTGTGGTATAACTCGTTCCCTGCGCAGATTTTTATGGGCGACACGGGCTCACTCTCAATCGGCGGTATCATCGCGGTATTCGCGCTCTGCATCCGCAAGGAGTTGCTCTTGCCGCTGATGTGCGGTCTGTTCCTGGCTGAGGCTGTCTCGGTGATGGTTCAGGTGGGTTACTTCAAGTACACCAAGCGCAAGTACGGCGAGGGCAAGCGCATCCTGCTGATGTCGCCTCTGCACCACCACTACCAGAAAAAGGGCTTGTTCGAGACCAAGATTGTGATGCGATTCTTCATCGTTTCGCTCCTGCTCTGCGCCTTTACATTGGTAACACTTAAGATGCGATAAAAAATACATAGAACGGTAATTTTGGCATCTGACTGGTGCGAGAATGCTCATTTACCTCAAGTAAACTCCGCTTCTCGCCCTGCGACCAGCCTCAAAATTCCTCGTTCTCTGTGATTTTTGAAAAGAAAAGACAAGATAAGAAAATATAAAAGATGAAAAAGATAGTAGTTTTGGGTGGCGGCATCAGCGGCTATGGCTCGGCGGTGCTTGCCAAGAAGAAGGGCTTCGATGTCTTCCTCACCGATATGGGCAAGGTGGCAGAGCGCTACGCAAAAATCCTCGACGAGTGGGGTATTGAGTGGGAGCAGGGTCAGCACACTATGGAGCGCATCCTCTCGGCCGACGAGGTCATCAAGTCGCCGGGCATCCCCGAGAAGGCTGCGGTGGTGAAGGCTCTGCGCGAGCAGGGTACGCCTGTCATCTCCGAGATGGAGTTTGCCTCACGCTATATGGGCAAGGCGCGCACCATCTGCATCACGGGCTCAAACGGCAAGACCACCACAACCTCGCTCATCTACAAGATTATGCGTGACGCGGGCGTGAATGTGGCTCTGGGCGGCAATATCGGCGAGAGCTTCGCCTATCAGGTGGCTACCGGGCAGTTCGACTGGTATGTGCTTGAGTTGAGTTCGTTCCAGCTGGATGGAATGTACGACTTCCGTGCCGATGTCGGTGTGTTGATGAACATCACCCCCGACCACCTCGACCGCTACGACTACTGCTTCCAGAACTATGTTGACTCCAAGATGCGAATCACACGCAACCAGCACTCGCAGTGCTACTTCGTCTATTCGGCTGATGATGAGGTTATTGCGGCGGAGCTTGCTTCGGATAAGTACGATTTCCGTATGCGCCAGCTCCCATTTGCAGCGAAGGCGGCTGTGGCGAGTGGTGCGGGCGATGGCTTCTTCGATGGCGAGGAGTTCACCGCTACGGTGGGCAAGCGCAGCGTGACCATCTCCACCTCAAAGATGAAGATTGCGGGTCTGCACAACACCTACAACGCTATGGCGGCGGCGCTGGCGACCCTTGCGGCGGGCGTTAGCGAGGAGCAGGTGGCGCAGTCAATCTACGACTTCAGCCCCGTTGAGCACCGCCTTGAGCCTGCGGGCGAGAAGGATGGCGTGAAGTGGATTAACGACTCGAAGGCCACAAATGTCGACTCGGTGTGGTATGCGCTGGAGAGTATGACCCGCCCCGTGGTGTGGATTGCGGGCGGTACGGACAAGGGTAACGATTACACGCCCCTAAAGGAGTTTGCCCAGAAGAAGGTTAAGTGCCTGGTTTGTATGGGTTTGGACAACGAGAAACTTATTCGTGAGTTCAGCGACATAGTGCCTCAGGTCATCAGCTGCTCATCACTTGATGAGGCTATGCAGGCGGCACGCGGCGCAGCCGTTGAGGGCGATGTTGTTCTGCTCTCGCCAGCCTGCGCAAGCTTCGACCTCTTCAAGAACTACGAGCACCGCGGCGAGCTCTTCAAGGAGTGGGTAAAGGAGAATGTACTCTAAATAAAGTGGAAAACAAGAGCAGCCTTCCGGCTGTATCTTCGTGGGCGTAAGGCGCTTTGCGCATCACCCCCGCCCACGAAGGTAAAAACAAATAATACTATGACAGAGCATAACGAGCCTCGCAACGCTTCATCCCAGCCTGCGCAATCATCCGTGCAGGACGATGTTGCTGTGCGCTATGACAGATTCCCTCAGGGCGGCTTTGGCGAGACGCTGAAGCGCTTGTTTGGCGGAGACAGAGTGTTGTGGATTATCATCATCGCGCTGATGGTGATTTCAGTGCTGGTGGTCTACTCTTCGACCGCCAAGATGGCCTATATGCCCAACTCGGGCTCCTCTACGACCGCTTTTCTGCGCCGCCAGCTTATTATGCTCGGCATCTGTGTGGGTGCCATCCTCTTCTTCCACCGCATCAACTCCAAGCGCTACCGCTCGTGGGCCTTCTGGGTCTATCTGGCGGGCATTGCGCTGACGCTGCTGGCGTATGTTGTCGGTGTCAAGACCAACGATGCGGCTCGCTGGATTAGCATCTTCGGCTTTCAGTTCCAGCCCTCGGAGTTGCTCAAGCTGGGTACGGTGATGTATCTTGCCAAGGCGCTCGCCGTGAGACAGGATAAAATCGACCAGATGAGAATCCTCCCCACGCTTATGTTCTGGCGCTGGGGCGAGGATAAGCAGAGGCGCATCATCAGCGAGGGCACGATTCCGCTGCTGCTGCCTATAATAATCAGTTGCGCAGTCATCCTCCCCGCCCACACCTCATCGGCTGTGCTGGTAGGCGCAATCTCGCTTGCGATGCTCTTTTTGGGGCGTGTTTCGTTTCGTGAGATTGGGCGTATCGTGGCGGTCGGAGCATCGGCTCTGCTGATTATTTTAGGTCTCGGACTTGGCCGTGGCGATACCGCTCAGGGTCGTCTCTCCACCTGGTGGATGCTCTGGACGCAGGACCGCACCGAGGTTATGGCGAAGGATTTGACCGACACCGAGCGTTCTATGATTGCCATCCATAAGGGCGGCATTATGGGTCGCGGAGCGGGTCAGAGCGCCGTGCGCGTCGAGATGACTCACCCCGAGAGCGACTACGCCTTCGCATTCTTCGCCGAGGAGTACGGCTGTGTGATGGCTATGCTTCTGCTGGTGCTGTATCTGTGGGTCTTCTTCCGTGCTATCGACATCTTCGAGAAGTGCCCCAAGAAGTTCCCCTCGATGCTGGCGCTGGGCATTGCGCTGATGATAACGGGTCAGGCGCTGCTGCATATTATGGTGACCGTGAACATCATCCCCGAGACGGGTCAGACCCTGCCCCTCATCTCGCGCGGCGGCTCGTCGCTGCTGTTCACCTCCATCGGCATCGGTATGCTCCTGAGCGTCAGCCGCCAAACCGAGGAGGGCAGCCACACAACGGAATAATGAATGATGACAAGCAGATTTTTCGCTTTTTTTGACTAAATTTGCATAATGTATGAGGGTCTGAAGGCCCATAGAAAAGAGAATAAAATACACGAGATATGTCAAAAACCATCACACTGCAACTATCGCCCAAGCAGGCGGCGGATGCCGAGTTGTACACCTCGCTGGCGGCAAGGCAGGCGGGCGTCAAGCGTAGCGATGTGGCGCTGGCGAGGGTGGTGAAGCGCTCGATTGATGCGCGACGCACACCCGTAAAGGTAAACCTCACGGTGGAGATCTTCATCGACACCGACGAGCAGCCCCAGCCTATACACTTCGACTACCCCGATGTGAGTCACTCTACCGAGGTGGTGGTGGTCGGCTCGGGCCCTGCGGGTCTGTTTGCCGCGTTGCGCCTTGTCGAGTTGGGTCTCAAGCCCATCCTTCTGGAGCGAGGCAAGGAGGTGCTGCCGCGTAAGCGCGACATCGCCCTTATAAACCGCAACCTCGACATCGACCCCGACTCAAACTACGCCTTTGGCGCGGGTGGTGCGGGCACATTCTCTGATGGTAAACTCTTCACGCGCAGCAAGAAGCGCGGCGACTATAACAAGGCGTTGCAAACGCTTGTATATCACGGTGCTACGCCCGAGATTCTCTACGAGGCGCACCCACATATCGGTACCGACAAACTGCCACGCATCATCTCGAACATCTGCTCGACAATCGTAAATTCGGGTGGCGAGATTCACTTCTCAAGCAAGGTTACGGGCTTCAAGATTGACCACCAGCACAACCGCATCGAGGGCGTATGGGTGGGCGATAAACTCATCGAGGGCGCGGCGGTGGTGCTCGCTACGGGTCACTCGGCGAAGGACATCTACCACACGCTCTACAACGACGGCGTGCGTCTTGAGGCGAAGGGCTTTGCTATGGGTGTGCGTATCGAGCACCCACAGCGACTCATCGACTCCATCCAGTATCATCAGCCCGAGCGCGGCGAGTATCTCCCTGCGGCGGCCTATTCACTTGTGAATCAGGTGGAAGGACGCGGCGTCTACTCGTTCTGTATGTGCCCTGGCGGTTTCATCGTGCCTGCGATGACCGATGCGGCGCAGTCGGTGGTGAATGGTATGTCGCCCAGCGGTCGCAACTCGCGATGGGCTAACTCGGGTCTTGTGACCGAGGTCAGAGTGGAGGATTTTGCGCACCTTGAGGCGGAGCACGGAGCGTTGGCGGGACTCGTCTTCCAGCAGCAGTTGGAGGAGTCGGCCCGCAAGTATGGTGGCGACAAGCAGGTTGCCCCAGCGCAGCGAGTTTCGGACTTTGTGGCGGGCAGGGCTTCGACATCGTTGCCGCAGACATCCTACATCCCAGGCTTGTGCTGTTCGCGTCTGGATAAGTGGATGCCCGACTTTATGGCATCGGCACTGCGTAAGGGAATTGCATCATTTGACAGGAAGATGAGGGGATATGTGACCCCCGATGCGATTGTGGTGGGCGTGGAGTCACGCACCTCGACACCAGTGCGCATACCTCGTGATAGTGAGACACTTATGCACCCCGAAATCAATGGTCTGTTCCCATCGGGCGAGGGTGCTGGATATGCTGGAGGCATCGTCTCGGCGGCACTCGATGGTGAGCGCGTGGCGGATGCTGTAAGAACCTATATAAAGTAGCAGAAAATGGATGTAAGATTAGATAAATACCTCTGGGCGGTGCGTGTCTTCAAGACCCGCTCTGATGCCGCCGACGCCATCCGCAACAACCGCGTGATGGTCAACAACGCCTACGCCAAGCCATCGCGCGAGGTGAAGGAGGGCGACATCATCTCGGTGAAGAAGATGCCCGTGACATATCAGTACAAGGTGCTGGAGCTGGTATCAAGTCGTCAAGGCGCGAAGAATGTGCCCCAGTACTGCCTCAACATCACCCCTCAGGAGGAACTGGACAAGCTCACCGTACCACGCGAGACCGTATTCGTATTCCGCGAGCGCGGCACGGGTCGCCCCACAAAGAAGGAGCGCCGCGAGATAGACGCCCTGATGGATGGCTTTTACTTCGACGAGGAGGAACTGGATTAAAGGGAATAAACATTCGATAAATAAGGTCGCTTGCGGGCGACCTTTTTCATTATATATCAGTACAAATACGCCTCATAACGAGGCGTATCTTCGGGAGCGTAACGCGCTTTGCGCGTCACCCCCCCGCTCCCGAAGATAATCTTGCGCGACAAAAAAATGTAAGACGGGCATAACGCCCGTATCTTTGGCGGCGGGCGGGTGGCGAAGCAAAAAACATCAAGATTTTTTTGCATATTTCACAAATATTAAGTAACTTGCAGACGAGAAGGTCGAAATTGCACCTTAAGTATTAACCTAAAAATGTACAAGTTATGAGAAAGTATTTATTTCATTTATTGCTTGCAATAACAGCTTGTATTATTACGGGATGTTCAAGCAATTTAACCGATGAGCCAAAACAGCCAGAGGTGATGACTCACGAAGTGACGCAGAGCGAAGCCTTTCATTATCTTAACAAGATTATTCCCGACTTGAAAATCCCCTCCACAAGAGGTGCAGTTGAGAGGTCGTTGCCACCAATTGGGTGAATATGGTATGGATGATGGTTGTTTTTTTTGACCAATAAGCCTTTCTTGAGCAATGTTTTTAACTGCAAAGAAGGTCCAGAATATCCAGACCCTGTATCGACTCGTTCTGATGTGGCAAATGGCAACTATCAATATAATGTAACTATGGTTACCAACATAAGAAAATAAACACAACTATGAAACGATTTATATTATTTGTATTAGCGGCACTCGTTTTATGTAGCTGCAAAAATAGCGATAATGATGTTTATAGTGAAACTCAACAAACATCATATTTGATATCAACATATGCGTTTATAAATGCAATGTCGGTAAGACAGGGTGAGGCATTGGATGGCAACAATACGGGTATAATTGAGTTTGTGGAGTCATTTATTAATGCAAGCCAAAATGCCGAGAAAGAGCGACATTCGTATTTCAGCAACCTCTATGGAGATACTTCATATACGGGATATACCTTTAAAATAAACAGTCCTGCTTTAGCATATCCATTCGATAAGATTACAATGTCGTGTCATTCCGATTTTGATGACGAGCATCTCGCAGGAGAGCCATTGGATGATATTGTAAAACTTAAATTTGGATCATTTTGGGAGTTTATTCAAAATGGTTATGAATATCCTGAAAGTTGTGAAAAGCCTGAAATAGTAGATAGTGCGTCAACGGGAGAAATTCTTCATACATATTTGCTTTCTGAGATTGGAAGAGAAAACTCAAAGTTGATATCGTTAAGGAAGCCTATTATTCATTTTACCTCTTCTCCTGCCACTCCTGGTAAATACACCTTTACATTGGAACTTACAACAAACGGAGAGACATTCACAACAACATTTACTCAAACATTTAAGTAGCGTGAGTTTGTAAAAAAATTGATGGCTATCCTTTCGCAGGGTAGCCATCATTTTTACAACCACTTCTTATACCTGAAGTAGAGTATGGTCACGCCCGAGGCGAGCACCATCAGGAAGATGGCGAAGATATATCCCAGCGGGATGGTGAGGCCGCCAACCTCCCACAGCCAGTTCAGCTCGGGCATAAACTTGAAGTTCATACCATAGATACTCGCGATGAGTGTCGCGGGGAGGAAGATAACCGCCGCCACCGAGAAGATCTTCACAATCTCGTTCTGCTCGATGTTAATCAAGCCCAGCGCCGAGTCCTGGATATAGTCCAGTCGCTGGAACGAGAAGTCGGCGTGGTTGATGAGCGAGTTCACATCCTTGATCATCAACTGCAGGCGTGGATAGATATCGTTGGGGAAGCGCTCCGAGCGCAGGATGCTCGAGAGGATTCGCTGTCGGTCGAAGATGTTCTCACGCAAGACCATCGTATTCTCCTGCAACTCGTTGATGCGGTGGATGACAGTCTTGTCGATGGTGTCCTCGGTGTTGATGTCCTTGCTCAACGCCGCAACCTGCTTCGCCACAAACTCCACAAGGTCGGCATCGAAGTCGATGCGCACCTCAAGCAGCGATATAAAGATGTGATAACCAGTCGAGTAGCCTCGGTAGTTCATCTGCAGGCGCTTCTCCGCCTCACGGAATGTGCGCGACTCGGTGCCACGCATCGACACCAGCACACCCTCATTCGAGAGGATGAACGACACAGGCTCAACCGAGAACGAGTCGCCCTGCGGCACGAAGAAGTTGGTGTTCGAGATGATTGAGTTTTCGTTCTCCGAATACTTTGAGGTTGACTCAATCTCCTCGACCTGCTGGCGTGTCTGGAGGCTCTCCTCCATAAAGTTCTCCACGGCCTTCTGCTCCTTGATTGATGGCGAGAGAAGGTCAATCCAGAGAATATCATCATAGCCCAAATTATCCAGCA
>JAFYOF010000023.1 GCA_017560305.1 Alistipes sp.
AATCTCATACTCCAAGTTCTCACTACGGATAAGACGAGTGAACTGACCGTTGTCGAGAGCGATGGTCTTAAAGAGAGGTGGTGATGTAGGGTCATCGGGGTCTTCACGCACGGTGAGGATAGCACGACGCACAGCATCGTACATATTCACGAAAGGGTTTTCGGATACCTTCTCGGGAACACTATCCACGGGAGGAGTCGGCTCCTCTGTCTGCGGTTTGTTATGTTTATCTTTTATCATTTCGGAAATCCTTCAAAAATCATATCTACAAGGCTGTTGATGTGGTCTTCAATGTTGGGTGAGAAACCGATAAACTGACGATGCACGGGGCGGCGTGATGAGTATTGGTTCACAGTGTATAGTCCAAATTTCGGGTCCGTGTTATGCACCGCAGCGTAGTTTTTATACTTACCTCGTTTCTTTCCACGCTTACCTCTGATGTATGAACTAACCTCCGTAGTCCAAATATCGTAGTGTGTAGTGCGGCGAAAACCTCCTTTACCGTGGAGCTTACCAAACTCCAACGAACGGCCTCGCTCACCTTTGATGCTCCTTGAAAGCGTACCCGTGTCAATCATTGTCGGGTGCGTAAACTTCTTTCCCCACTTTGATGTGCGGGCAGGCCATTTACTGCCGTTGAAACCACCACGCTCAAAAGAGGATTGAAACTGCTGTTTGGCATATTCACCCGCCGCCGTAACAAAGTCCTGGGCATTGTAGAAGAGTTTGCTCCCCAACATTCGGTAGTTACCGTTTCGCCACTGGGCACAGAACTGATCAATCGTTATCTTGCTCATAGAACCTCGATTTCAGGCGTTTGACAATCTTCTGTACAAACTCAGGCCGTGGCTTGTCAAAGTAGCGATGTGCATCGGTAAAGATTCTGCCACCCGTTGCAAGGCTCTCGCGGAATACAGGATCAACCATCGAGCGACACTTGTCTATACTCAATGAGGCTCGCACTCCCGCAAAGCCATTTGCAATAAGATAGCACCTGCATCCCCATTCGATGGGCGGTATCAACTCTGCCGGGAACTCCGACTTGCGGTAAGATACTCCTTCGAGGGACAGGTGCCACGGGCGCACGCGCTCGTCCCCCTGCGTCATATATGTAATAACAGACTCGGCATTTACAGCCATCCACCACGCAGTCATCTTTGCTGCAAAGAGAACTTGCTCATTCTCTGCCTCAGCATAGGTGAGGTTATATTGCTCACAGATTGTTTCATAGTCGAGCAAGCACTCCTCATCAACCTCTTCGGGTAGTTCGTTTATCATTGTTATCTCCTCGGCTGCTGCAAAGTCAATGAGGTTATCGATGGCGGCTACGAGAATTTCGTGCTGCCGCCTCTCACGCTCTGTTGTGAAGTTATTGTGATTACGCAGTATGCTCAATGCCTCATCAAAGTCCAACGCCAAACCTCTCAATGCTCGGTCTATTAGGAACAAGCATCTATGGGAAATGATGTCCTCGATGATGTCCTCACGCTCGGCACTGTTTTCCCAGTTATGGATAAGCCTGCGGAAAGCATCTAGAATGACCTTATACTCCCTCTGCGTTTCACTCTCTTGCCCTTTTGCCTCTACATTAGGGAGCGAAAGTTGGGCTACGACTTCGCTCCCAGAAGAAAATTTGCCACCTGCGAGCCTCGTTGCCTGCCGTAACGGCGGTAATACTCCTCATCAGTCATCACACCGCGGTCATTATGGCTACTGCCTGGCATAGTGCTTCCCACAGCACCTATCTGCACATTGAGTTGCTTACCTACATTGATGCCGAACTCCTTCTCAATCTCATCGGCAGATACTTCATACTTATCCGTGATGAGCGCGTAAAGTTTGATTCGGTCTTCATTGTTCATCTCGATACGGTTCGAGTATTTGAACTCCAACCCTGCAGGGATATAACCCATAGCCACAAGGCGAGGCACAATCTCCTCATTCATTATGTTCTCAATGTAACGGCGATAGACCTCGATACGCTCACGGAAGATATCCTGATGAGCCTTCGTTGAACCCACATAAGACTGCATGCCACCTGCCATTGACTCCGAACCCAGCACGAGGTTTGCTACCTCGCTATTTACAAACTCAATAAGACCTGTGTATATCTTCTCCGAGTTAGACATCGTGAAGGTCTTGATATCTACCTCATCCTCGATGCCCGTTACCACAACCTTGTTCTGTGCAGCATTGGCGATCTCGTTAGCCAATCGCTTGCGGTCGGCATTGCTCTCCGATACGGTCTTGCCGTGAATAATGGGCTGACCATAGGTATGAGAGAAGTTCACATAGTTAGCTACGGTAAACTTCTTGGCAAGGATAAGTGGCGTTGTTGCAGAGAAGAGTCCGAGATCACCTGATGATATAAGCACATAGTTGCGCTGGTAGGCAGGATTACGCAAATCCCAATGAGGCTCCCAGATGCCTTGACGCTTGAGTACCGCCTTCTGGTCAGGGAGTACGTTACGACGCTCGATGCTGTTTACCTCTGCAAGTTTCCCAGTCTTCGGGTCGATGGTAGGCATAATCTCCAACAATGTGTAGCCATATAGTTTCGACTCTACAATGCCCTTGATGACCTTATCGAACTGTGAGCCCTGAATCTTCTGGGTGTTCTGCACATCCTTGATGTATTTTCCCTTCTCGTTAATGCGTGCAAGCATATACCTGTCACCCAGAATTTGGCTCTCCAAAGTCTCGATTACGGAGCGGATATGAGCGTCCTGCTGGAGGCAAGCATCATAGAGGTCGATAAGTTTGGAACGGTCATCGAGAATGTAGCCCGATTCTATATCTCCACGAACCGAACGATAACGATTGTTTCGCTCGATTTCTCGCACATATTCCTGTATGGTTTTCTTCGATGTTCGGAAGATGCTAGATAGCAATTCTCCGTTAAAAGTGTTGTCCGAAGTTGTCATTTTCACTCTTTTTTGAAAGAGTAGAGAAAAATTTTTGAGAAAGTTTTAGGTGTTAAATTGTGAATACCGATTTTTACTATATCGGCCTAATTTACAACCAACCACAAAGATTTATTGTGAATAAGGAAAACTCTCGCAACATCTTGATAATCAACAAAAAAGAAGGTTTTTAATGAATGGAAAATGCCTGATTATTATTAACTTTACACCCGCAATTGCAAAAAAATTACACGATTAGGCAACAAATTTTAATATCAAATGAAGAGATAAAATGAAGATTGAAAAGGTTCCTTGTAGAATAATTCGTTACAGGGAATTCCCCGAACTTCTCTTCGGAGAATCACCGAATAACGGCCTCACATATTTCGATGCTACACACTTTATCCGTAGTCGTGGAGACGAGCGGCGTCACAGTGTACAAGAGTTTCGGATAGCATTCCATCATTGGATTACAGCTCTGTCAAATATATACAGCATCGATAAGGAGGATCTTGTTATTCGTGATGAGACTTCGGGACATATATTAATTGATGAAAGCCTGGCCCTTCTGTTTGTCGTCTATGTTGAACCTGACTTTGCTGCGTTCCTTTTGGAGCGTATGTCAGAATTGCTTATAGACG
>JAFYOF010000208.1 GCA_017560305.1 Alistipes sp.
ACACCATATTTGTATTTGATGATAGTATATTTGTATTCACTTGTATTTCATTGTCGAAAAAAAAGTTGATTTTTTTAGAAAATTTTTCATTTGGGCTCAATTTTTCTCTATTTCAGTGAGATTCTATTGGCTGATTCGCGTTTTTTCTCGTTCACCAGTTCTGCGTAAATCTGGGTTGTTGAAACGTTGCGATGGGTCAGCATTTTGCTCACCGTATAGATGTCTGTTCCGGCTGCAATCTGTAACGTCGCAAAGGTGTGCCTAAAGCAATGAAATGTTACGTGCTTTTCTATCCCAGCTTCGGCCAACCAATGCTTGAGTGGATAATTGATCATACTCCTTGTTAGTCCCTTAAACACTTTGCCAGTTCCTACCTCGCCACAAAGTTCATATGCCTCGTAGCTGATAGGCAGTGTCGCTTCAGTCTTGGTCTTCTGTGTGCGTATTCGGATGCAATAGCCTCTATCGGGTGCTAACCCAAAGTCAGACCACTGAAGATTGAGAATATCGCTGATACGTAGTCCCGTAAGGCACGAGAAGAGAGAGGCTGCCTTTAATACCGGTATCTTACAAGGTGTTGCAGCAAGTCGCTTTACCTCATCGAGAGTGAGATATTCCCTTTTGGTGTCTTGGCAATCAATCTTCTCAAGATAATCATTCAGATTCTCTTTGAACATCTTCTCTATGTATGCTATTTTCAGCAAGCCTCGGAATGTGGAATAGTAGGCAGACGCAGAATTCTGAGATACAGGGTGTTTGGAGTGCTTTAGTTGTTTGGCACTCAAAAGATACTCTCTAAACTTTTTGCACAAATCAACAGTTACATCACCAAAAGAACATTTGCCATTGACAAAGTTGTAAAAGTGGTTATATACAACCTTCCATTTGTGGTCTTTGTTGTGCATCTTCTTCCTGAAATATTCCAGGAAGTCAGCTCTCATCTTGTTCTTGTCAAGGAAGCCGAATTCCTCATTGATTAATGACTGTACTCTGATGCAACGTATTGCTTCTGCTTTCATCAGCATATCGTTGTTAAACTCTCGCTCCATTTCGTTTTTCGGGCGTGCGTAGATGTATATGCCAAGATACTCACGACGGGACATTATCATTGTCTCAGGATGCCGAACTGCTGGATAGTAATCCAGATAAAGCGAGATACGACCGTTGGTGATTTCTCTCTGACGAAGGGTAACTTTTGTACAAGTGTGTAACATAATCCTTAATTATTAATGAGTTAAATATTTTTTCTGAAAGCAAAGGAACGCGGTTATTCAATGGTGGAACAACTCACCCGAGAATAACCGACATATCCACCACAATTATTTTTTGATTTGTGGCGGTGCAAGAAACTCGTCAAGTTCAGACTTACTTATTTTGGTGTATTTGCCAACCTTGATGCGAGTGATGTTGTGATACTTCACATAGTGATATAGCTGATCACGCGTGAGGTTGAATTTCTCCATCGCTTCGGGTATGCTGTAGTATTGTGGCTCTTCGGGCGTGGCAATACCTTTGGCTATGTCGAAGTGCTTTTTCGAGTAATAGACCATCTTGCCCTCTTTGCGCTTGGGGATTACATTTTTGTAAACGAAGGTGTAGATTGCCGAGAGCGTCATTCCGAACTTCTCTTGCAACTCGGCAACGCTGTACCATTCGGTAATGCTCACATCAGGGGCTTTCTTTGCAAAGTAGGAGTCGATATGTTTCTTGCTCCAATATGTCTTGCCACGATTGAATGTGCGAGGGATATTATGTTCCTTCGCAATTTTGTATAACCACGACTCCTGAATGTTGTATTTTTCCTTAACCTCAGTTGTGGTGTAGAACTCTATGATGGGTGCTGAATCTTTTGGGTGTAAAGTTTTGTATGGTTTATTCTCAAGCATAGCATCTATATCCGTTCGTTTGATAAATGATAATCTACTACTAATCTTTGATGCTTTGAGGTTCCCCGCTTTAACCATATTATATACAGCTTGACGAGATAGCCCTAATAGTTTCCCTGCTTGGGCAAATGATAGATACTCTTTGTCCTTAACATTTTCTATTGGCTTCTCCAATTTGATTGATAGAGTTTCTGCTTCAGCCTGCTTTACTCTTTTATCTCTCACTGCTTGTTTGTAGGCGAGATTAGCACAACGGTGGGAACAATACTTTGTGGATACTTTTTGAGCTTCGAATTCCACACCGCACCATTGACAAATCTTTGTAATTCTAATACTGCTTGTTGCCATTTTTACATCGTTTTTAATTTTCATTTCTCCTGTATTTTGTCAACTATCGTCAACTATTGTAAACCATTGTCAACATTCTCCATCACCTTGCCAACCACAAAGTGGTGGTTTTAGTATCGCGGTACAAATGAGGTACAAAAATGAGCTAAAAAACGACTATATTAGACCTATATTAGTCATATAGCAAAAAGAAAAGGCGCTGATAATCAACGCCTTTATAATCAATAGTGATATTTTGTAATTGTTGTTAATCCTGGGTTACTTTCCGATGCAAAAATTAGCAAAAATATTACCCAGAACCTCATCTGTGGAGATTTCGCCGACGATGCTGCCGAGGTGGTAGATGGCTTCGCGGATGTCCTGGGCGGCGAGGTCGGTCGGGAGGCCGGAGGCGAGGCCTTC
>JAFYOF010000209.1 GCA_017560305.1 Alistipes sp.
ACCGAGGAAGATAGAGAAACCAGCATAAACAGCCACGATGATAAGAGCCAAGTTCCATACATTAAATGCCATGCTCTGCAAGCCCTCTGATGACTTCTGTGTGAACTCATCAGCGAAGTATGTAAGAGCCAAACCGTTCTGGTGGAAAGCCATCCAGAAGAAGATTACAACGGCAAACACCAGGAACAGAGCGGTCATACGAGCCTTTGTCTGCTCTGGAGTGAGTGTATCAACCACCTGTGCCTCCTCGCCCTTCTTCTTTGCGCCGCCCTCTACATGGCGGAAAGTAGGACGGAAGATGTAGTAGATAGCGATTGAAGCAATCAATGCCACGCAAGCCACAGCGAATGAGAAGTGGTAAGCGTCGTTGCCAGAGAAGCCGAGTGAAGTCTCTGCCCACTCCTTGATCTTAACGGCTGCAGTAGGTGCAAACAAAGCACCGATGTTGATAGCCATATAGAAGATTGAGAACGCCGAGTCACGCTTGTCAGCATACTTTGGATCGTCGTAGAGGTTACCCACCATTACCTGCAAGTTACCCTTGAAAAGACCAGTACCGATGCTGATGAAGAGCAATGCGCCGAGCATAGCCACCATAGCCAATGTGTCGCCACCGAGTGGGAACGAGAGCAACAAGTAACCGATAAACATAATGAAGATACCGCTTGTTACCATCTTACCGAAGCCGAACTTGTCAGCCAAGATACCACCGATGAGAGGCATAAAATATACCAAACCGAGGAAGGTAGAGTAGATTGCTCCCGCTACGCCCGCATCCAGACCGAAGTTGGCGCGCAGGAAGAGTGCGAATACCGCAAGCATGGTGTAGTAGCCGAAACGCTCACCAGTGTTGGCAAGAGCCAAGGCGTACAAACCTTTTGGTTGTCCTTTAAACATAGTTTTTTAGTTATTTAATAGTTAATATTATAATTGTTTCTTACAATTTCCGACAAAGATAACGAAATATTTTGTATATTTGTGTATAAAAAGTTAAAAACAGCAGTTATGGATAATCAAATGAAGATGTTACCGATGGTCGAGCGCGACGAGTGGTTGCACCCAGTGGCCGATAAAATTGAGGATCGTCACAATCGCTACAAGGCTCGTATGGCGGCCATCGAGCAGCAGAGCGGCACGATTGTAGATTATGCCAACGGCTACCGCTACTTCGGCTGGCAGTGGGACGCTGCGCTGGATGGCTGGTGGTTCAGAGAGTGGCTGCCCGAGGCCTACGATGTCTTTATCTTCGGTGATTTCAACTCTTGGCAGCGTACGCAGTTGCGTCTGGATAAGAATCGCGATGGCGTGTGGAGCATCTTTTTGCCTCACGCGATGTATGGTCATCTGCTCACTCACGGTTCGCTCTATAAACTTCATATCCACGGCAAGAATGGCTGGCACGACCGCATCCCTGCCTATGCCACAAGAGTGGTGCAGGATGAGCATACCAAAAACTATACGGCTCAATTCTGGAATCCCGAGAAGCCTTACAAGTGGGAGAACAAGAAGTTCGATATCTCGCAGGTGGGCGACCTGTTGATTTACGAGGCACATGTTGGTATGTCGCAGGAGGAGCCCAAGGTCGGCACATATAAGGAGTTCACCAAGAAGGTTTTGCCCCGCATCAAGAAGGCGGGCTATAACGCCGTGCAGTTGATGGCTATTGCCGAGCACCCTTACTACGGCTCTTTCGGTTACCATGTGGCCAACTTCTTCGCTCCATCATCTCGTTGCGGTACGCCCGAGGAGTTGAAGGCGCTCATCGATGCAGCGCACAAGATGGGCATTGCTGTGATTATGGATATCGTTCACGCCCACTATGTGAAGAATCAGAACGAGGGTATCCTCGACCTCGACGGCTCGGGTTATCACTACTCGAAGCAGGGCGAGGCTGGTTATCAGAAATATTGGGATTCGATGGTCTTCGACTACGGAAAGGGTGGTGTGGAGCACTTCCTCCTCTCGAATGTGAAATACTGGCTCGACGAGTACCACTTCGATGGTTTCCGTTTCGATGGCGTGACATCTATGCTCTACTACCATCGTGGCTACACCGACTTCGACACCCGCGACAAGTTCTTCGACGAGGGCGTTGATTTGGATGCTGTGACCTACCTTACGCTTGCCAACCGCCTTGTGCACGACTTCCGCCCAACGGCAGTGACCATTGCCGAGGATGTGAGCGGTATGCCTGGTATGTGCTGTAAGATTGACGATGGCGGTGTTGGCTTCGACTATCGTCTGGGTATGGCTATCCCCGATTTCTGGATTAAGTTGCTGAAGGATATTCCTGACGAGGATTGGAACATCTGGGAGATGTGGAGCATTATGACCAATCGTCTGCCCGAGGTCAAGACTGTCGCCTATGCCGAGTCGCACGATCAGGCGTTGGTGGGTGACAAGACCATTGCGTTCCGTTTGTTGGATAAGTTGATGTATGACTCGATGGACCGCGCTTGCGAGAGTATGGTGGTTGACCGAGGTATGGCTCTGCATAAGATGATTCGCCTCCTGACCATCACAACGGGCGGTGAGGCTTACCTTAACTTTATGGGTAACGAGTTCGGTCACCCCGAGTGGATTGACTTCCCACGCGAGGGCAATGGCTGGTCGTATGGCTATGCGCGCCGCCAGTGGTCATTGCGTGACAATGGCTTCCTGCGTTACGCCTACCTTGCAGACTTCGATGAGGCTATGATTGAACTTGTTAAGGATAGGAAGATTCTTTCGGATGGCTACCCATATAACCTCTTGATGGATGAGGAGAACAAGACTATGGTCTACTCGCATCGTGACCTTATCTTCGTATTCAACTGGCACCCAACTGCGGCAATTCCCGATTATGAGTTGCCTGTTCACGAGGCTGGCAAGTATGAGGTTGTCCTCTCGACCGATGAGGAGCGCTTCGGTGGTCTGGCACGACAGGAGGCTGGCGAGGAGCACTTCACATTCAATGTCGAGGGCGAGGATGGCACACTCTACCCACGCCTGAAGATTTACAACACTTCACGCACGGCGATAGTTCTTCGCAAGGTGGATTAACAAATGGTATAAATGTAAATTAAGGTTATCAATCTGTTGAGGTTGGTAACCTTTTTTGTTTTGTCTTTGTCGCGAAATTTATCTTCGGTGGCAGGGGCGGTAGCGCGGAGCGCTATGCCACCGAAGATACGCCTCGTGTCGAGGCGAACTTTTCGAGGCGTACCCATAAAAATCGAAATTAATCAATAGTTTTCCACCGATAAATACCCTAAAATGAATATTTATGCTTAAATTTGTAAGTATTGAACACTTAAAACTTTAACGAGGTATGAAGAGATTGTTATTTTTATTGGCGGCTTTGTCTTTGGGCGTGAGTTGTTGCGCGCAGAGCGAGCGAAAGAGTGGGGGAGATGGAGTGAAAACCACATTCCAGACCTCGCGTGCGTGGCGTGAGACGATTGACAATCGCGCCGATGCGGTGATGGTGTATGGCGTCGGGGGCAACCCTTCGGACCGTTCACGCCGAGTGTCGTTCGAGGAGCGTGTGCGCTCGTGGCGTGAGAGAGGCTACACCGCTCACTTTATGACTGGTATCGCGTGGGGCGAGTATCAGGACTACTTCACTGGCGAGTGGGACGGTAAGTGGCATCTCGACGAGGGTCAGGTGCAGGAGAATGGCGACACCATCTGGCACGGTCATATGGTCCCTTACATCGTGCCATCCGACAACTACCTTAAGTATATCAAGGAGCGCCATGTGAAGCGCGTGATTGATGCGGGCATTGATGCAATCTTTATGGAGGAGCCCGAGTTCTGGGCGCGAGCTGGTTATAGCGAGTCATTCAAGCGCGAGTGGAAGAACTACTACGGCTTCGACTGGCGTCCGCAGCACGAGTCGCCCGAGAACACATGGCTTGCCAATAAACTCAAATATGAACTCTACTACAAGGCACTGAAGGAGGTATTCACCTACGCCAAGGAGTACGGCAAGCAGAAGGGTATGGATGTGAAGTGTTATGTGCCTACCCACTCGCTGGTGAACTACTCGCAGTGGAGTATCGTGTCGCCCGAGGCGAGTCTCGCTTCGCTTGATTGCGTGGATGGCTACATCGCGCAGGTGTGGACTGGTACATCGCGCGAGCCAAACTACTACAATGGTCGCGCCCGAGAGCGTGTCTTTGAGACCGCCTATCTGGAGTATGGCTCTATGGAGTCGATGACTGCACCTACGGGTCGCAAGATGTTCTTCCTGACCGACCCGATTGAGGATAGAGCGAAGGACTGGGACGACTACAAGCGCAACTATCAGGCTACATTTACGGCGCAACTCCTCTATCCAAACATTGCCGATTTTGAGATTATGCCGTGGCCAGAGCGCATCTACGAGGGACTCTATCGCGTGAGCGCAAACAGCCGCGAGCGTTCACACATCCCTCGCCACTACTCTACGCAGATGCAGGTGATGGTAAATTCTTTGAACAAGATGCCTCTGTCGGATAACAAGGTGAGTGGCTCGGAGGGTATCACTGTGTTGATGGCTAACTCGCTGATGTTCCAGCGCTTGCCTACGCACGACGGCTACGAGGACCCACAACTCTCTAACTTCTACGGCCTGGCATTGCCACTGCTTAAGCGTGGTGTGCCCGTAAAGACGGCCCATATCGAAAACCTCGCCTTTGGCGCATTGGATAACACCGAGGTACTGCTGATGAGTTACTCTAACCTTAAGCCGCTGGATGCTGTGGCTCACGACCACCTCGCGGCGTGGGTGAATGGCGGTGGTGTGCTGGTGTATAGCGCACGCGACACCGACCCATTCCAGAGTGTTATGGAGTGGTGGAATCAGAACGGCAACAACTACGCCGCCCCTGCCGACCACCTCTTCTCGCTGATGGGCATCGAGGCTGGCGCTCCTTCGGGCGAGTACAAGTGGGGTAAGGGTGTTGTTCGCATCATCCGCCAGGACCCCAAGGAGTATGTGCTCAGGGCTGATGGCGACAAGGAGTTTGTTGAGGTTGTGAAGTCGCTCTATGAGGATACCGCCAAGGCGGGCAAACTGGAGTTCAAGAACCACTTTACACTTGAGCGCGGTATGTTTGATTTGGTGGCTGTGCTCAACGAGAGTGTGTCGGATAAGTCATATACGGCGAAGGGTACTTTGATTGATTTGTTCGACCCCGAGTTGCCTGTATATCGCGAGAAGGAGGTGAGCTCGGGCGAGCAGGGTTACTTCGTGAATGTCGATAGAGTGAAGAGAGGCAAGCCACAGGTGCTGGCGTCGGCAAGCCGCGAGAGTGACGAGGTGGTCACAAAGCGCAGTTACTCCTACATCGCCAAAGGTCCTATCCGAACATCGTCGGTGTCGCGCGTATTGCTCAAGCGCTGTCCAAAGAGCGTGAAGGTCAATGGCGAGGAGGTATTCACCGCGGCGGAGTGGGATGCAGCGTCACACACCTATCGCGTGAAGTTCGAGAACAACCCCGACGGCGTGAAGGTCGAGTTCGCCTGGTAGGGTATATATAATATAGTATAAGGAGTCATCTGTGCGGTGACTCCTTTTTGTTTTGTCTTTGATGCGAAATTTATCTTCGGTGGCTGGGACGGTAGCGCGGAGCGCTATGCCACCGAAGATACGCCTCGCTGGCGAGGCGTATTTCCTCTACTCTTAATGATATATTTTAGCAACAAAAAAAGGTTGTCCCACCACGGGACAACCCTTCAAAGAGTTATAGTGTAAACTATTTTAGAACTCCAACTTAGCCAAACGCTGGTATGAGTTGTAACGCCACTTTGCGTTCTCCTCGGCTGCTGCGAACAACTCCTCCGCCTCGGCTGGGAATGCCTTCTGGAGTGAAGTGTAGCGTACCTCCTTCATCAGGAAGTCGCGGAACTTCGACCAGTCTGGCTCCTTCGAATCCATCACAAATGGGTTCTTGCCCTCAGCCTCAAGCATTGGGTTGTAGTGCCACAAGTGCCAGTAACCGCACTCTACGGCCTGCTTGCCAACGGTCTGTGTGCGTGTCATACCGCCCTTGATACCGTGGTTGATACAAGGTGCGTAAGCGATTACGAGTGATGGACCTGGGTAAGCCTCTGCCTCCTTCAATACATTGAGGAGCTGAGCCTGTGAAGCACCGATAGAAACCTGTGCTACATATACATAACCATATGTCATCGCAATCTTGCCCAAATCCTTCTTGCGGATGCGCTTACCGCTTGATGCGAACTTGGCAACTGCACCCACTGGAGTAGCCTTCGATGACTGACCACCTGTGTTAGAGTAAACCTCGGTGTCAACAACCAGAATGTTCACATCAGCACCCGATGCCAATACATGGTCAACACCGCCGAAGCCGATATCATAGCCCCAGCCGTCACCACCGATAATCCACTGTGACTTCTTCACGAGCCAATCCTTCATCTCAAGAATCTTCTGGCACCAGTCGCAGCCGCAAGCCTCCATCATAGGGATGAGACGCTCAGAAACCTCTGCAGACTTTGCCGATGAGCCACGATTCTCAATCCACTCCTGCATTACGCCCTTCAACTCCTCAGAGCACTTTGTGCAAGATGCGGTAGCCTGCTCCATATAGCCCTGAATGCGGTCACGCAACTTCTCAACACCTGTGTGCATACCCAAACCGAACTCGGCGTTATCCTCAAAGAGTGAGTTAGCCCACGCTGGACCCTGACCCTTCTCGTTTGTGCAGTATGGTGTAGATGGAGCCGAACCAGAGTAGATTGATGTACAACCGGTAGCGTTAGCAACCATCATCTTGTCGCCGAAGAGCTGGGTGATAGTCTTGATGTAAGGAGTCTCACCACAACCAGCGCAAGCGCCCGAGAACTCGAAGAGTGGCTGTGCGAACTGTGAGTTCTTCACAGACTTGGTCTTGTCCACGACCTGCTTGTAGCCGATGTTCTTTGTCACGGCGTTCCAGTTCTCAGCCTGTGCCATCTGCGACTCAAGAGGCTTCATAACCAAAGCCTTGGTCTTCGATGGACATACATCCACGCAGTTGCCGCAACCTGTACAGTCGAGTGGCGATACCTGCATACGGAACTTGTAAGTCTTGGTCTCACCCAAGCCCTGCTTCCACTCCAGACCTGAAGCGGCAGCCTCCTCCTCTGTTGCGAGGAATGGGCGGATAGCAGCGTGAGGGCAGACATAAGAACACTGGTTACACTGGATACAGTTGTTCACATCCCACTCAGGTACATTCACTGCGATACCGCGCTTCTCGTAAGCGGCTGTACCGTTGTCCCAAGTACCATCTTCACGACCGTTGAATGCCGATACTGGAAGCTCGTCACCCTTCAATGCGTTGATTGTGTCAACGATGTTGCGAACGAACTCTGGGCGTGAAAGGTCTACATTAGCCTCTGCAGCCTTAACCTCGATTTCAGCCCACTCTGCTGGCACCTCAATCTTCTCAACTGCTGAGCCACCTGCGTCAACGGCAGCGTAGTTCATATTCACGATATCCTCGCCCTTCTTGCCGTAAGACTTCAGGATAGCCTTCTTCATCTCCTCTACAGCCTTCTCGAATGGGATTACCTCGGCAATCTTGAAGAATGCTGACTGCATAATGGTGTTGGTGCGGTTGCCCAGACCAAGCTCCGATGCAATCTTTGTTGCGTTGATGATATAGAAGTTGATGTTGTTCTTTGCCAGGTAAACCTTCATGTGGTCTGGCAAAGTAGCGCAGGTAGTAGCAGCGTCGTGAACAGAGTTCAAAAGGAATGAGCCGCCCTTCTTCAAGCCCTTCAATACATCATACTTATCTACATAAGATGGAACATGGCAAGCCACAAAGTCAGGTGTTGTCACCAGATAAGGTGAGCGGATTGGGTTGTCACCAAAGCGCAGGTGCGATGATGTGTAACCGCCCGACTTCTTTGAGTCATAAGAGAAGTAAGCCTGACAATACTTGTCTGTTGTGCCACCGATAATCTTGATTGAGTTCTTGTTTGCACCCACAGTACCATCAGCACCCAAACCGAAGAACAATGCCTCGAAAGTGCCTGCCTGCGCGAGCGATACCTCCTCGCCAACTGGGAGTGAGAGGTTTGTTACATCGTCGTTGATACCCACAGTGAAGTGGTTCTTTGGCTCTGCTGCAAAGAGATTCTCTACGACAGCCAAAATCTGTGCTGGGGTAGTATCCTTTGAAGAGAGACCATAGCGACCGCCGATAACCAAAGGCTGGTTCTCCTTGCCGTAGAACATATCCTTGACATCGAGGTACAAAGGCTCGCCGTTTGCTCCTGGCTCCTTGGTGCGGTCCAAAACGCATACACGCTTTACTGACGCTGGCAATACATCGAAGAAGTACTTCTCTGAGAATGGACGGTAGAGGTGAACAGTGATAAGACCCACCTTCTTGCCCTGAGTTGCCAAATAATCAACACACTCCTTGATGGTCTCGTTGATTGAGCCCATAGCCACGATGATGTGCTCGGCATCCTCTGCGCCGTAGTATGTGAATGGCTTGTATGTGCGGCCGGTAATCTCTGAAATCTTGGCCATAGCCTCAGCTACCATATCAGGCACTGCGTTGTAGAATTTGTTCGATGCCTCGCGTGTCTGGAAGTAGATATCTGGGTTCTGGGCAGTACCACGGGTTACTGGGTGTGCTGGATTCAACGCAGCGGCACGGAATGCCTTCAATGCGTCGCGGTCGAGCATAGCTGTGAGTGATGCATCGTCGATAACCTCCACCTTCTGAATCTCGTGTGATGTACGGAAGCCATCAAAGAAGTGAAGGAAAGGAATGCGAGCCTTCAAAGCCACGATGTGAGCCACACCCGCAAGGTCCATCACCTCCTGAACTGATGATGTTGCGAGCATAGCAAAACCGGTCTGGCGTGTAGCCATAACATCCTGGTGGTCGCCGAAGATTGAGAGCGACTGTGCAGCCAGGGCACGAGCCGACACATGGAACACACCTGGGAGCAACTCACCCGCAATCTTATACATATTAGGAATC
This sequence comes from Alistipes sp., assembly GCA_017560305.1. Next base: position 8,973 of record JAFYOF010000209.1, read on the forward strand.
ATCAACAACAATCCCTGTGAAGCTGTAAATGTAGATGTCAAAGCACCGCTCTGCAATGAGCCGTGAACAGCACCTGCTGCACCAGCCTCCGACTGCATCTCAACAACCTTGACAGTCTCGCCGAACATATTCTTTACGCCCTGCGCTGCCCACTCGTCAACATACTCAGCCATTGTTGACGATGGAGTGATGGGATAGATAGCAGCCACCTCAGAAAATTTGTAGGCGATATGCGCTGCTGCGTAGTTACCATCACAAGTTATAAATTTCTTCTCTGCCATAATAAGACGAATTTTAACTCTTTATGAATATTTATTTATTAATTTTCAAAAAAATAAGTTGAGTTTACCCTCGTAGTAAACCCAAATCTCTGCAAAGTTAAATAATTGTTAAGAAAAATCATAGAAAAAAATGTGTTAATAATTTAACAAGTATTATTTATTTTCAACCACTTCCCCTGCCTCTTTTTTCAAAGTCAAAATTTGCCCTTTGACAAAATGGGGCAATGCTTCGTGAATTGGAAAAAAATCAATATTTTTGCAGCCAATATTTATCACACCTATATGATTAAATACAAGCAGACAACCCTTTCCAACGGGCTCACCGTCATCGCCAACCGTGACACAGCATCGCGTATGGCGGCGGTAAACATCCTCTACAAGGTGGGTGCCCGCAACGAGCATCCTTCGCGCACGGGTCTTGCACACCTGTTCGAGCACCTGATGTTTCGTGGTACGGAGAACATTCCCGACTTCGACACTCCCGTGCAGATGGCGTGTGGCGAGAACAATGCCTTTACCAACAATGATTATACCGATTTTTATATTACGCTCCCTTGCGACAACATCGAGATAGCCTTTTGGCTTGAGAGCGACCGTATGCAGTGGCTCAACCTCTCGCCCGAGGCGTGTGAGGTGGAGAAGCGTGTGGTTATCGAGGAGTTTCGCCAGCGATACCTCAATCAGCCTTATGGCGACCTGAATATGTTGCTGCGCGATATGGTCTATAAGAGCCACCCTTACCGCTGGGCGACCATCGGCCTCACGCCCGACCACATTGCAGATGCTTCGCTTGAGGAGATTCGTGATTTCTACCGCCGTTTCTACCATCCAAGCAACGCCATCCTGTCGGTGTCGGCTGACCTCGATGAAGAGCGAGTGTTTTCTCTTGCCGAGAAGTGGTTTGGCTCGATTGAGGATTGCCCCCACAAGGCGGAACCTATCCCCGTTGAGCCCCAGCAGACCGAGGCTCGCCGACTGGAGGTTGAGCGCGATGTGCCCGCTACGACGATTGTTATAGCCTTCCATATGGGCGATCGCTTGTCTGAGGATTTCTACTTGGGCGACATCACATCCGACCTTTTGGCGGGTGGCGACTCGGCTCGTCTGTATGAGCATCTGATTAAGGGCAAGAAACTCTTCGCCAGCGTGAATGCCTACATCTCGGGCGATGTCGACTGCGGTATGTTTGTATTTACGGGTCAGTTGCTGCCTACCACCTCCGAGCAGGAGGCTGAGGCTGCTTTCTGGGAGGAGATTGCCCAGCTGCAGGCGGCTGCAATCAGCGACTACGAGCTGGAGAAGGTGAAGAACAAGTTCGAGGCTAACACCCTCTTCGGTGAACTCAATGTGATGAACAAGGCGATGAATCTGGGCTACTACTCGATGATTGGCGACCTGCCGCTCATCAACCGCGAGGTTGAGATTTACCGCTCGTTCACCAAATCGCAGATTGCCGACTTCTCGAAGCGTGTCTTTACGAAAGAAAACTCATCAACATTAATCTACAGAGCCAAGCAATGATACAACCACCACTCACAGTCCCTGCCTCGGTATATGTCCAGCAGGCAGAGCAACACAAAGCCCCCAACGGCACACCTATATATGTGATTAACTGCCCCGAGTATGAGGTTGTGCGCCTCTCGTTTGTCTTTCACGCAGGCTCGGTGACGCAGTTGCATCCCTTTGTGGCATCGGCTACGGCGAATATGCTTGCCGAGGGTACGCAGCATTTCACAGCCCAGCAGATTGCCGAGCAGTTGGATTACTTCGGCTCATACTTCGATATCAATATCGACCGCGACTACGCCTACATCACATTCTGCGCCCTGTCAAAGTTCTTCCAGCAGACCGCCGATGTGATTGAGGAGGTTTTGTTGCGCCCTACATTTCCCGCTCAGGAGGTTGAAATCTATCGTGCCAAGCGCCGCCAGCAACTCTCCATCGAGCGTCGCAAGGTGGAGACAATCGCGCGAGAACACTTCGCCAAGGCTATGTTCGGCGAGACTCATCCTTATGGCATCTCCTACTCCGAGGAGGCGTACGATGCGCTTTCTGCTGAGCAGATTCGCCAGCACTATGAGCGTCGCTATACTGCCGAGAACTGCATAGTGGTGTGCAGCGGAAAGATTACCACCGATGTGCTTGAGCGCATCACCGCCATTGCCTCATCTCTGAGGTCGGGCGAGGAGGGTGGCGTTGACTCCTTCCCCGAGTGCACGACCACAGCGCAGAAGGTCATCCAGCACGATGGCGCAGTGCAGTCATCCATCCGTATGGGGCGTATGCTCTTTCCCCGCACACACGAGGACTTTGTCCCTATGCAGGTGCTCTCAACGGTGCTCGGCGGCTACTTCGGCTCGCGCCTGATGCAGAACTTGCGTGAGCGCAACGGCTTCACCTATGGCGTATTCTCTGCGATGGTGAACTTCCAGCAGGCGGGTTATCTTGCCCTTGCAACGCAGGTCGGCACCGAGGTTACTCAGCAGGCTCTGGATGAGATTGCCCACGAGATTGAGGTTCTCCGCACCGAACTTATCCCCGAGGAGGAGCTGGCGCTTGTGAAGAACATAATGGCGGGCGAGATGATGCGTATCCTCGATGGTCCATTCGGCATTGCCGATGTCACCACCGAGAACATCCTCTGCGGTTTCGACAATTCCCAGATTCAACTCAACCTCCAGCGCATCCAGTCTACCACTCCCGAGGAGTTGCGTGCCCTTGCACAAAAGTATCTTGCGCCCGAGGATTTGGTTACTGTTGTGGCGGGCGACTTCAATTAACCCAGCCCCCGAAGATAAAAGAAAAACAGGTTGTCACCCCAAGCGACAACCTGTTTTATTTTTCTCTATTTAAAAGGCGAGTCGGGCTCTTGCGCCATCACCCAGTAGAATAACTTATCGACCAGCGCGGGCGCGAACTTCTTTATAAAGTGCGTTGCGCGACCCTCCCATTCCATCAGGCAGAGGCGCTTGCGGCGAGCGATGCCTCGTGCCACGATGCGGGCCACCTGCTCGGGCGTCATCATCTTGCTCTCCTGGCGAGGTGTCGAGCCTTGCGGAGTGCCATCGGCCGTGAGAGCCGAGAATCGCACATTCGATGCCGTGAAGCCCGGGCACGCCACCATCACATGCAGACCCTTCTTCAAGTTCTCCACACGGATAGTCTCAAGAAAACCAGTCATCGCAAACTTCGATGCCGAGTAACCCGTTCTG
>JAFYOF010000210.1 GCA_017560305.1 Alistipes sp.
GGTATCGTAAACTATTTATTGATGAATACTTTAGGCTCAAATGGAAATGATAAATGCGGAAAAACTCCCGCATTTATGTACTATTTTTGACCAATAAATAAAAACCGCCCCGATTTTATGTACTAATTTGACCAATAAGCCGATATAAAGGCCACGAGCATTGCTTGTGGCCTTTATTGTTGGGAAAAGAGTGGGGCTGCCATTGGGATGTGGCAGCCCCTGTTGTGTAAATTGAGGGATTAGGGCAGAACGCCCGAAAGAGTAATCTTATTCCTTGATGCGCGTCCAGTAGAGCGTAACGCCCATACCGAGGATTGTGCCGCGCAACTTGAGCTTGTCGGGAGTCTCAAACTCCGCTGTGGCATTCACCTTCAAGCCCTTTGTTGGGTCGTAAATCTTTGCGCCGCCCCAGTTCTTCTCGGCTGCATTGTGCTTCAGACCTCTCACCAAAGTAATCTGGTCAACTGGCACATTGCGCAACGCCTTGTCTGGGTTCTTCACATCCTTGCGCTTTGTCTTGCCATCGGCCTCGTAAGGGTTCTCCACCCAGAATACCTTTGCGTCGTATGAGCCGTCGGCATTCTTTGTGATGCGCACCTTGCTCTTGCTTCCTCCGCGGTCTGTGAGGTACTCGCCGATGATGTTGTCAGCCTTGTCATTCAGGCTCTGCGCAAACGATGGCATCGCACACGCTACTGCGCAGATAATCGATAAAATGAACTTCTTCATATTTAACTGTTGCAAATGTAAAACAATAAATTTTACTGAAAAAACTTATTCAACGAAATGCAAAATTTTTCCCATAAACAACACATTTAGTGGCGAAAAGCAACACTTTTAAGACGCGTTATTTTTCAGAAATTTTAAAAACTTGTTGATTTCATTGAACTTTTCACATTGCAAAGGTATATCTTATTTTTCCACTCTCCAAACCTCTCGCCCGTGAATGTGACATCCCGCCAAATGGTGTGGCGAAACGCCCGTTGTGTGGCGAAATTCGTCGAATTTGTGGTAAAATAACCTCGGCAAAATCAAGAAAAAAAAGGGCTGCCCCGACAAATGGAACAGCCCTTCACTATATCCTTACTGCAACTTGAGCCACTCAAGCAGCGATGCCTGCCAGCGCTCATACTGCTCATACTCGGGGTGCATCACCCAGCCGTGGCAGCCGTTGGGGTAGATGTGCAACTCCGCCTTGATGCCGTGCTTCTTGAGCGCATTGTAGTATCGTGACGCGCTCACTGGTGGCACTACATTGTCACCATCCGAGTGGAAGATGATTGCCGGTGGCGTGGTCTTGGTCACGCGGTTCTCCAGCGAGAAGAATGCACGCTCGTAATCCGACGACTTGTGACCGACAAGGTTGAGGAATGTGCCTCGGTGGGTGACATCCTCCTGACTTGTGATTACAGGGTAGAACAGACAGGTGAAGTTTGGCTTGTCCTCCTCTGGTGCGAGTGTCGAGGCGTATGCCGCCAGATGACCGCCCGCCGATGAGCCCATCACGCCCACCTTCTTTGGGTCGATGTTCAGCTCGCCCGCCATCTTACGCATCGTGCGCAGCGCCTCCACGGTATCCTCCAATGGTACCTCCGAGTGTCCGTTTGGCAGACGATATTTCAGCACAGCCGCCGTGATTCCCTGCTGGGCGAGCCATTTTGCCACCTTGTCGCCCTCGAATGTGGCGCAGACGCAGCCGTAGCCGCCGCCTGGGATGACCACAAACGCCTGACCCGTAGCCTTTGCGGGGTCGGCCTTGAAGATGTAGAGCTCGGTAGAGGTGGTGTTGTAGAAAAATCCGTTGTGATTTACCTCCTTGGCGGTGATGCCGTTGGAGTGGGGTGCATCCTTGTCATCCCAAATCTTTACATAGACATCCTGTCCAAGTTGATACTGCGCTGCCGCAGGCAGAGCAACCATCAGCAGCATAAAACAAAGTAGTCGTTTCATATTTTTCGAGTTTTAGGTTTCTTCATATCCAAAAGAAGCGGGATTTTCACCCCGCTTCAAATTATCTTCATAAGAGGTGTTTACTTCACCTTCTTGTAAAGCACTGCGTCAACTACATCGATTGATGTGCCCTCCTGAGGGTTCAACCAACGAAGCTCAAACTTGTGGTTGCCTGGCTTGAGCTCGAAGTTCCAGTACACATCCAGACGACGCAAGCGGTATGACACTGGCATCTTGAATGACTCTGCCAACTCGCCGTCAACATACATCTCAAGCTCGGCAACATAGTCGCGGCCGCCCTTCACATAACCGTTGAAGAGAATACCTGCGCACTCTGCCTCGTAGTTGAATGGGTTGCTGCTCAACTGAATGTTGATAGGCTTGCGCTCTGCTGGCTGAAGGTTAGGGAAGCTAACCTCGTAGCGAACAGGCTTTGTATTCTGTACCTTGATAGTAACATCGTTCTCAGAAACCTCACCACCGTTACGCTCAATCATCTGGAGAGCCTGGTCGAAGCTCATCTTGTAAGTTGTGTTGAGTGTGTATGGCAAGTATGCGAAGTTGATATCCTCAGCCTTCTTCAATGGCTCAATCCAATCCTTTGGAATCCAGCTGTAGCCCTTCGCTGTTGCGAGGATACCCGCAGCAGATGCTGGGTTACAGTCAGAGTCCTGACCGCAACGAGTCGAGATGTCGATAGTCTTGTAGAAATCGCCCTCACCATAGAGCAGGCCGAAGAGGATGTAAGCGCAGTTGATCATTGCGTCAATGTTGAGTGGGTCGAGTGCGCCCTCGCCGCAACCGATGTCGGTGTGACCCCACTTATCCTCCAATACCAACCAGCCAGCACGCCAGTTGTTTGGCAACATATGGTAAATATTGATAACATCAACCATACACTGATAGAATGAGCTCTTCTCTGGGATTGACTTCAAGCCCTCGGTCACGATCCACTCGATGTCGTCGCTGATGAATGCCAATGAGTACATAGCACCAACATACACACCGCCGTACCAGCCGTTACCGTAGTTCATAATGTGACCCACCTTGTCAGAAACCTTCGATGCAGCGTTTGGCATACCTGGTGACATAATACCTGAGTAGTCAGCCTCAATCTGGTAGTCGATATCGTCTGCGTGTGGGTTGTACTTCCAGTGACCAGAGTTTGGAGCCTTGATGCCGCGCAGGATATTGTAGCGGGCAGCCTGATTTGCGTGCCAGAGGTAGTAACCCTCGTGAGCGAATGCGTTTGCCAACGAATCAACAGGAGCGTCCAGACCCAAGCGGTCGAACACGCCCACGAATGTGAGGTCCATATAGACATCATCATAGAGAGTTGGGACACGGGTCATCATATTTGCAACCTGATCGATATCCTCGCCCCAAGGAATGTGACGGTCGTCACCAATCATATGACCACGGTACTGGAACTCGGTTGGACCACCATAAGTACAACCCAACACCTGACCAGCCCAGGCACCCTTGATCTTGTCGAGCAACTGCTCCTTGCTCATCTTAACTGTCTTTGGCAACTTCTGCTCTGGCTGCGCAGCGAATGTTGTGCCCACCAATGCAACGAGTACCAACAGTGAAAGAGCAAACTTTGTAATCTGATTTCTTTTCATGTTTGTTTTTATTTAAGTTGATAACAACGCAAAGTTAGACAAAATTTCTTTCCAAACCAACAATCCTTCGCGAATAGTTGTTGCGCGGCAAGGAGTTTGCCCCCTTTTTCGGTGCTGGGCGAAAAGGCTATTTCAAAGCTTTTACACAGAAAAAGGCCACTTTTTTAGCCCCCTATATATAATAAATATAGGTATAAATGGCCATTTTTAAGAAAATTGCACTTTTTGTCGAAAAAATATTGCGAAATGTTTGCAGATATAAAAATAATGCCTACCTTTGCATCCGCAATCAGGAAATAAGTTCTTAAAGATTCAACGAAAGGTCGAGAGGTGAGAACCTCGAAACCGATGAAGAAAAAGAAACTTAAAAAAAATTGCAAAAAGTTCTTGAAAAATTTGGTGGTTTAAAAAAGATGCTTTATCTTTGCACCACTTTCCGCTTCGAAATTAAACGAAGAGGTTTTTCAAATGGTTCTTTGATTTACTGGTATAACAAGAGAGAAAATTGTAGTATTTATCTGTCAATTCTTTTAAAAGAATATGAAGTAGTCAGGACTCTAACAATACATTTATAATTTTTATACAATGGA
>JAFYOF010000211.1 GCA_017560305.1 Alistipes sp.
GGTATCGTAAACTATTTATTGATGAATACTTTAGGCTCAAATGGAAATGATAAATGCGGAAAAACTCCCGCATTTATGTACTATTTTTGACCAATAAATAAAAACCGCCCCGATTTTATGTACTAATTTGACCAATAAGCCCACAAAACGCGAAAAAGGGGATATTTCAGAAAAGAAAAAGCAGCTACATTTTAGTGTAGCTGCTTAATTTTCTTCGTGATCCCGCCGGGGCTCGAACCCGGGACCCCAACATTAAAAGTGTTGTGCTCTACCTACTGAGCTACAGGATCAACGCTCACCAAAATGGGTAATCCTCATTTTTGGTGGTGCAAATGTAGGAATAATTTTTTGTTTTAGCAAATTTTTCCAAAATATCCTATAAAAATCATTTTCTTAACCATCTGAAAACACCCCACAAATTAAATTACGGAGCGTGAAGCACTCATATTATTAGAACCCTATTGCGCGGCGAGGTGAGATGTCATTGAGGCACTCCACATCGCACAACTTGTGAAGCGTTGCCAGCGTAGGCTCCTCGCCCGAGAGGATTTGCTCGACGGTATGCTTGCGGGCGATGTTCTCAATCTGACCGCCGCTGAAGTTGTACTTGGTAGCAAGCGTGGTTGCATCCTCATCACCGAGCGAAGGTATCATCGAGAGCCATATCGAACGCTTTGCCTCAAGCGAAGGCACGCCGAACTCAATCTTGTAGATGAAGCGGCGCTCGAAGGCACGGTCGATGTTCTTCGTGAGGTTGGTGGTCGCAATGAGGATGCCCTCCATTGTCTCCATCTCCTGCAGGATGATGTTCTGCATCGCATTCTCCATCTTATCCACCGAGTGCGCAGCATTCTCCGAACGCTTGTTGATTACTGCATCCGCCTCGTTGAAGAAGAGGATAGGGGCAAGAGGCTCGCTCTTGACCAATGCACGATAGCGGTCGAAGATAGCCTTGATGTTCTTCTCGCTCTCGCCGACCCACTTGCTCTTGATGTCGGATATGTTGACCTGCATAATGGCACGACCCGTCTTGCGGGCAATCTGCAACACGGTCTCGGTCTTACCCGTACCTGGAGCGCCATAGAACAGACAAGCAAAGCCCTTGCGGAAGCCCTTGTCCGAGAGGCGGGCGCAGATGTCATCAAAGGCCTCTGGCTTGAGCAGAGATTGCAGGCGGTCAATCTGCTGCTGCTCTGATGGGTTGTAGAAGAGCTCCTTTGCGGTGATTGTGTCGGGCTGGATGAGCTTCTTGTTCTTATCGCGCTTCTCGACCGTTACACCCGTGTCGCTCAACAGCTCTGTGCGTGCCTTGTCGGTCAGCCTCACCGTAGAATTGTCCGAAAAGCCGTTGTTGTTGATGTTCTCAACAAGACCCAGATTGATAAGGTTACTCTTGCCGCTGCCGAGACTTGAACGCAGACGCTTGAGTTCAATTTTACCACTCAACACATCGTTGTAGTCGCCATAGACAATCATCTCGTCATCGTTGTTTACGAGCATATCGCACGCCACGATCATAAACATACGCTCCGCTGGCGTGAGGTCGTAAGTCTTCAACTGCGATGGCAATGTCAGGTGAGCATTGGCCTCAAACAGACCATCAACCTCCTCACGGAAGATGTCAAACGCCATATCCTCATTCTTGCGCTTATGAATGAGCGTTCCCAACTCGTCGTAGAACTGCTCGGTGGTGAGGTTTGACTTCTGCTCGTGCACATAGGGCTTGTCGCTTGTCAGACAAGCGAGAGCATCCTTGCGCAGGGTGTAGTTGTCACGACCACCAAAACCGCTCTCACGGACAAGGTAGCGACGCTTAACCAACGACTCAAGGTCCTTGGTCATACAGATCAACTTGATGCGCGAGCACTCAAAGTAATTTGCGAACTCGGTCATCGACACACTGCTCTCCACGCCCAGGTTTACGGCCACGGCGAGCAACAGAGCCTCATTACGCGTCATCTGCAGACGCTCCATCAGAAAGCCCAGCGGGAGGGCCAAATCCTCGAAGAAGAGGTCGCAGAGTTCACTTCCACGCGACCTGTCAACGATTACCTCGATGGCCGAGAGCAAGTCCTTTGGCATAGGCTGTCCAAAACCATCGTTAACTACATCATCCTCAATCGATTTCGATGCCGCGAATTTGCGGCTTGCAATAGAATTCTTCATACCTTCAACAATTTTCACCACAAACATAACGCGAAATTGTGCCACTTTATGACACAAGTTAAAATAAAACATCTTTTCTTGAAGGATTTTCCCACAACGAGCGATTTGGGCTTCAGGACAGAATTTCACAACGCAGAGAATAGGGTAGAAGATACCTATATTATTAACAATAAAAAATTTACACTATTATTCCACAAACTATTGTAAAAGGAAAAATGATTTACTAATTTTGCGCTGACATACAAAAAACACGGAAAGTGAAAGTTTATTCTCGACGCTAAATCTGGTAAATTTAAGAAGGGGAATAGGCAGACATTTTGCCGCGTCGTATCCATTATGGATTTCGGCGTGGGCTGTCGCTTATTTACTTCAAGGCTTACCAGAGCCCAGCGTCAAAAATAAGTTCTCAGCGCCACGCTTCTGTTTTTTTGTAGGTCGTGTGATTGAACAACAGGTTAGCAAGGTTAGGTATTGAAATGAAAAGTAAAATTTTAAGCGACATTACTCAGGCTTGGAATAATCTTGATGCGGGACTCATCTTTAAGCATCTGTGTGAATCGCTCACCTTTGACTCATTGTGGGCTGATGAGACTATGAACAAGGAGAAATTCTGCGAATACATCTCAAAAATATTCCACACCCTAAAGACTCGCAAGATGCAGATATCGGCATCCATCGTCGATGACCCTTACTGCGGCGGCGAGATGGTGAAGGTGTGTCAGGGTGCAAACATCAGCTACTTCCGCATCCTTATCGAGAATCAGCGAATCATCAAGGCTGATATGCGCGCGTTCTAACCTGCATTACGCTTTAGAGATAACAAAAGGGATGTCCTTTTCGGACATCCCTTTTCTTTCGGAAACAGCTTCTTGATTATAACAAAGCGTCAACCTTTGCCTTCAAAGTCTCCTTGCTTGTTGTACCGACAACCTTGTCTACAACCTCGCCACCCTTCAGGAAGATGACAGTAGGGATGTTGCGCACGCGGTACTGTGCTACGATGTCGTCACAAGAGTCAACATCACACTTACCGATAACAACCTGACCCTCATACTCAGTTGCCAACTCGTCGATGATTGGGCCTACCATACGGCAAGGACCACACCACTCTGCCCAGAAATCGATTACAACAGGCTTGCCTGATGCCATCAACTCAGCATAATTCTCGTTTGTAATTGCTAAAGCCATAATTTTAAGTTTTTATAAGTTTATGATAATGAATATTTCAAATCGTTATTCTCGAGGAACTTTACAATATCCTGCGTCAATTCCACCTTATACTTGCGCGAGTACATATTCAGCGTCACGCCCTGCTGGCGGTCGACAATGCTGAAACGCAACACCGCAAAACTCTTCTCCTTCTCCTCGCTCTTGCGTCGCTTCGCACAGTTCTGCATCACAAGGTCGCTGAACTCCTTGACAAAGCGCTCGGTGACATACTCAATCGGCAACGAGATGTGAATCTCCTTAATCATCTTGTCACGCACCTCGCTCAACTGCATAATGTGCTGAATCTTAAACTCCAGGTCGCCATTTTCCGAGTAGGGGCGTGGCTGCACCTTACCCTTAACAAAGAGGAAGTAGTCGTTGAACATAAAGTTACGGAACTTCTCATAATCCTTGCCAAAGAGTGCAAATTCGTGCGTGCCGTTGTAATCCTCCAGCGTAAAACGACCAAACGGACGACCGGTCTTGGTTGTGAGCGACAAAACCGATGTCACCACACCCGAGAAGGCAATCTCCTGACCATTGAATCGCTCAAGGTCGGCGAGGTCACTGAGCTGCGCCTTACACATATGGTCGATGATAATCTTATACTCATCCAGCGGATGCGACGAGAGGTAGAGTCCAATCACCTCGCGCTCCTTCTTCAAAAGCTGCAACTGATTCCACTCCTCGACTGGAGGTACTGATGGGCGCTGAATATCCACCGCTGAGCCACTACCGAAGAGACTCTGCTGGGCATTCTGCTTCTCTTGCTGCACTCGCTGACCATAGCGCGCCAACTGCTCGATGTAGGATACAATGGCGGGATTCTTCTCGTCGGGGCTAAAGAACTTGCTTCGGTGGAAGTTGATGATTGAGTCAAAACCACCCGCATAGGCGATACTCTCCAGACACTTGCGGTTCACGATGCTGTAGTTCACGCGCTCCATAAAGTCGAAGATATCCTTGTAAGGGCCATTCGCCTGACGCTCTTCGATGATTGACTTCACAGCCACCTCACCAACACACTTGATTGCCGCCAGACCGAAACGGATGTCGCCCGACTTGTTTGACGAGAAGTTCTGCTGCGACTCGTTCACATCGGGACCCAACACATTAATTCCCATCTGCTTACACTCGGTCATATACTGCGTGATGATCTTGATATCCGCCAGGTTTCGGCTCAACACCGCCGCCATATACTCCGAAGGGTA
>JAFYOF010000212.1 GCA_017560305.1 Alistipes sp.
ATGTAAAACAAACTAAATCTAAGATTCTTGACCTTGCTATATCTGGAAAATTGGCACCACAAGATCCTGATGATGAGCCTGCTATTGAGCTTTTGAAGAGGATAAATCCAGGCTTTATGCCTTGTGATAACTCCCATTATGAGAACTTACCTCAAGGATGGGCGGTTTGTCGTCTTGAGGACATCTTGGATTACGAACAACCTCAGGCTTATATAGTAAATAGCACAGACTATTCAGATGAGTATGAAACCCCAGTATTGACGGCAGGTAAATCTTTTATAATCGGTTATACAAATGAAACCAATGGCATTTGCGACAGGTTGCCAGTGATTATCTTTGATGACTTTACTACAGATTCAAAACTCGTTGATTTTCCTTTCAAGGTAAAATCGTCTGCGATGAAGATCTTGAGAACGAAGGGAGAAATCAATATCGACTATATTGCCTACTATATGTCGATAACTAGATTGATTGGTGACACTCACAAACGATACTGGATTTCGGAGTACTCAAAATTGCTTATTCCAATACCACCATATCAAGAGCAATTACGAATAGTAAAAACCATTGAAACAATTTTTTATGAAATACACAAAATTACAGCCGAGTTATCATAGCTCGGCTGTAATCATATCAAGTTTGTAAAATAGCATATTAACGGTAGTAACAATTCTCTTTTGCTCCGTAAGAGGTGGAACGGGCACTATCAACTCTTTAAACATTTTTTTATTTAGATGAGGAATTGCAGAACCAACTTTATTTTCTCGCAAAAGTTTCTGGCTCCTCTTAATCAGCAATAGCACATATCCCTTGTCTAAATGCTCTGAGATACCCAATATCTTAAATGTGCTACCTTGATAACCATCTATCGGGGTTGTGAATACCTCTCCTGAATTTTCGCCATCAACGAGAATCAAAGTACTGCCTTGTGGTACATATTTTCCACTTGTAACAAATTCACCCACCTTGGAACCTCTAAGGTATTTAACATCAATATATGTCAGTGATGGCCCGCTAACTCTTTCTCCGTCATAGAGTTTGCATATTTCTCCCATAGCTATTTCATTCCAACATTCTGGCAAGTTCTCATAATGGGAGTTATCACAAGGCATAAAGCCTGGATTTATCCTCTTCAAAAGCTCAATAACAGGCTCATCATTAGGATCTTGAGGCACAAGTTTGCCGGATATTGCAAGATCGAGAATTTTTGACTTGGCAACACCTATAAGTTCGCTTATTTTGCCACAGTCTTTACTAATTTCTTTTATATATGAAAGCTTGTTATCTATTTCATTGACAATTCTTAATTGCTCGGCAACTGGAGGCAACGGGATCAATACCTCTCGTATAGCTTCAATGGATATACTTTCCTGAGCAGTAGCTTTCTTTTGCTTTGTTAACTCTTTATATCCATATGAACTGAGCAAATAGAATTTGACATATTCTTCATATACATTTACACAGAGTCCATTAAAAAGTTCTATCTTGCCGACATTGGATCCCAAATGATATATGCCTTCTTTATTGTGTATGCCAATATTTCCAATTGTGCCCACATACGGTGTTAGTAGACACTTCTTTGAGATTTGGCTTCTAAATAGTTCATCAGAGATATGCCGAGGTATATAAGATTCGAACTCATAGACTACCTCGCCATTTAATACATTTTTACCCTTAAACAATGGTATGCCATCATTTTTACTGATATTGTCAGCGATATATTTGGTGTATTCAAATCCTGCCAACTTGGTAACAAAGGCGATATCATTAATAGTAGTCCAACACCAGTTTCCTGGTATTTCAAAGGGTACATTCTCATAATGTGACTTATCGGTAGCCGCAGACTTCTTGCTGCGCTTGATTTTGCCCTCCTTTATGAGTTGTTCTTTCTCGGCACGAATACGCTCGAGCAATACAGATGCCGGCTCGTCGTTTGGGTCTTGCGGAACGAGCTTTCCTCGGATTGCGAGGTCAAGTATTTTCTGTCGAAGTTTCTTGGTATCCATATTACTCCTCGATATTAGCTAAAAGTTTTTGCAACTCGGCAACAGCCTTACTAATGTTGTCGCTCTTCTCCTGAATGTTTGTCATAAGTTCAGCCAACGACATATCGTTATCGTCGTCATTGAGCTTAATCCACGAGATATCAAGACTGGTCTTATCGCGCTTCATAACCTCATCAACATCGTACTTACGCCAACGGCCATTCGGATTAGTTTCAGCGTTATATGTCTCAGTGCGGGCATTGATATTATCTGCCTTATAACACTCTACAAACTCATCAAGGTGATGGCGGAGCATAGGATTGGTGGCCAATGTGTGCTTTACGCCAGTGCGGTAATCAAAGAACCAAATATCTTTTGTCGGAGTTCCCTTGGTGAAGAATAAAACATTCGCTTTAACACCCTGAGCATAGAATATACCGGTAGGCAGACGGAGAATAGTATGAAGATTAAAATTCTTCAACAACTCCTTACGAATGGTCTCTCCAGCACCACCTTCGAACAAGACATTATCAGGCAAGACAACAGCAGCACGGCCGCCATTCTTCAGCATAACCATCATATGCTGCAAGAAGTTGAGCTGGTTGTTCTTTGTCTCCACATAGAAGTCCTGACGGTCAATCTCAACGGAGCCTGCAGGACGAGTGCCAAATGGAGGATTTGCAAGAATCACATCAACCAAAGTTGAAGGAGTCTTCTCCAATGAGTCCTGACATATAATAGGACTTCTATCAGTACCAATACCATGCAAGTAGAGGTTCATTGAAGCCAAGGTTACGACAAGAGCAGTGTTGTCATAACCGTGAAGAGCATTATTGCGCAAGAAGTCTTGTTTTGCCTTATCTGACGACTGAGGCTTCATATAGTCATAGGCGGCAAGCAAGAATCCACCCGTACCACAAGCAGGGTCGCAAACGGTTTCGCCAATCTGAGGACAAGCAACATCTACCATTGCTTGTATAAGTGAACGAGGTGTGAAATATTGACCCGCACCGCTCTTCTTATCCTGACCGTTCTTCTCCAAGATGCTCTCATAAATAGCACCCTTGACATCGCCATCCATCACAAGCCAAGACTCTTCGTTGATAAGAGTGATTACCTTCTTGAGGTAAACTGGTTTATCAATCTTGTTTTGGGCCTTAGTATAGATTGTACCGATAAGGTTGTCCTGACCGCTCAACTCTTCAAGTGTTGCCTCATACTGCTTGACCAAATCTAGGCCGTCAAGGTCGTTAAGGTCCGCCCAGCGGTATCCTTCAGGAATGGCAGAATCCTCACCGAATGTCTGAACATTCTCATCATCCATCTTCAAGAACAGAAGATATGTCAACTGTGTGATGTAATCGGTAAAACCGATACCCTGTCCGGCCAATGTAGTTGCCAGATTCCAAACCTTCTTGGTAAGGCTTTGCGTATTAGCTGTTGCTTGTGCCATATTTGTTATGCTGTTTTTCTATAAATCAAGAACTGTGATAATGATTGTATTGACTCGTTTGCTTGATCCAAACTACCAAACGAGTGAATAAGTTGTGCTGCGTAAGGTTTATCCCACTCTCGGATATCCTTAATAGTGCACGATCCATTTGATGCGATATAAGATACTATCTGCTTAATAAGTGCAGCCTGCGCATCGGTAATGCTACGCTGCATCTGACCACACCAGAGATTGAAATACTGGTTGGCCGAAGCGTGCAAGCTGTTGAGCGTAGTTATCTGATGATATGCAAATCGTACCAACTGAATAATGTTGGTGATGGCATCTTTCTCCTCCTGGGTTGAGAATTTAACCACGGCATCAGGTCTAATGAGAGCATAAGTATTCCACAAAAGATGCGGGTTGAATTTATTATTCTCAAACTTCAACTTATTCTCCAAATCTTTTAGCATAGCGTATGTAAGAGGCTCGCCCTGATTGTTGTAGATAATGCGAAGCGCCTCTATCTCGTCTTTGTGCTCATTGACATATGCTTCAAAGGCCTTAGTGGTTTCGTTAGCCTCCTCGATAGAGAAACCCTTTGAAATAAGAGTATCTTCACCAGGCTGAAGAATCGTAACAAATCCTGCATTGAGGATAAGCAAATATCTACGAGCCTCTGGGTTGTTGACAAGCGGAGCCACCAAGCCCTTGCGCTCGTTATTGGGATCGTTTATGTCAGTATATGGAGGCAAAGTATTACCCTCCAATGCGTCATATATAGCAACGGCTATATCTTTCATATCTGCCTTTGCTAATCTGATAAATTCGTTACGCTCCGACTCCTTGCTCTTGTTGTAGATGCGCGATAAGCGAGCAGCCAACAGACGCAGGTACTCATCGCATACATTGCCGTGAGTGATACGCTCAAGCAGCTCTTTGAGTGTTATCACATAGCCAGGTTCATCATCACCTCCCGGGCGAGTTACCTTCATCTCGTGCTCGGTTACACCCACAGCATCGACAAGATAGAACAAATCTTTGCTGAACGCATTAGGGGTAACATTGCGTAATTGCTCGTCACCGATAGTTCGAACACCACGACCCTTCATCTGAGTGTACAACGATTCGGACTCGACATCGCGCATAAACATTACTACCTCCAAAGGCTTAACATCCGTACCTGTGGCAACAAGTGTAACGGTTACTGCTATGCGGAAATCTTTATCATTGCGGAACTGACGAATCAACTCATTACTATCGCCTGCTGAGTATGTAATCTTCTGTACAAACTTATCATCTGTTCTACCGAAAACCTCCTTTGCAATCTTTACGATATTGCTTGCGTGGGCATCATTGAGAGCAAATATCAATGTCTTTGGGAGATAATCCATATTAGGCTCACGCTGAGGATCGGTAAACATCTCGGTATATACAGCATCTCGATATGTTTCAAGAACGAGTTTTATCTGAGCCGGATTAACGATACTGCGATTCAACTCTGTCTTGGTATAGGTTGTCTCGTCTTGGTTCTTTATGTTCTCAACAGTACCAGTGTAACGGGTAATCTTCTTTACATCTTCACCCTCACGAATAGCTCCGCCATCCTCTGTAGCCTGAGTCTTAATTCGATATACTCGATAATCAACATTGACACCATCGGCGATAGACTTCTCCAATGTATAGTTCACAATGCGATTATTATTGAAGAATGCCAAAGTCTCAGGGGCAGGAGTCGCTGTAAGACCAACCATCTTGGCACTGCTGAAATAGTCAAGCACCTTTCTCCAGTTGCCATAGATTGAACGGTGACACTCGTCAATGATAATCATATCGAAGAAATCGGGAGGCAACATAAGGTTTGTTGGTAATGAAATCTCGTTTACCTCATCTGCTCCATAATTCTCATCATCATCAGCATCGTTAATATCTTCTCCCTTCAACAAAGAGAAAAGACGCTGAATAGTACAAATCACGACATTACTATCAGAAGGGACCTTGGCTGAGCGGAGACGATTAACAGAGAATATGGTATTGAATGGATCACCATTCTCTGTCAAGCGGAACATTCCAAACTCGCCCTCTGCCTGCTTGCCAAGATTATTTCTATCTACCAAGAAAAGAACGCGCTTCATTGGAGTATATGATAGCATTCGATATGCAGCCATACAAGCCGTATATGTCTTACCAGAACCAGTGGCCAATACCATAAGTGCACGGTTTTGCCCCATTCTAAAGCTCTTTTCCAACTCAGTTATAGCCTCATATTGACAATCTCGCAATGCCTTTTTCTCTCGCTCTGACAATGCTGGCAGTCCTGCATATTCGTCCGTGATACCGAGCATCTTTGCAATCTCCTTAGGTGTATGAATTCTACCAAGCTCTTGGTACTCGGAATCAGGATTTCGATAATCCTTAAATAAAATCTGCTTACCGTTAGAGAGATATATGATAGGCAGAGGTTTTGAGATTGTTTGGTACAGACCAGGAACATTATTGACATAATTCTCTGCTTGAGCCTTAACCCAATCAGCAGAAACATCAACCTCCTCTTTTTTAGCCTCGAGTACACCGATAGCCTTGCCGTTGATAAACAAGAGATAGTCTGCCTCCATGTTGTGATTTAGAAGACCTTCCTCTATTGCTGCTGCCGATATATTTGGCGCATAATGTTCTCTATCAACCACCTGCCAACCTGATGCTGCAAACAGTTTGTCAATCACTTTTCTGGCTTTCTCCTCGGGCTTCATATTCCTATAATGTTGTATTATGAGAAGTAAAATTCTCACAAAGATACCTAAAATTACCAAATAGAGGGCTTTAATTTCCTAAAATATTACTTTGTGCAGGTGATTTAATATCAAAACGATAGGTTTTGACAATCGTCAGTCAATAGATATCGTAAACATTATGCACTGTTTTTCTCTACTCTTTCAATAAAAAGATTAGAGTATGAAGTTATCGTTAAGACGCAAATTCAAGGGGGCGAAATATACTATCGGCGACCTCAGTATTGACGGCACATTTTTCTGTAACACTATCGAGGATGTAGTTCGTGAACTTCCCGATAGTTGCCCTAACACCTCGCGCTGGATTCCGTGCAAGTGCAAGGAAAAGGTATATGCTCGCACCGCAATTCCAACAGGCACATATAAGATTACTTTGGAGCACAGCCCGAAGTTCAAGCGCAAGATGCCGTATCTTCACGGTGTCCCTCATTTCCTGGGTATCCTGATTCACTGGGGCAACACTGAGGATGATTCGGGAGGCTGCATCATAGTTGGTGAGAACTCTGTCAAGGGCAAGGTCATCAACTCTCGTGCGACCTTCAAGAAACTCTATGCTCTTCTCGAAGAGGAGAAGGATATCACCATTGAAATATACTAAACAATGGCGGTCAATAAACTCAAAGCACCGCGCAATATCCATATCGACTTCAGCCCCTCCCCTCGGCAGTATGAGTTGTGGAAACTTCTGCAACCCAACTACTGCCCACATTGTGGGGCTGAGATCGAGCAGGTTCTTGTTGGCTATGACCAGCAGAGAAATTCTCAATACAAACCGCAGTGTAAGCATTGTAAGTCGCAAAATCTTCCCCAGCTAATATTGGGAGGTGGAGCTGCCGGAGGTGGTAAGTCGTATGTAGGCAGCGTATGGCTCGTTTCTTCGTGTATGCGCTTCGAGAACATCCGTGCAGTAGTTGCTCGTAAGACACTCAAATCGCTCAAAGAGTCCACTTGGAACACCATCAAAACCATCTTGAAGGATTGGGGCTTGAAGGAGGATGTAAACTACAAGATTAACAACCTCGAAGGTACGCTCACATTCTGGAATGACTCGGTTATCATTATGAAGGAGATGGCCGACATTCCCTCTGACCCGAACTTTGAGCGTTTTGGCTCTTCGGAGTACACAATCGCAATGGTCGATGAGGTGTCGGAGATTTCTGAAAAGGCAGTCGAGGTACTCTTCTCGCGTCTTCGTTGGCGTACTCACGAGACCTTCAAGACTCCACGAATGTTGCTTACTACCAACCCGACTATCAACTGGGTGCGTAGCCGCTTCGTGCAGGATGAGAACGGCGATAAGGTGGTATGCCGTGAGGGCGAGGCGTATGTACCATTCTCGGTATTTGACAACCCTAACATTGCTTTTCGTCAGGTCTATGAGGCTGCCTTGAATAAGATTCGAGACCAGGCAACAAAGGAGCGTCTGCTCTATGGTAACTGGGATTTTGTGGAGGCAAACGATATGGCTATCTACAACCGTTTCGATGGAGCAAAGCACCTTATCACAAACCTCAAAGAGAAGGTCTACGACCCGACTAAACCACTAATCACCGTATGGGATTTCAATGTGGCTCCGCAGATGTCTGTTCTCTCGGCACAGATTGACTGCGACAACAAGAAGGTATATATCCTCGAAGAGATACTCGGTAAGCCCGAAGACAAGGAGAATAACACGCCTGCACTCGCTCGTAAGGTGCGAATGAAACTCTACCGAGACAAGCATATCGGTGGCGTTGATGTTACTGGCGACCCATCGGGATTGCAACGCTCAACGACAAACGAGGATGGAGTTAATAACTATACAATCATCGTTGATACCTTCGGCAGAGGTATCTTGCGACCAAAGGTAAAACTACTACGCAAGCAACCGCCACAGGTTACTCGATGCGAGTTTGTCAATGAGGTTTTCGACGGCTACAATGGTTGGGATATTCAGATAGACATTAAGTGCCGCAAACTCACTCAGGATCTCATCTACCAGCTCCGCAACGAGGATGGCACAAAGAGTAAGCAGAAGACCACAGACCCTAAAACAGGCGTGAAATATGAGCGATACGGACACTTGTCCGATTGCCTCGATTACTTGCTCTGCTACTACCTGCGCGATAGCTGGTATAAGTACAAGAGCGGTGGCGATGGCAACGGATATGTGGTATCGACATCGGTAATAAGCGAAGGATTTAACTACTAAACAGAATAGATATGTATCGACGATTTCTTAATAATAGCGACTACTTGGGTATCATTACTCAGGATGCTTTGCAGCAACTCACTCGTGGCAATGATGAGCGATTCATTCAGGCCGAACAATCGGCAGAGATGAGCATCGTAGAGTACCTCTCGGAGAACTACGAGGTGGAGAAGGAATTAGCGAAGGGAAAGTATATCGCTGACTATGATAGGCGTATTACTTACCCCGTAGGCGTACATATCTACTTCGATGGGCAGATACACGAGGTTATACGCTCCATTAGTGGTTACCGCAAGCCTGCGACTGTTACATACTGGGAGGAATCCACCGATATCAATATCGATGCTTCGCAAGTTCCGCTGTACTCGCAATTCAACACCTACTATCCGGGCGACAAGGTGAATTACAATGGCGTAGTCTATCTATGTCTGTCGGAGAATGGTTACAAATTCGATGATATCCGTATCCCTATGGTTGGTGGTTGGATTGAAGCAGAAACACCGCTATGGCAACCTATCGACTATCCTTTGTGGACTGTTGTAGAGTTCGAAGGTGCGTTCTATACATTGATGACGCTCGATGGCTTTGACAACAACATCGACCCGCTGACATCGGATTGCTGGGGTGCAATTGCCGACTATGATCCTGCATACAATGACTATGAGTTGTCGGACCACGAGTATGTGGTCTATGAGGGGCGTGTATTCTATCCCGAAACCGATGTAAATGCCGATGTGCCGGAACTTGGCAACAACCTCTCGTTGCACGATCCTCGCAACTACAACCTCAAAAAGCATATGGTGCGCTTGGCGGTCTACGAACTCACAAAGTTGATTGCTCCAAACAATGTGAGTGCTGTGCGTATGCGTGACTATGAGGACTCTATGAAGTGGCTCAACGACGCAGCCAAACTGCGACTCAACCCGCAAATTCCCCGCAAATTCGATGAGACAAAGAAGCCAGTCACCGATTGGCAACTGGCTACATTCCAGAACGACTACGACCCATACCGCAATCCGTGGATGGTGTAGATTATTTCACCGTCACATTAGGGATATCACTCCACAGAGTTGTGTAGTGCGGCGATTGACTCTCGCTCGATGTCTTTATCTTTCCGCTTCCCTGAACTGCCAACTTGATCGTCCCTTTTCCAAAGGTCGAGTTTATGGCATCCAATGCAGAGGTTATCTTGTGTTCACGCTCGATAGCCTCTGTATCTTCAAACAGGGAGTGCATTACATTTCTCTCATCAATAATCTTGGTAGCGATAACACCTGCCTTCTTGTATCCATATCCATCTTTGAAAGCAGTTCTCGTTGCTTCAACAGCCTTTGTTACGATAGTTCGCTGGTCAGATGTGGGCGTCACAAATGACACAAGTGCATTAGCATAGGTTTGCGGTGCCGACTCCTTGAAACGATTGGTGTAGGCAAAGACAACTATTTCTCCTGTGGCAGAGTTCTGTTTACGCAACTTCTCAGCCATTGTAGAGGCAAAGTTTGCCACCTGCTCCTGCAGCTCCTTAACATCGTATATCTCCGATGAGAAACTGCGAGAAACACATATCGACTGCTTTGCTTCAAAGCCATCCTCAAACTCGATACAGGGAATACCCTGCAACTCCTTCCAGGTTCTGACTCCTGTTATGCCAGACATATTACGGATAACACCCTCTGGCAACTGCGTATAGTCGTATGCCGTATTTACCCCCATTGCCTTCAGTTTCGGTGCAGATCTGCGACCGATACCCCAGACATCCTCTATCGGGTATTTGCGTAGCACCTTCTCAATATCTTGTGGACGATGCATATAGCAGCCGCCTCTCAATTTCGGATACTGCTTGCAGAGCTTCGATGCAATCTTGGCAAGTGTCTTTGTGGGTGCAATACCAACAGAGACTGGGATTGATGTCATCTTCCAGCATTGCGCTGAAATCTTCTTGGCGTAGGCATCAAAGTCGATATTGGTAACGCCTCGCAAATCAAGAAAACACTCATCTATCGAGTAAACCTCTACCGATGGAGCAAACTCCTCAAGCACCCAACGCACTCTTTGTGACATATCACCATAAAGAGCCATATTCCCGGAGAAGACAGCGACATTGTGCTTCTTGACAATATCTCGGATTTTGAAAAGTGGATCACCCATCTTAATACCGAGAGCCTTTGCTTCGTTACTTCGCGCAATAGCACAGCCGTCATTGTTGGATAGCACAATGACAGGCTTGCCTTGGAGATCGGGTCTAAAAACCCTCTCGCACGAGGCGAAGAAGTTGTTGCAATCG
>JAFYOF010000213.1 GCA_017560305.1 Alistipes sp.
AAGTTTTCTCGACATAAGAGTCTCATCGGGAAGACTGTCAACGAGTTCCACCTGCAGACCCTTCACCTGCTCAGAGGCACGATGTTGCGTGGCGCGGGAGTTGAAGAAAACAACAAATCCCACGACAAAACCCCACAAAAGGAGATAACCAATTATACGCCACGCCCTCTGCATTACGCCTTCTTTGCTAACTCTTCGGCAATCGCCGCACAATATGCATCAATGTTTCCTGCACCGAAACTTACCACAACATCGGTCTCGGCCTCGCCCAGCATCTTCGCCAAGTTCTCTCGCTCGCAGATAGATGCAGGCGCTGTAACCAACTCGGCAATCATCTCAGAGCCAACGCCTTCGATAGGCTCCTCGCGTGCTGGGTAGATAGGCACCAACACCACCTCGTCGGCATACGACAACGCCGCCGCAAACTCCTTATAGAGGTCACGCGTGCGGGTGTAGAGGTGTGGCTGGAAGATAGCCGTGAGCTTGCGACCAGGGAACATCTTTCTTACCGATGTGATTGTCGCCTCCAACTCCTCGGGGTGGTGGGCATAGTCGTCCATATAGACCTGGCGAGGGGTATTCACATAGAACTCAAAGCGACGCTTAACACCCTGATACTCACGCAATCCCTTGCGCAAAAGGTCAAGGTCGAGTTTCTCCTCGCGACGCTTCGCCGCACACCACATAGATGCCACAGCCGCCACCGCATTCTCGACATTCACCCAGCCAGGGATGCCCAGATGACAACCCTCAATCACTCCGTCGGGGGTCACAACATCGAAGTCGTAATAACCGCCCTCGCAAAGTCGTATGTTTGTTGCGTAGAAATCGCTCTCCGCGCAGTCGTAACTATATCGCCAGATGTCAATACCCTCGGGCAGAGGAATCTCAACACCCTGCTTCAGCACCAGCGCACCGCCCTCCTTAATCAGGGCAGCGAACTGACCAAACGCCTCAACCACAGCCTCATAGGTGCCGTAGATGTCGAGGTGGTCGGCAGCCACCGATGTAATCACCGCCACATCGGGATTCAGGCGCAGGAATGAGCGGTCGAACTCGTCAGCCTCCACCGCCAGACGATTGCCCTCGCCGAGCACAAGGTTGCTCTCGAAATTCTTCGAGATACCGCCCAAAAAGGCGTTGCCTCCCATCTCGGTAGCGTGGTTGAGCCACGCGATAAGGGTCGAAGTGGTGGTCTTGCCGTGAGTACCTGCCACAGCCATAACATACTTTCCCTCAGAGAGATGACCCAGCATCTGCGAGCGCTTCTCCATCTTGAAGCCTCCGCGGCGGAAGTAGTTCATCTGCGGATGATCCTCGGGCACGGCTGGGGTGTAAACCACCAGCGTAGTGTCCACGAAACGATAGGTCGAGGGGATGTGCTCCACGCCATCCTTGTAGCACACCTCTGCACCCTCAGCCTCAAGCGCCTGCGTGAGAGGGGTCTCGGTGCGGTCGTAGCCCGCCACCATCTTCTTCTCGTGGAGGAAATAACGGGCAAGGGCACTCATACCGATGCCACCTATACCCATAAAATATATGTTATTGTAGTGCTTCATATCTTACCACTCCTTTTCAATTTGACGAACTACACGCTCGGCAGCATCCGCCATACCCAAGCGCAAAATGTTGCGTGACAGGGTGTTGCGACGCTCCTTGTCTGCAAGCAACTCCAATGCGTGCGTCATACCCTTTGCCACTGCCTCCTTGTCGGCAACCATCTCGGCAGCATCCTTCTCCACCAGCGCCATAGCATTCTTGGTCTGATGGTCCTCCGCCACATTTGGCGAGGGGACAAACAGCGTAGGCTTACCCACCAAACACAACTCCGACACCGTGCAAGCGCCGCTGCGCGACACCACAAGGTCGGCCACCTCATAGGCGTAGTCCATACGCTCGATGAAAGCACCCTGCCAGATATTCTTCGTTGGGTGCTCGGCAAGAAATGCCTGCATCTCTGCCTCGTAGAACTTTCCTGTCTGCCAGATTACCTGCACGGGGGCTTCACCATCAAGAGTGAGAATCCAGCTCTTCATCATCTCGTTGAGCGTGCGTGTACCGAGCGAGCCGCCCACAACCAGCAGCGTAGGCAAATCCTCATTAAAGCCGTAGTACGCCAACGCCTCCTGACTCTTCTCTGTCTTTGGTGCGAAACTGCCACGCAGAGGGTTACCTGTCATAATGATGCGGTCGGCACGGAAGAAGCGCTCCATATCGTCATACGCCACACATATTCTGCGTGCTCGGCGTGAGAGAATCTTGTTCGTAACGCCTGCGTGTGAGTTCTGCTCCTGAATAACGGTAGGCACACCCATACGCTGCGCCGCCCACAGCACGGGGGCACTCGCATAACCACCAAAGCCCACCACGACATCTGCCGAGAAGTCACGGATGATGCTCTTCGCCTTGCTCACGCTGCGCACCACCTTCCAGGGCACAAGCACATTCTTGGGGTCGAGTCTGCGCTGCATACCTGCAATTGGCAGACCCACTATATCGTATCCCAAAGCGGGGATCTTCTCCATCTCCATCTTACCCTCGGCACCCACAAAGAGTATCTCGACATTATCCTTATGTCTGCGCTTGAGCGCCTCGGCAACGGCTACTGCGGGATAGATATGACCTCCCGTTCCACCGCCTGATAATATAACTCGTTTCATCCTAAATCGGTATATATTTTACTATATGTTTTCGTAAGTGTCACCGTTGGGGTGCTACTCAATGCCATCACAGCCTATGGCTTTCGCCATTATACAAGTCTGACCCACCCCCTAAATCCCCCGCCTCAGGCTGGGGACTTTGGTCGCTTCGCTCCGTAGGGGAGGAAACCACCGCAGTATGTTAAATATCATAGAGTTCTTTACCCTATGGTTTCTATCATCAAAACCCAATTTTGAATTTTGAATTCTTAATTTTGAATTCCTACTATCTGCCCCAGCTCTCTCTGTCGAGCGAACGATAACCAATCGCCTCGGAGATATGGGCGGGCTGGATATCCTCCGAGCCCTCTAAGTCGGCAATCGTGCGTGCCACCTTGATGATTCTGTCGTAGGCACGAGCCGAGAGTTGCAACCTCTCCATAGCGGCATCCAGCAGACGACGCGCCACATCGGTCAGCGGGCAGAACTTACGCAACATAGCCGACGACATCATCGTGTTGGTGTAGATGCCCAGCCCCTGAAAACGCTGCGCCTGAATCTGTCGCGCACGGATGACACGCTCCCTGATGGATGCGCTCGACTCGGCAACCTCCGCCGACGACATCTCCTCACGCGATACGGGCGTAACCTCAACATGGAGGTCAATTCTATCCATCAACGGACCCGACACCCTGCCAAGGTAACGATGCACCGCCGCCGCAGAGCAACTGCACTCCTTCGTGGGGTGGTTGTAGTAGCCGCAGGGGCAGGGGTTCATCGACGCCACGAGCGTGAAGTTGGACGGGTAGTCCACCGCATAGCGTGCTCGCGATATAGAGATATGTTTATCCTCCAGCGGCTGACGCAACACCTCCAGCACGCCGTGACCAAACTCTGGCAACTCATCCAGAAACAACACTCCATTATGCGCCAGCGACACCTCGCCAGGCTGCGGATTCTGACCGCCACCAATCAACGCCACGGGTGAGGCGAGGTGGTGGGGAGCACGGAACGGACGATGACGCATCAAGCCTCGCGTTGCGCCCAGTTTACCCGCCACAGAGTGTATCTTCGTGGTCTCCAGCGCCTCCTCACGGCTCATCGGCGGAAGAATTGATGGCATTCGTCGTGCCAGCATAGTCTTTCCCGAGCCAGGAGGACCTATCATTATCACATTGTGACCTCCCGCAGCAGCAATCTCCATCGCTCGCTTCACAAGCGCCTGACCCTTCACATCGGCGAAGTCATCCACATAGTCGTCACCCTCGCTCTCCTCAGGTATATCACCCACAGCGGGGGACAACTCCTTTTCGCCATTGAGCACCGCCGCCAACTCGGCAAGCGACTCCACGGCATATACATCGATACCCTCGACAACCGCCGCCTCAGCAGCATTATCCTTGGGCACATAAATCTTACTGAAACCATTCGCTCTCGCCTCGGCAGCCACGGGCAGCACGCCCTTCACGCCACGGATTGAGCCATCGAGCGACAACTCACCCACAAAGACCGCCTCCTCAAGTCCCTCGGCAGGCAACTGCTCGGTCGCCGCGAGGATAGCCACCGCGATGGGCAAATCAAACCCCGAGCCCTCCTTGCGAAGGTCGGCAGGGGCAAGGTTCACCACGCACTTGCGCACGGTCATACGATAACCCGAGTTATCGAACGCCGCACGGATGCGCTGCTCACTCTCCTTGACTGCATTGTCGGGCAGACCCACCAGAAACAGACCCAAACCGCCACCCGTAATGCTCACCTCGACAGTGACCATCACAGCGCCGATACCCGAAATCGCTCCAGTAGAAGTCCTTACAACCATAGCCGCAGAGAGTTTTTATTAGAACGGAGGCTCGTCAGAGAGTGGAGCCTGCTGGTGAGGGTTGGTTGGCATTGCAGGGGCGAGGTCAAACTCTCCGCCACCCATAGCCGAGCCCAGACCGCCCGCCATAGCGCCGCCCATTCCACCTGGCATATCATCGACGATGTCGCCCACCGACATACCGCCCATACTGTTCTCAACATAGTTGTAGGCTGGTGCGCCTCCGCCACCGCCCATAGGGTCGGCTGCGGTAGAGTGCTCGTCGGCCTCCATATCGGCGAAGCGCGCCTGATCCTTCAAGAAGCGCAACTTCACATCGCACACCGCACCGTTACGGTGCTTCGCGAGGATAATCTCCGCCAGACCAGCCGTAGGCAAACCATTCTCGTCGGTGGTCATACCGTAATACTCGGGTCGGTGGATAAATGCCACGATGTCGGCATCCTGCTCGATTGCTCCCGACTCTCGGAGGTCGCTAAGCTGTGGTCGCTTCGAGCCACCACGCTGCTCCGTAGCACGACTAAGCTGCGAGAGGGCCAACATAGGCACATTCAACTCCTTGGCAATAGCCTTGAGCGTACGCGAGATGAATGCCACCTCCTGCTCACGGTTACCGCCGTTCTTGCTATCCTGACTACCAGTCATCAACTGCAAGTAGTCGATGATGATAACCTTGATGTCGTTATGAATCTTCAATCGGCGAGCCTTTGAGCGGAACTCAAAGACCGACAACGCCGGTGTATCGTCAACATATAAAGGCGCAGTACCCAAAGGCTTTGTTGCGCTCTCCAGGTGTCGCCACTGCTCGGGCGTGAGGCGTCCCGACTTGATGTCGTTGCTGTAAAGACCTGTCTCGGCTACAATCAGACGCATCATCAACTGCACCGCCGACATCTCAAGCGAGAAGAACGCCACGGGCGCCTGATGCTCGATAGCCATATTTCGCGCCATAGAAAGCACGAAAGCGGTCTTACCCATTGATGGACGAGCCGCGATGATGATAAGGTCACTTGGCTGCCATCCCATAGTCACACGGTCGAGTGCCATAAAGCCCGAAGGCACACCATTGAAGGCCGAGGTGTTCTTGCTCGCCTCCTCAATCTGCGCCAGCGCCTTGGCGAGGATATCCTTGGCATTCTGCACCGAACGCTTCACATGACCCTCGGCAACCTTGAAGATCTCACCCTCGGCGTAACCGATAAGGTCGGTCACATCCTGATCCTCGTCATAGGAGCGACGCTGAATCTCGGTGGCCGAGCGGATAAGCTCGCGCTGGACATACTTCTGGGCGATAATCTTGGCGTGAAACTCCACATTGGCAGCCGAGCCGACCTTCTGCGTGAGTTGTGCGAGGTAGGCTGCGCCGCCAACCTTCTTGAGCTCCTTACGCACCTTCAGGCGCTCGGTCACGGTGTAGAGGTCGATAGGTTTCAACTCTGCCGACAATGACTCAATAGCCTTGTAGATGAGGCGGTGCTCCTCGGTGTAGAATGTGTCGGCGGTGATGTACTCCTGAACGGCGATGATACTATCGCGC
The DNA here is from genome assembly GCA_017560305.1 of Alistipes sp. Next base: position 5,996 of record JAFYOF010000213.1, read on the forward strand.
TCCAACATCAACGCACCCAACACAGCCTCCTCAAGTTCAACGGCTTGAGGCGGTACGGTACCCGCTACGGGGGCTTCACTCAACTTATCGTATGCGGCACGATTTGCTGCCGACGGGGTAAATTCTTTTGCCATAGAAAAACGAAAACAATTTTCAAGTTTCAAAATTAGCAATTTTTACCCAAACGACAACTATAAGAAGTGATGAATTTGTAGAAAATTTTAAACAAGCGATTGTTGATAAACCCATTTTAGGGTTTGATGTGCAGACTATGGCGCGATGTGGCTAGCGTAGCGACACTCAAACGCACATCCTCTGCCGAGCGCAAGATGGTCTCGCCCAGCGACATAATGGTTGCGCCCGTGGTGAAAACATCATCCACCAGCAGGATATGTTTGCCACGCAGAGCGTCCGCGCGGCGCACACGAAAGATACCCTCGACATTATCCCAGCGTTCATCCTTGCTATGGTGGGTCTGACTGGAGTTGTATTTGTGGCGGCTGACACTGCGAACATCGACCTTGACACCCAACTCACGGGCAATACCCCGTGCAATGTACTCCGACTGGTTGTAACCTCGCCACATACGCCTTGCCAGATGCAACGGCACGGGCACGACAACATCCACATCGTCATAGAGTCCGCTCTCACGCAACTCAGCACCAAACCAGCGACCCATATTGTACGCCACCCTCCACTGACCGCCGTACTTGAAGTTGTGCACCACATCCCTCCACGCACTACCCTCGACATACCACAGAAAGGCCGACGCCCTCTCGACGGGCATCAGTCCCCAAAAGCGTTCATTCATAGGATTGTGCGGCTCACGCCACAGATTGGTCAGCGGAGCCATTACCTCACACGATGCGCACACCACCGCCTCGCCCCTGCCCAGCCACTTGCCACACACGGGGCACGAAGCGGGCGCAACGAGCGAGAGCACATCACGCATCATATCATTGAGTATCGACATCTATGGAGATGGTAATCGATTTATATTCATCGTGCTGGGCAGCCTCGCCGAGCAACTCCTTGAGCAACTCTCTGGCGCGCGACAGCGAGCGACCATTCTCAATCTTGAGCATTATGCGCAGGATGTAAACCCCTCGCACCTTATCCACGGGCGGAGCGACCGGTCCGAAGACTCTGCGACCGAACTTTTCGCGCATACGGGCAGCAAACCACGCCGAGCCACGGCGCAACAGAGAAGCATCCTCCGAGCGCAGGGTAAACATAAACAGATGGGAGTATGGTGGATAACTAAAGGCGTGGCGTTCAGCGAGTTCACTACGCGCCATAGCGTCATAGTCACCCCTGACAACCCAACCCAGAACGGGGTGCTCCGCCTCGGAGGTCTGCACCACCACCGTACCCTCCTGCTCGCGCCTGCCAGCACGACCCGCCACCTGCGTCAGGAGTTGAAAAGCGCGCTCCGAAGAGCGGAAATCGGGGCTGCAAATCAGGTTGTCGGCATTCAAAACTCCCACCACCGACACACGAGAAAAATCGAAGCCCTTGGTTATCATCTGCGTGCCGACAAGGATGTCGGTATCGCCATTTTCAAAGTCACGAACGATGCGGTTATAGGCACTCTGCGAGGTCGAGGTGTCCCTGTCAAGACGCGCCACACGAGCCTCGGGGAACAACTCCGCCACCGCCTCCTCGATGCGCTCCGTGCCGAAGCCCATAGGCTTCAAATCCACGGTCTCGCACTGCGGACACGAGCGGGGAACATCCGCCACAAAACCGCAATAGTGGCACTCCATTCTATTTGTTGAGCGGTGCTGCGTGAGGGTCACATTGCAGTGCGGGCAACGCATCGTCCAGCCGCAGCCGCTACACTGCACAAAGGGTGTAAAGCCTCGTCTGTTCTGGAACAGCATCACCTGCTCACCACGCCCCAGCGCATCACGCATCGCATTGAGCAACTGAATATTAAAGTGACTCTTTCTTTCGCCTCGCTTCACCGAGCGCATCGTATCCGAGAGGATAATCCTCGGCGGTTGCGACTCGCCATAACGCTTCTCCAGACGCGAGTAACCATACTTACCCCACTGCGCGTTGGCATAACTCTCAAGCGAGGGCGTAGCACTGCCCAGAATGACCTGCGCACCCGCCAGCGAGGCGAGCACCACAGCGCAATCCCTACCCTGATAGCGAGGTGCGGTATCACTCTGCTTATAACTTGAGTCGTGCTCCTCATCTACCACCACCAACTGCAACCTGTTCATCGGCAGGAACAGCGCCGACCTCGCACCGATGACCAACTCGCCACCCGAACTATGCGCCAGTCGCAGATAGTTCTCCGTGCGACGCAAAGCGGTCAGTTTAGAGTGATAGGCCGTAACGCGCGAGCCAAAGACACGCTCCATACGCTCGATGAGTTGCGATGTAAGGGCAATCTCGGGCACAAGCAACAACACATCGCCTCCCGCAGCGAGCGTCTGGGCGATAAAGTGCATATATATCTCGGTTTTACCAGAGCCCGTAATGCCGTGCAGCAGATGCACCTTGTGCTCCTTTGCCGATGAGGCTATCTGCTCCGCCACATCCTGTTGGGCAGGCGAGAGAGAGGGCAAGTTAAATCCCACATCCGCAGAGCGCTCCACCTTTCGTTCACGCTCCTCAACGGTGATATATCCCGCCTTGCGCAGGGCGGCAATCTGCGCCGCATCACACTCCAGCAATCGGCGTGGAATCTCACCCAACTCATTGCGACGACGAGGGTCGAACTGCGCTATCTGCTCCAGCAACTCGGCTCGGCGTGGTGCTCGGCGGCGTATGCGCTCGCACTCCGCAGCCACCTTTTCGGCGTCCGCCCACTCCTCGGCAAGTGCCAGATAGGGCTCTGTGCGGGGAGAAAACTCAGCACCCGAGAACTCCGCCTCGTTTGCTCCGCGCGGCTTCACCAGCGAGGGCAACGCCATACGCATCACCTCACCCAGCGTACACATATAATACTCCGCCAGCCACTCCCAGAAGCGCATCTGGTGGGCATTCAGCAGCGGCACATCATACAACCTGCGCCCCACCGACTTCACCCGTTTTGCCTTGGGAGGATTCTCGTGCAGACACCACACGATACCCGTGTAGATATAGCGCGCACCGAACTGCACAGCCACAGCATCACCCTCCCTGAGCCCCGCACCCTCAGGAACGGAGTAGGAGTATGCTGGCTGCGCCAACGGCAGAACTATGTCGGCATAGAGTTGTGGCATCACATTGTGATATTGATTAAGCAAATATATAAAAGTTTTTCCATTCTGAAAAAAAATAGTATCTTCGCATAAAGGAACAACCCAAAACCACTGAACAATGAAGCGCATATTCGCCATTTTGATTCTCGCCGTGATGCTGCTCACCGCAGGGCAGACCTCTTCGGCTCAGCAGGTGCCATCAAACATCGCATCAGGACCTTTCAAGTCGGGTCACATTCAGGGCATAGCATACGACAGGAAGAATCAGCACCTCTACCTCTCATACACCACAATGCTTGTCAAGACCGACTTGCAGGGCAACATCCTCGGCTCGGTGGTGGGTCTGGTGGGTCACCTGGGTGACCTCTCGTTCAACGAGAAGGATGGCAGGGTGTATGGCTCGCTGGAGTACAAGGACGACTCCATCGGCAAGAGCATTATGCTTCGCGAAAAGAGTACGGTGGCTATCCCCAACGCATTCTACATCGCCATCTTCGACTGCGAGAAGATTGACCGCGAGGGCATCCTGCCAAGCGAGGAGGGTGTGGTCACCACGGTACATCTTGGACGCGTGCTGGAGGACTACTCCGCCTCGGTCACAACGCCCGAGGGTAAGTTCCGCCACCGCCTCGGCTGCAGCGGTATCGATGGCGTTAGTTTCGGGCCGAAGTTCGGCAAGAGGGGCGGCAAGCAATACCTCACGGTGGCATACGGCGTATATAGCGACCTAAAGCGCAACGACAATAACTATCAGGTGCTGCATCAGTATGATGTATCGGATTGGAAACGCTACGAAAGACCTTTGGCACAAGCGTCGGATATGCATCAGGAGGGTCCAACCACTCCCGACAGAGAGTACCACGCCTACACGGGCAACACCAACTACGGAGTGCAGAATCTTGAGTACGACAAGGAGCAGAAGGTGTGGTGGATGGCTGTCTACCCAGGCAGAAAACCCGCCTACCCCAACTACTCGCTCTTTGCCATTGACGGCAGGATAAAGCCCGCGACAAAGCCCCTCGAGGGCATCCCATATATCGCCGAGGGCAATGTGCTCACGCTCCAGCGACGCATCCCCTGCCTTGTGGATGAGGCTTCGGGCACAAGCGGCTGGAACTTCGGCGCTGGCTCAACGGGCTTCCAGCCCATCGGCAAGGGTTATTACTACATCTCGTTCAACTACGCCACAGAGGAGGGCGAGGGCAGCAATCTGCGTCTGCACCGCCTCAACGACAACGAGAACGGACCATTTGAGTGGGTAAGATAGAGATGAATCGCGAGGCAGCCATAAAGGAGATAGAGTGGTATCGTTCGCTCGTAAGGCGCAAGATACACGACTGGGGTCACGAACTGAATCGTGACGCCCGCAACCTGCTTATGGAGAATCTCGACTATGTAGCAGAGCACCAGGAGAGTATGCAGTTCAAGGAGTGGAAGGATGGTTACTACATCGGCGAGTTGGACGAGGAGGGTCTGCGACACGGCTTCGGCATCACGACCCACACCACCTCAAACCCCGACCGCTGGGTGATGCAGGCGGGTCAGTGGTGCGAGGAGCGACCCAAGGGGTGGCACACGCTCTACGACAGCGACTGCCCCGACTCGAAGCACTTTCTTGCTCTACTGAAATTCAACGGCCTACGCAAGCGCGCCTCGGGCACGGTACACTTCTCAATTGCCGAATACGGCTCAAACTTCACGCCACGCAAATACCGCCGTTACACAGGTTTTTCGTGGACGACGCTTGTGGTGGGTAGTATGATTATGTTTGTGATTTTCTTCTTCCTTACGCGCCGCATACGCTTCTCGCTGATGGGTTGCGCCGTGGTTGCGGTGCTCTACACCATAGGCTCGCTGCGCGAAAGACAATAGCGCTACAACTCTGGAATCTCGCCTACAACGAAGTTGCTACCACCGATAAAGATGGCATCAGCTGCTGTCGCTATGCTCTTGGCGTAGGCGATTGCGCCCGCCACGCTATCCACAGCCACACCCTGCAAGCCAAACTCACTCGCCTTCTCCCTGAGCGCCTCAGCCTTCATTGCGCGGGGCGTAGATGCCGCCGTGAAGATATAATCCATCGACTGTGGCAGAAGCGGCAACACCTCTCCCAGAGCCTTATCCTTGGCAAAACCCAGAATGCAATAGACCTTATCGTGCTGCTCGGCAAGCGACTCCAAACAACGGGCTACATACTTGATTCCGTGGGCATTATGACCCGTATCACACACCACCATAGGCTCGCGCGACAACACCTGCCAGCGACCCTTCAGACCAGTCGTTGCGCTCACCGCACGCAGACCCTCCTTCAAGGCTCGGCGAGGAATGGTCAGAGGTGAGTGGCGATGCAATAGATCAAGTGCCGCGCACGCCGTGCGGATGTTGTTTGACTGATACTCGCCCTGAAGGTCAAGCATCAAATCATACTCCTCATTATCTCGCACACGAAGCAACCTAAAACGCTGCATCCCGTTTTCCGCCGACTGCTCAAGCAAGCCGACCTCATCCTGCGCATACTTCAGCATAGAGCCGCGCTCACCGGCCACGCGCTCAAAGACCCCATCGGTCTGCTCGCCGTGCTCGCCGACAACCACGGGAACGCCCGCCTTGATTATGCCCGCCTTCTCGCCTGCGACAGCCTCCAGCGTATCGCCCAGAAGGTCGGTATGGTCAAGACCTATGTTTGTGATGACACTCGCCAGCGGAGTGATAATATTCGTTGCGTCCAGACGACCGCCAAGACCTGTTTCTATGACAGCCACCTCAACATCACTCTGGGCAAAGTGGGCAAACGCCATCGCCGCCGTAATCTCAAAGAATGAGAGTCCAAGTCGCTGAATGTCTGCAAAATGCTTCTCCACAAAACCGACCACCTCCTGCTCGGAAATCATCTCGCCATCGACCCTCACACGCTCACGAAAATCCTTCAGATGGGGCGAGGTGAACAAGCCCACACGATAGCCCGAGTGCTGAAGCACCGAGGCCAAGATATGCGAGGTTGAGCCCTTGCCGTTTGTGCCCGCGATGTGGATTGTGTGGTAGTCACGATGAGGGTTGCCAAGCAAGCGGCAGAACTCCTCGATGCGCTCCAGACCAGGCTTGTAGGCGTCGGCGCCCACCTGCTGGAACGAGGTCACCTGATTAAAGAGAAAATCTATGGTCTCCGAGTAGGTCATACAAGATGATTTTTGCGTTTGATACGATAAGCCGAATAGTAAAGTACGCCGAGCAGAGCAATGAGCAACGACATTCTGCCCACCCAGTCGCCATAGGCAACATAAGGGGTCACATCCTCGCGCACCTCAACCTCCTGGGTCAGCACACCGCGCTCGTCCCAGCCGAGGCTCTGCAACACATCACCACGAGGCGTGATGAAGCCCGACACGCCCGTATTGGCACTGCGGGAAATACTGCGGCGGGTCTCAATGGCACGCAGACGACAGTAGTCGAACAGACGCTTATAGCCAGGCGTATTGCCCCACCAGCCATCGTTCGACATCACCAGCATCGCCTCGGCGCCCTCACGCGCAAAGCGAGCGAAGCAGTCGCCATAGATACCTTCGTAACATATTGCAGGACCGAACTTTACGCCACCATTTTCAAACACAGTAGCCTTATCGTTTCTGCCCAACTGACCCGTGATACCACCCAAGTCTACGAACCTGTCGAGGAAGCCCGTGAACGGCATAGCCTCAACACCAATCACAAGACGCATCTTGTGGTGGAGGTTATTTTCGGTGGCGGCATTCACCGCAACGGCAGAGTTAAATACATCGTAATATGAGCCCCAACTAACTCTCGCTGTGAAGGTTGGCTTGGTCTGCGAATCGTAATGCTTGATGGTTGTCGCACCCATCACAAGCATCGTCGAGGGGTGCTCGGCGTGGATGACATCGGCAAGCGACGAGATGATGCGACCCTGCAACGGCTCGTCATCGTCCAGCTGCTCGGGCAGAGCGGTCTCGGGCAAAACTGCCACAACACTCTCTCGGGGGGTCTGCGAGAGGAGCTCTACAATATTTCGTGTCTGCGCAGCGGCAGTACCGCTGAACTTCTCTTCGTAACAATCTACATTTGGCTGCAACACTGACACCTTAACCTTCTCACCGGATGGCTCATAGCCCCAGTACATAGCAAGCGACACAGCTATCGGCACAACCACAACCAATGCCGCCCTCACCGTAGCCCACCTGCCTCGGCGGATGATAGCCTCGAAGATAGCGATGTTGGAGAGCATCACCCACAACGAGCCGCCAAAGACACCCGTTGCGGAGTACCACTGCACCGCCCACACATCACCCGAGAAGCCATTGCCGAGCGTCAGCCAAGGGAACGAGAGCACCTCGGCGCTGGTATAGAGATACTCGGTTGCGACCCACGCCGTAGCCAAAAGGGTGTAAGCCACCGCGCGTGAGGTGCGCTTCGAGGTGTAGTGGTAGAGCATAAAGCCCACCAAGTTCCAGAATGTCGAGAAGAGCGTAGCCGTGATAGGTCCTGCGGGCGTAGCAATCCACACCCACCATATCGTAGCGGCGTTCCACAACACAAATGTGAGCGCCGCCCACCCCGCCATACGCCACCAGTCGCGCCTGGAGTCGGAATACGACGCACTAATCATCATCAGCGGCACCAGTGCCACCAGCAGCGTCAAGCCTGTAGCGCCCAGCCACGCAGGGGCGAGCATCGCAAGGCTCAATATGACGCACAAAATCTTTATCTTCAACGACATAACTCTCGCTATTTTTCCATTCTATCAATATACAACACACCATCCAGATGGTCCACCTCGTGCTGGAAGATGACCGCCGTGAAGCCCTCCACCGTTTCGGTGTGCTCCACAAAATCTGTATCACGATACTTTAGCACAATGCTCTGCGCGCGCATCACCTCGCCCCTGAAATCGGGAATCGAGAGGCAACCCTCGCCGCCTGGCTCCTTCTCGCCAAGCATTGCGACAATCTCGGGATTGAGGAAGAACTCAAAGGGCGCACCCTCCTTGTCATAGCGCTGCACGGCAACCATTCTACGCAACAGACCCACCTGCGGTGCGGCGATGCCCACGCCCTCGTTCTCGGGGTCGTTCACCGTAGCGAGCATACGACGGCACAAGGTCTGCAACTCCTCGCTGCCCACCATCTGCTCCACCATAGGCTGGCACTCGCGACGCAACAGCAACGAGTCGGCGTGATTGCTGATGCTCATCACGCGCATAACATCACCCTCGCCACCATATATAACTTCTCGTTCCTGGGTAGTAAAGCCTCCCTGACAACCAACCAACGCCATAGCACTAAACAAGGTATAAATTAGTCTCTTCACTCTTTCCATTCTACTTTAGAAATTAACAGCAAAACCCACCGACAAAGTATGCGAGCGAAGGCTTGCGTTTGTCGAAAGGTTTATATCCAAATCGGGCACATTGATATCCACCATCACGGGGTAAAGGTTGAAGCCATAACGCGCAAACAGCGAGAATCTCTTGATATCAAAACCCAACGCTGGCGAGAGGTAAAATCCAGGCTGCAACCAATCGGTCACACTCATACCCGTACGAAGCGACATAAATGGTGAACTTCCACCATTCAAAGGCGAATATTTTGTCTCCACAAAGATCGGCACATTGATGTAATAAGCCAACTGATTGATATCGCAATAGACACCAACGCCCATACCCATCGCCACGCCGTGACCGAAGCAATAACCGTGTGTCGTGCTACCGCCGATATCACTACCGCCGCCCATCGCTACGCCACCCAAAAACTCGACATTACCCCAGTAACCAGGCTTGTAATAGTTGTATGGACTCTTCTGTGCCGAGGCGCTCATCACGCCCAACATCATCACCGCCAAAAACATAATCACTCGTTTCATAACTCTTTTCGTTTTGGAATTAACTTTCCATTTATCCCACAAATATACACAATAAAACGACAGAGAGGTTTTCGCGGGGAAATAAATTCAAATTATCGCCGAAAATTTGTTTGCGTGGCGGCAATATACTATCTTTGCTCTCAACCAAACAAAGCGACTGTTATGGAGAAGATTTTCAACTTCACTTTCGACCACTTTGACTCTCTGGAGGAGATGCCAGCGCCCGACCGCTCGCTTATCGAGGCGGCACAGGAGGCAACCCGAAAGGCCCACGCCCCCTACTCACATTTCCGTGTGGGAGCGGCAGCAAGGCTCGAAGGCGGTGAGGTGGTCACGGCGGCTAACTGCGAGAGCGAGGTATACCCTTCGGGAATGTGCGCCGAGAGGGTGCTGCTCTACAACCTGCAGACCTCATACGCCGACCGCGCGATAGAGTCGCTCGCCATAGCATCCGACCCCGCACCGAGGGAGTGCTACCCCTGTGGTGGCTGCCGACAGACACTGCTTGACGCCGAGCATCGTCAAGGCAAGCCCATCCGCATCATTATGAGCGGTGCAGATACGGCGACAGTAGTTGACTCGGCGGAGGCTTTGTTACCATTTTCGTTCAAACTTTAGACTATGATACATCCAAAAGATATTCTTTACGAAGACAACCACATCATTGTTATCAACAAGCGTTGTGGCGAGTTGGTTCAACCCGACAAGGAGTGCGACGAAGCGCTCGAGAATGACATCAAGACAATGATTAAGGTGCGCGACCATAAGCCCGGGGATGTCTTCCTCGGCGTGGTACACCGCATCGACCGCCCCGTAAGTGGTGCTGTGATGTTCGCCAAGACATCGAAGGCTTTGACACGCCTCAACGAGATGATTCGCAACGGCGAGATCCACAAGACCTACTGGGCTATCGTGGAGGCACGCCCACAGCACGACGAGGCAAGCCTCACGCACTACATCGTGCGCGATGGCCGCACAAACCGCTCACGCGCCTACGACAAGCCAAAGGCCGATGGCAAGAAGGCGATGCTGAATTACAAGTTACTCGGCTGCTCGACACGCTACACGCTGCTGGAGGTGGAGCTTCTGACAGGTCGTCACCACCAGATTCGCGCCCAGCTCTCGAAGATTGGCTGCTCAATCAAGGGCGACCTGAAGTATGGTGCAAAGCGTTCAAATCCCGATGGCGGCATCTCGCTGCACTCACGCAAGGTGGAGTTCCTGCACCCAGTACGCAAGGAGCCTGTCAGCATCACAGCGCCAACGCCAAAGGACAACCTTTGGGAGTTTTTCGAGGGACTTTAACGGCGCAGAGAGATGAGATTGTTGATTCAACGCGTCAGCCGCGCTTCGGTCACCATCGATGGCGAGGTGCGCAGCGCGATAGGAAAGGGTCTGCTCACGCTGGTAGGCATCGAGGAGGCCGACACTCAGGAGGATATCGACTGGCTTACGGGCAAGCTGTTGCGTCTGCGCATCTTCGACGATGAGGCGGGCGTGATGAACCTCGATGTGCAGCAGATTGGAGGCGATGTGATGGTGGTGAGCCAGTTCACGCTCCACGCCTCTACAAAGAAGGGCAACCGCCCATCCTACTTCCATGCTGCGGGGGAGGCTATCTCACGCCCTATGTACGAGAAGTTTGTTGCCTCGGTGGAGCAGGCTTTGGGCAAGAGGGTTGCAACGGGCGAGTTTGGCGCCGATATGAAGGTGGAGCTCATAAACGATGGCCCCGTAACGATTTGGATTGACTCACGAAATAGAGAGTAATGAGACGCAGAACAAAGAGACTGCCATCGAGTCGTGGCTTGATATACTTGGTGCTGGTTGTACTGTTGGTGGGTGCGCGCTATATATACAATAATTATATGACGCCCACCGAGCGACAAGGTGCGACCACACTCGCCAACTTTGCGGGCGAGGAGACTCCGGCAGAGAGTTCTGCCGAAGCACCCGCAGAGAGCGCAACTGCGTCACGCCGAAAGGCAAAGCGCACGGGCTGGGCGGAGTTACCCGCCGAAGTTGTGGACAACGACCTTTACTACGCCTACCACACCATCAGCGAGGAGGGCTCACACGACACACGCCGCAACTACACCACCTGCTTCAGCCGCGAGTTGCGATGCCCCGTATGGGTAGCTGCACCGATGCACCGCTCCTATACGGGCGACATCCAGCGCACCGACAGTTATCAGCCCGACCCCAAGTTGCCGACCAACATACAGCCGCTGCTCTCACGCTCCTACGGAGGGGCTTACTCGCGCGGTCATCTGCTCGGCTCGGCGGAGCGCACCTCGTCACGCGAGGCCAACATCCAGACATTCTATGTGAGTAATATCGCACCCCAGTTGCGCGAGGGCTTCAATGCGTGGGGTGGCGCGTGGAATAACCTCGAGGCGTTTGCCGACAAGCAGGTGTGCGCCGACACACTCTATGTGGTTACGGGTTGCCTCTTCACCGAATATGAGGACACCGACGGCACTATAATCAAGCCCACAACCCACTCAAACCGCAACGACTCGCAGCGCGTAGGCGTGCCCACAGCATACTACAAGGCTCTGCTCCGCACCCGCAGCGGTCGCTCGGGCAAGAGCGTAAGGGAGTGCAAGGCACAGGAGTTGAAGTGTGCGGCATTTATCGTGGGTCACCGCTCGGCGCAGGGTCGCAAGCCATCGGCCGAGGAGATGATCTCCATCGAGGAGCTGGAGCGCCTGACGGGCTTCGAGTTCTTCACAAATGTAAAGAATGCCCCCAAGACCGAGGCAAACGCAAGGGACTGGGGATTGTAAAAGGTATTGAGATTGCCACGAGCCCCGAGGCTCACGCAATGACATATCAATAATGCAATTTTGAATTTTGAATTCTAAATTTTGAATTTCTGATACTATGGATATAGCACAAGCAAAACGCAAAGAGAACATAGCCGAGTACATCCTCTATCTGTGGCAGATTGAGGATCTGCTGAGGGCATTGCAGTTCAGCCCCGAGGCAATCTACTCGCAACTGATTGCACCACGACAGGTCGACGAGGAGCAGAAGCACCTCTTCCTACTGTGGTATATGGACATCGTAAACCTTCTGCGCAAGGAGGGCAAGGAGGAGGGCGGTCATCTGGAGCACACGCTTCACCTCATCGGCGATATGCACAACCTGCACCTGCAGTTGATGCAGCACCCCATCGGCGAGCACTACCGCAAGACATTCCAGACCCTCGCGCCACAGTTGCCTATGTTGCGCACGCTGGTGAAGAAGGAGGAGGTGAGCGACACCGAGCTCTGCTTCCGCGCACTCTATGCCGCGATGCTCTACCGCATCAAGGGCGACCAAAAGCGTGCCGAGGCAATCAAGGATACCATCGAATTGGTCTCTCCCGTGATTGCCGAGTTGGCGGCGATGTATGGAAAAGTGGAGCGCGGCGAGGTCGATTTGTTCCAGGATATGTAGCCTTTCCGAGCACTTGCGCAGGGCAAAAACGGGTGTCGGGAGGTCGAAAAATGGCTTTTTAAGCCCTCCAAACGCCAAAATGCAATGGGTAAAAGTAAATTTATTTGCAAATATTTTGTTAAATAAGAAAAATCGTTTTACCTTTGCACCTCGCAAAGACTATGCTACGCACGGTTTTAGCGGAATAAGTGAAACAAACACAAAAACGATATCGTTATGGCAATGAAAAGAACTTACCAGCCTTCTCGTCGTAAGAGAATCAACAAGCATGGATTCCGTCAGAGAATGGCTACTGCCAATGGTCGCAAGGTATTGGCAGCGCGTCGTGCAAAGGGACGCAAGAAGTTGACAGTATCAGACGAGTCAACATTCAAGTATGCTTAATTTTCTGATTTCATCAGAAAAATAAGAGGGAACTGGACGCAGTTCCCTCTTGTTTTTTATGTGTATCCTCCTTTTGCTGAAAAGTTGTATAAAAAGAGGAATTTTTAGGCTTGCGAAGGGCGAAAAGCGGAGTTTACTCTGCCGTAAATGAGCATTTGAGCACGAGCCTAACGCAAAAATTACCTTTTTAGACAACTTTACTCCCCAACAAACTCCAACAACGCCGCAGCGCACGCCTCGGGCTCCTCGATAAATCCCATATGACCCGAGTTCTCAAGCCACGCCACCTTTGCCTGCGGATTGCGGGCAATAAACTCCTCGGCAGCCTCCACTGGGATGTAGGCATCGTGCTTGCCCAGGATGAAGAGTTGCTTCACCGCTGAATTGCGCAACATCTCATTCTGGTCCACTCGCTCAATCATACCGCCAAGCAGAGCTACAATACCCTCATCCTCGGTGACATGAACGCACTCCACCAAGTCGTCGATATAACTCTTCAGACGCTTGCGGTTGTGAGGCGCAAAGCCAGTCTCGGGAGCAACACGCGCCAGCGCATCCTTCTTGCCCGCCTTAACCAACGCAATTTCGCGGCGACGATTCTCGCGCTTCTGCTCGGTATCAGGGTTTGGCGAAGAGCTCAACAGCACCACACCATCCAATCTTTCGGGATACTTCGCGCAGAACGCCAGCGAGATATATCCACCCATAGAGTGACCCACCATAGTCACCTTCTCTACGCCAATGGCATCCAGCATATCGTGCAGCACATCGGCAATCCACTCCATCGTATGCACCTCGCCATTCACCACAGAGACGCCGTGACCAGGAATGTCAACCGTAATCACTCGCACCTTTGGGGTCAGCAGGGGAAGAAAATCATCCCACACATACATCGACTCAAGGTAACCGTGCAACAGCACAACGCACTTCTCGCCCTTGAGCGAATCGGCGATATGGAGGGCAGTCGAGCCTGCCATAACAAATTTCTCTTTCATCATCTAAAGTTTTTAGTTGTGTAAAATTAGGTAAAAATTTGCGAAAACAAAAATATTTATCACCCCCAAAGCCACGAAGCAGCGGGTTGTGGAAAATTTATTTGTTTATCGTGCGAAATATTCTTATTTTTGGAGAATAATTTGGCACACTATGCAGATAGAGATAATAAAATGCCACGGCTCTGGCAATAAGTTCATTATGGTCGATATGGTCGACGAAAACATCGTAGGCGATATGGCGGCTTTTGCTCGTCAGGTATGCGCCCACCCCGATGTGGAGTCTGCCGACGGCATACTTTATGTAGTGAAGGCGGGCGAGCACTATGCGATGCGTATGTTCAATCCCGACGGCTCGGAGGCGGAGATGTGCGGCAACGGCATCCGCTGCGTGGCACGACTGGTGCGCGAGCGCTACATCGACTGCGACGAGTTCATCCTCACCTCGGGCGGAGGACTCTACCCCACCCGTAAGGCGGAACTTATCAACGGCGAGATTGAGTGCTACGGAGTCGACATCCGTGTGCGCCTCACAAGCCCCGACTTCGGCTTTACCAAGGGCGCAGAGAGTTTCATCGACAAGGCTATCCCCTCGCTGGGCGACGATATCCGCTGCACAGCCCTTAACCTCGGCAACCCACACATCGTGGCGGCGGTCGAAGAGATTGATATGGATCAACTGGTGGAGCTGGGAGAGAGCGTGACACGCCTGAAGGAGGATTTCCCAAAGGGAATAAATGTGAGCCTGTATAAAAAGTATGGCGAGAATGCCATTTTCGTTGCCACCTATGAGCGTGGCGCGGGCATCACCTACTCGTGCGGCACGGCTATGACCGCAAGTTCTACGGCGGCGACCCTGCTGGGCATCTGTCAGGAGGGCCACGAGATTGATGTCTACAACCGAGGCGGTATGGTACGCTGCCTCTGCTCTATCGCAGACGAGCAGATTACAACACGCCTCACGGGTAACGCTACATATATGTGGAGTGGCACTGCCGATTGGAATGGCGCAGAGTTGCAGGGCATCACAAAGAGTGAGATTTACACCACCGAGGAGGAGGCTTACAAGCGCTTCGTGGAGGGAATAGAGTAACGATATGAAAGGCTTTTGGACGAGATTGATGATGGTTGTAGCGTTGGGCATTCTATGCTCGGCGTGCAGCGTCACACGCAAACTCTCCGAGGGCGAATACTTCCTGCAGCGCGTCACCATCGACGACGACAAGCTCACACCAAAGGATGAGCGCATCACCGCCTACACTATGGAGCAGTATGTGCGACAGACGCCCAACAAGCGTTTCCTCGGCACAAACTTCTATGTCTGGGCACACAACCTCGCCAACCCCAAGAAGCACAACTGGTGGAACAACCTCAAGCGCAAGGTAGGCGAAGAGCCCGTGTTGCTCGACCTGTCGCTCACGCACAAGAGCGCACAAAACCTCAAGACATATATGAACTCGAGGGGTTACTACCGCTCGCAGGTGGAGTATGAGATTGACACCACACGCCGCCCCAAGCGCGCCTATGTCACCTACCGCACACATCAGGGCGAGCCATATCGCATCAGCAGCCTTTCCTACGACTTCCGTGACAGGCAACTTGCCCCCATCATCGAGGCCGACACAGCATCCTCGCTGCTTCGCGTAGGCGAGATTTTCGACATCACCTCGCTGGAGAAGGAGCGAGAGAGAGTTGCCAACTACCTCAACAACAGAGGCTACTACAACTTCTCAATCAACAACATCGAGTACCGCATCGACACCCTGCAGGGCGAGCGCAAGGCGGGCATACGAATGATTGTGAAGCGCAACATCACGGGTTATGACGAGCGCGGTCGCGCCATAATGGCAAACAACCGCATCTACTCAATCAACGAAATCAATGTCGTGCCCGACTACGACCCCGCCATCGCGGCGAGCGAGTACCAAAAACTTATGCGCGACACCATCCACTATCAGGGTCTCAACATCATCTCGCAGGGCAAGCCTAATGTGCGCCCCGCAGTGTTGCACTCCACTATCCCTTTGACGCCAAACACCACCTACAATGCTTCGCAGGTGGACCGAACATACAGCGAGATTATGTCGCTGGGCTACTTCAAGAGCGCCCGCATAGCCTTCGAGGAGCTGCCTCAGGAGGGCGACTCAATCGTATCGCACTACGCTGGCGAGGGTCGCACGGCATACTCGCCACGCAACTTCGAGAATATCAGCGAGGGTCGCTTGAAGTGCTACATCCTCTGCTCGCCCACGCTCAAGCAGGGCTTCAACATCGAGCTTGAGGGTAGCACCACATCGAGCTTCTACGGACTGAGTACCACCGTGGGCTATCAGAACCGCAACCTCTTCCGTGGTGTGGAGACATTCAACGCCGCACTCACATTCGGTTACGAGTATATGAAGGCGCCAAACACCCTGCGCCGCCGCGCTAACGAGGTGGGTCTGTCGCTGGGAATGCAGTTCCCTCGCTTCATTGCGCCATTCGACATCCCGACACGCAACATCAATATGCCACGCACAAAGTTGGAGCTCTCGTTCAACTATCAGGACCGCCCCTACTATCGTCGTGACCTCTCGCGCGTGGCGTGGGCATACTCGTGGCGAAGCCTCAATGGCCGCTACTCCTACCAGCTCCGCCCGCTGGACATCAACTGGATCAGCGTGGGATATATGGACGACAACTTCTTCTCATCGCTTGAGAACGAGTACCTGCGCCAGAGTTACCTCACACAGGCAATCGTCGGATTATCGGCAAGTTACACCTACAACAACCAGAATAAGAACATCAACGGCAACGCCACCCTTATGCGTGCCAACTTCGAGTCGGCGGGTAATCTGCTCAACCTTGCAGAGTGGGCCTTCGGCGGCAAGAAGCGCGAGGAGGGTTACTACAAGATTCTGGGTGTGAGATATTCGCAGTATGTGCGTGGCGATGTGAGCCTGAGCCGCAAGATTACTCTCGGCGAGCGCAGCGCCATTGCGGGCAGAATCTTTGCGGGTGTGGGTGTGCCATACGGCAACTCCACCGCCCTGCCTTTCGACAGAATGTTCTATGTCGGTGGTAGCAACAGTATGCGAGGATGGAGCCCACGAACACTCGGCCCTGGCAACACCCCAGCGCAGAACACCCCCTACCCCGTGCAGATGGGCGATATGCGTCTGGAGGCTAACCTCGAGTTCCGCTTCCCCGTGTGGGGTATGTTCCACGGCGCAACATTCTTCGACCTGGGTAATGTGTGGTATCTGCCACGCAAACAGGGAGAAGTACCAGCCGACGGCGTATTCCACTGGGATTCGTTCTACAAGCAGCTGGGTCTGAATACGGGTATCGGTATGCGCATAGACATCACCTTCGTCATCCTCCGCCTCGACTGGGGTGTGCAGCTCCACAGCCCTAACGCCCCCGTGGGTGAGCGCTGGATACACAACTTCAAGTGGAAGAACACCGCCCTGAACTTCGGTGTGGGTTATCCTTTCTAACGGAATTTTTTATAGGCGTAACGCCTCTTTTCATTCTCTTTTCTCTCACAAATTTTACCTGCAAATATGTAGGCTCTTTGACCGCCACAGAAATAGTGATATCTACTTTAGTGTTGCACATATTCAGATGAATGAGATTCCCACGCATTTGCTTTGGCGCGTCATTGCGAGGAGCCTTAGCGACGCGGCAATCTCAAAACTAATGCTCAGAATGACGATTATTACGATCCTAAAGTAGATAATTCAAAAAAATGGTGGTGAGATGTCTGGCAACATCCACCACCGCGTTAGGTTAGTTAGGTTAATGAGAAAGTGGTTAAAACCACATTGCTATAACAAAGATAGCATTATTTTTCGCATTCGCAAAATTAAGCACGGCTAATTTTGTAATTTTTAGAAAAATTCAAGCTTTCATTTATTAAAATTTTTGAATAACTTTCCTCTCATCCAAAACCTAACATCATTCTACGCCTACCCAATTACGCGCCACACGCCTCTGCGCAACCCATATCGCTGGTATCAAAGGCAAAATTGGCGAACTGACTGCGGTAGATTGCGGGCGTGAGTCCATATTGCTTTTTGAAAAGTTTTATAAAATGCGAGGTGTTGGGGAAGGTGCACTCAATGCCAATCTCGGAAATAGACTTCGAGGTGGAGATAAGCAACAGGCGCGAGCGCATAAGTCGCTGGCGGATAAACCAGCGGTGGGGCGACATCACGAAGTGGCGCTTGAACTCCTTCTTAAAAGAGGTGAGCGAGCGGTGCGAGAGCGACGCCAACTCCTCGATGGAGATATCGTTGAAGATATTATTATAGATAATCTGCTCGAAACTGCCGTGCGCAGCATCCACATTCGAGAGCACCTTGCTGCGAAGGCAACACTCCTCCATAGCCACCACGGCGTAGATAAGTTCGGTCATCTTGAGCTTGTCGGCGGCGGCATCGTGCACCTGATTATCCTCGTGCAGATAGTTCTGGATGTGCGTGAAGATGTTTCGCAGCGTGGGAGTGGCTAACATTGAGATGTGATTTTGACGACGGCAACGATCGCAGGAGTGCGAGCTGGCTATATTTATCGAATAGCCCATATTGAGATTCAACAAAATCTGCTGTAACTGTTCGGGAGAGTAGTAGATTACAATCTGTTCGCAGGGGCGCCCATCCTCGGGCAAATCCTCTACATAGTGGTTTCCAAGTCCGAGGTAAAATATTTCACCGCGGGAGATTGTGTGGCGGGTGTCGCCGTAGTAGATGTGCTTCGTGCCACGGACAACATATCCGATGGCGCAACGCGAGAGATTCAGCGACTGAATGCCGACATAATTTGCATCGACATACTTAACGATTGTTGCCTGATCATCTGGTTTAATTAGATTCATAGTTTTTTGTTTATTAGATTTATCCCGAAAAGTATCGAGAACAAAAGTAGTAATTAAACCATTGGCAATACTATTTTCGTTAATATATTTTCATTATTTCCTTGTATTTTAGTATTATTTCGCCTATATCCTACACTGCAATAGATGAAAAGGGCGCACTTGGGATGGAAATTTTAGTTCTCTCAGTCTGAAGCGGAAGATGTGAGAGGCACGCAAGGGGAGAAGTATATTATATATATAAGGTGTCTTGGGTAAATCTAATGCACTATGCTCGAATAAGGGATTGTCACGAAACCTTCGGTTTCTCGCAATGACGCTGACCTTCTCTTCCCCTAAAAAGCACCCGCACCATAACAAGTCACAATCATACCTCACACCAAGGCACAAAAAAAGCGCCCGTAAAAACGGACGCTCAATTTAAGTATTGGACTTGCGGGTCAGCTGAAACAGCCTCACCCCTTGTCCTATCGACTAATAAGCCTCACCCTCGATAGCCGCGTAAGAGATCTTGAGGGCGTTAGCACGACGAAGCTCCTGCTTAACATCGGTGATGATACCCATCTTTGTCTCCTGATCGGCCTTGATGCTGGTGGTCATCTGCGCACGGTCAGCCTCGTTGAGCTGATCACGCTCTGCCTGGATGAAGTCACCAATATCCTTGGCTGTCTTATAAGTGTCGTTCAACTGAATCTTTGGCGCTGTACCATAGCGAGCCTGCATGTGAGTTACAGGAACACCGATATGGATATAACTTACCAAGTTCTTCTTCTCAAGCTTCTGTACCTCTGTTGCGTTAGGGAGCTTGTAACGCACCAATACCTCCTGATCTCGCATAGTGGTTGACACCATGAAGAAGAAAAGGATCATAAAGATCACATCAGGAAGTGATGCTGTCGAAATTGCGGGCAACTCCTTGCTACCCTTCTTTTTCATTACTGCCATATTACTTCTTGATTGCTTTACGGGGCTCTGCCTCAGAAATCTTCTGCTGCACAGCGGTGGTTATTACTTTACGCTCATCCTCGTTCAACTCGTCGAAAGACTTGCCGAACTTCTGCATTGATACATCCTGACGGATCTCGCTAAATACGCGAGTAAGCTCATTCTGCACCTGGATATAGGTTCTGTAGTCGGTGTCACGAGTTGTCTGCAACGAGATAACGCCCTTGCTGGTAGTGTAGACCCACTTTGAGCCATCTGGCATGTCGATCTCCTTATCCTCCTTCTCAGGCTTATCCTCCTCGTCGTTAACATTCAAGATGAACTCCTTCGCCTTGTCCTTCAACTGGCGAATGTCGGTCAACTCGTTACCCACCATCAACTGACCCGCACCGTTCACGAATACCAACAGAACATTACGCTCCTTCTGCTTCTGGTCCTCAACCTTAACATCCTCGGGTGGGATTGGAGGCAATACACGAGAGATACCCTTATCGGTATTCATCGTAGTTGCCACAAGGAAGAACACGAGCAACAAGAAGGCGATATCGGCCTGTGAACTGGCGTTAATATCAGGTGTTTTTCTTTTATTACCTGCCATAAACGTCTCCTTTCATTATTTGAGTGCGTCGGTCACTGCTGAATAGATAGCTGAAACAACAGCACCCGCCATTGCTACATAGAATACAATAAGACAAGTGTCAGTAATGACTGTCTCACCACGCTCGAAGTAGCCCTGGTTACCCAAATCAACGATCTGGAAATCGTGACCCTTAGAGATTACATAGGCTACGACGATGATAGCTACGATAGCAACTACAGAAATCAACGCGCCCTTGATACCCTCTGGCTTCTTGAGCAAGTCCATACCAGCACCAACAAGCGCTGCTACGACAGCTGCACCCATAAGGAAGTAACCCCAGTAGAGGTAAGTTCCTACGGCTGTTGCGTTCTCTACTGTAGGATTCTCTGGAGTTGTGAACACAGCCCAGAAAACCATTGCTACAGAGACAGCAAGCAATGCAACCAATGAATATTTCAAAATTTTCTCCATTATTAATTACTCTTTAAGGGTATTAATTATTTCTTGTTGTAAGCTGTCAAGATATCAACCAATGTGATTGACGCGTCCTCCATTGCGTTAACCAAGTTGTCAATCTTAGAGATGATGTAGTTGTAGAACAACTGGAGGATAACAGCAGCGATAAGACCCATCAAAGTAGTCAACAACGCAACCTTGATACCACCTGCTACAACGGTTGGAGAGATATCACCAGCAGCCTGGATCTGGTCGAACGCCTCGATCATACCTACTACGGTACCCATGAAACCCAACATTGGAGAAAGTGCGATGAACAAACCAATCCAAGAAAGACCAGACTCCATCTGACCTGTCTGAACTGAACCGTAAGAAACAACTGCCTTCTCAACAGCGTCCATACCCTGCTCGTAACGATCCAAACCCTGGAAGTAGATAGAAGCAACAGGACCCTTAGTGTTACGGCACAACTCCTTAGCAGCCTCTACACCCTGCTCGTTCAAAGTCTTCTCGAAAGACTCGATGAACTTCTTAGTGTTGATGTTAGCGAATGAGAGGTAAAGCATACGCTCGATAGCAACCGCCAAACCGATTACCAAGCAAACCAATACGGGCAACATCCAGCCCCAACCACCCTCAAGGAACTTCTGCATCAAAACCTGGTGCATTGTGTCACCTGCGAGCTCAGTCTCTGCTGCAACAGCAGCCTCCTGTGCGAAAGCGTTAACAGTGCCAAGAACGGCTACTGCCAAAAACATAAAATTTTTTTTCATAGCTTTTTAAAAAGTTTTTAATTAGTGTTTGTTTTATTTATTTGTGTTAAAATTTCAATTTTTATGCGTTTATGCAATAAAAAACCTTTTCGAGCACCCATTTCGGCACTCCGACCCTGCCTGACACCCGCCTCACGCTGGGCGCTCAACTTCATCGCACACCAAACGCAACACACTATGTGCCAACGCATTACACCCCCGACCTTGACTACCTCAAGTCGCAGATGCACTTTTTGCAGAGTTTACGGACCGAAATATAGTAATTATTTTTCATCCGCACAACTTTATTTCAAAGTAAATTCACCTCTTAATGGTTTCTTCATCAACTCGATTGACTCCTGCAGCGGAAGATTTTTACCAAGCACATACATCAATTTGGTGATGGCCGCCTCGGTGGTCATATCGTAAGCCGACAGAACGCCCGCCTTTTGCAGCCTCAAACCAGTCTCATAGAGCTGCATCTCGACCGAGCCGTTGTCGCACTGGGTCACATTCAACACCACCACACCGCGCTCAACGGTCTCACGCATAAGCGACTGAAACCACTCCGCCGTAGGGGCATTTCCTGCGCCGTAGGTCTCAAGCACCACGCCTCGCAGACCCTCAACCGAGAGGATGGCACGCAGCGTGTATTCGCCCACACCAGGGAAGAGTTTGATGATTGCCACACCCTCGTTGAGCATCGTCGCGATGCGCAGCGGCTCAACCTCCTGCTTCACGGTGGTAATATTGGTGCTATTATAGGCTATCTTCACGCCCACCTCGGCAAGCGGAGGGTAGTTTGGCGAGCGGAAGGCATCAAGCTCCTCGGCACTCACCTTGCGGGTACGATTTCCACGGTAGAGACAGCTGTGGAAGAGTAGCGACACCTCGGGCACAAGAGGCTTTCCATCGACCTGCGCACCCGCCACCTCGATGGCTGTGATAAGGTTTTCGCGACCATCCGTACGGAGCAGACCGATAGGAATCTGGCTACCCGTAAAGACCACGGGTTTGGCGAGATTTTCAAGCATAAAACTCAACGCCGAAGCCGAGTAGGACATCGTGTCGGTGCCGTGCAGGATGACAAAGCCATCGTACTTTTCGTAGTTGGACTGAATCACCTCGGCGATGGCGCACCAGTCGGAGGGCTGGACATTCGACGAGTCGATGAGTTTGGGCATCGTGTGGACATCGATATCGACATTCAGGCGGCGCAGCGAGGGGAACTCCTCATAGATGCCGCTAAAGTCGAAGGGCACCAGCGCACCCGTACGCTCATCGGTCTTCATACCGATAGTACCGCCCGTATAGATAATAAGGATTGACGAGCGATAGCCGCCGTTTTGAATCGTATATTTCATATATCTACCTTAAATATTATACATTTTCACCGCCGAGGAACATCCTCTGCGCATTGTGGGTTGTGATGCAAGCCACCTCCTCTGCCGACACGCCCTTGAGCTCGGCAATCTTTTCGCAGACATAACTCACATAGGCCGACTCGTTGCGCTTGCCACGATAGGGCACGGGCGTGAGATAGGGGCAATCGGTCTCAAGGATGATATCCTCGAGCGCCATCTCCTTAACCGCCTCCGCCAGCGAACTCTTCTTGAAGGTGACAACGCCACCCACGCCAAACAACCAGTCGCCACACTCCCTCAGGCGACGATATGTGGCGGCATCCTCCGAGAAGGCGTGCAACACACCTCGCAGGCGCTCTCCCCTCTGCTCGGCACGGCGGCACTCCGCCTCCAGAATCTCACACATATCCTCCCACGCCGAGCGGGTATGTATCGCAACGGGCAAATCCAGACGCGCCGCCAGACGACACTGCTCGATGAAGGCCTCACGCTGCTCGGCGACATACTCCTGACTCCAATAGTAGTCAAGACCTATCTCGCCCACGGCGCAAAACTCCACCCCTGCGGGCGGCTCGGCAAAATAGCGCTCCACCTGCGCCAAATCCTCCCTCCAGCGGGGATTCTCATTCACGGATGTGGGGTGCAGACCCATCATCGGGCGACACATATCGGGCGCCTGACGCGCAAGGTCAAACATCCGCTCATAACTCTCGCCATCAATGGCGGGCAACAACAACCTCACAACCCCTCGCTCGCGGGCACGCTCCAGCGCCTCGCCACGGTCGGCATCAAACTCCTCAGCATAGAGGTGTGAGTGGGTATCTATCAATTTCATATCAGTTTCTCATACATTTTCCCAGGCAGCTGACGCACCGCGCCCGAGAGTTCCAGATTCATCAACATAAGCGACAACTCACCAAGCGACATACCGCTGCGCCCACGCAACTCCTCGATATGCACGGGGTCGCTGGCAAAGAGCGCCATAAACTGCGCCTCGTCATCCGTAAGCGGCAACGCCTCGCCCGCCTTTTGGGGCATCACATCGAAGCCCATCTCCCAGCGGAGCTCCTCGACAATATCGCGTGCCGAGAGTATCATCTGCGCCTTGCGGTTGTATATCAAGCGATTGCATCCCATAGAGTTGGCATCCACCGCCCTACCAGGCACAGCCATCACCGAGCGAGAATAACCATCGGCAAACGCCGCCGTAGAGAGCGAGCCACCTGACTCGGCACTCTCGACCACCACCGTGCCCGCACACAGACCCGCTATCAGGCGGTTGCGAGGGATGAAGTAACGACCATTCTGCTTGCTTTGGGAGTTAAGCTCCGTAACCACCGCACCACCATTGGCGACCATATCCTGCGCCAGCCTCTGATGCACCACAGGGGTCACACCGGGCAGAGCATTGGCAATCACGCCCACCGTGGTTGCGCCACACGCCAGCGCTGCACGGTGACACTCGCCATCCACGCCATACGCCAGTCCGCTCACCACCACCGCATCGGGCACAAGTTCGTGGAGTT
Source organism: Alistipes sp. (assembly GCA_017560305.1). The sequence continues at coordinate 30,362 of JAFYOF010000213.1, forward strand.
CGCGCACCAACTTATCGCACATCCGCTGACCATAGGGGCTTATCTTTCGTGTACCGACAAAGGCCACCAAGCGGCGGTTCAGCGCCTCGACATCGCCCTGAACATAGAGCACAGCAGGAAAATCCTCAATCTCGCGCAGAAGTTTGGGATAACGCTCGTCGTCGCAGCCTAATGGGATGATTTGATGATGCTTACAGTAATTGAGTTCGTGCTCCGCCTCGGCAAAGCCGCGCTTGAGAGTGATGCTGCGAGCCACATCCTCGCGCAACTGAGCACACTCGATGAGTTGATCCACCGACGCAGCATATACCGCCCTTGCCGACCCGAAACACTCGACAAGATAAGCAGCTCCACGCGCACCCAACTGCGGCACGAAACTCAATGCGATACTCTCCAGAGGCATAGCCACTCGGTTTAAGGTTAATACTATTATACAAAGATAATTATTATTCGCAGAAAATGAGCAGGTGGAGGGAATAATTTTCTTAAAAACAAACGCCCACAAGGGATGATTTCTATCTTTGGAGGCGTAGCGCGCTTTAGGCGCGCCACCCCCGCCCGCCTCCAAAGATAAATTTCGCGCAAAGACAAATAAAAAAAAGAGGCACCACGCCTCTTTCCTTAATTATCTTAATCTGTTTTTTAAAAACATCCTTCTTGCAAAACCAAGGAAGAAAATCACTCCGAAAAGATTAACCACCCACGCACCCCAGAAGGCTGAGTGGTAGCCCCAATACTCGGCAAGCGCACCGCCGAGCAGGATACCAAGACCAACGCCTATATC
>JAFYOF010000214.1 GCA_017560305.1 Alistipes sp.
ACGCGGCGGATAAGGTCGCAGTAGTAGTCGAGCGAGTGGTCGGGGTGTACGCCACCCACGATGTGTACCTCAGTAACGCCCGTGCCCTGGTAGCGCGCAACCTGCTCCTGAAGCTGCTCCAGACTCCACTCCCACGCCTCGGCGCTGCCTCGGGGTTTGCGGAATGAGCAGAACTTGCAGTTGAACAGACACACATTCGTAGGTTCAAGGTGGAAGTTACGGTTGTAGAAAACCTTGTCGCCGCTTATGGCGCGCTTCTTCTCAACGGCCACCTCCGCCAGCCGCCACAGCGGCGCCTCCTGCCATAGTGTGAGCGCATCCTCTGCCGAGAGTCTCTCGCCAGAGCGTATGCTTTCCAATATATCTTCCCAGCCTCTCATTATTTTGGTGCTTTACGATAGAGATAAACGCCGATAAAGGCAAATATTATGTTTGGCATCCACACCGCCAGCCATACCGGCAGCGCGTCGCTCTTAGCAAACTCCTCGAACACTCGGTTGAACATAATGTAGGAGAAGCAGAGCGCGATGCCGATACCGATGTGCAGACCCGTTCCGCCTCGCACCTTGCGTGAGGAGAGCGATACGCCGATGAGCGTAAGGATGAAGGTCGCCATAGGGTAGGAGTAGCGTGTGTGCTTCGCCACCTCGATGATGTTGATTGAGTCCGAGCCCTTGGCGCGTTGCTGCTCGAGGAACTCGTTCAGTTCGCCAATCTTCATTGTCTTTACGGTCTCGGCGATGCGTCCCATCTCGGCAACATCGAGGTTGATGAGCGTGTCAAGGTCACGCAACTGCGAGAAGGTCTCGTTACCCTCCTCATCGATGGTGCGTGTGATGTACTTCTGTGCCTTCCAGTGCTTGGTCTCGGGGTCTACGGTCACATCTGCCGCCTCAAGCGACTGGGTGATTTGTGTACCCGTGTAGCGCTCGATGGTGAAATACTCCGCCGAGTTGTCGTTGTCGAAGCCTCGCACATAGACAAACTCTCCGGGGGCAATCTGGCGATAGATGTGGCGGTCATACTGCTCGTTCTTGTACTTCTTGAAGTATGCTCGCTTGAAGTTCACGCAGTTTACCTGCGAGGGCGGAATAATCCACAGGTTGAGCGAGAGCGACAACGCCATAATGAAGAATGCACCCAGAAAGTATGGCCACATCAGTCGGCGGAAACTCACGCCACCCGACAAAATGGCGATAATCTCGGTCTGATATGCCATCTTCGATGTGAAGAAAATCACCGAGATGAAGGTAAACAGACCACTGAACTGCGTGATAAACTCAGGCACATAGTTCAGGTAGTAGTCGAAGACAATGGCCGAGAATGGTGCGTGCGACTCGGTAAAGTTATCCACACGCTCGGCATAGTCAAAGACCACCAGAATCACCGTGATAAGGGCAATCGAGAAGAGGTATGTTCCCAGGAACTTTCGCAAGATGTATCTGTCGATAATCTTGTAACCGGGGAACGATATTTTCATTTTTTCTTTCATAATCAGGTTTTACAATCGTCTGCCAAGTTTCGCCACCATCACGCTCTTCCACTCAGCAAAGTCGCCTGCGATGATGTGCTTTCTCGCCTCGCCCACCAGCCAGAGGTAGAACGCCACATTGTGCAGCGATGCAATCTGTGCGCCGAGCATCTCCTTGTTCACCACGAGGTGGTGTACATAGGCCTTCGAGTACTGCTTGTCAACAAACGCCACGCCGTTGGGGTCGAGTGGCGAGAAGTCGTTCTCCCACTTCTTGTTGCGGAGGTTGATTGTACCCTCCGAAGTGAATATCTGTCCGTTGCGGCCATTTCGTGTCGGCATCACGCAGTCGAACATATCCACGCCTCGGTCAATACCCTCCAGAATGTTGATTGGCGTACCCACACCCATCAGGTAGCGGGGCTTGTGCTCAGGCAGAACGGCATTCACGACCTCAATCATCGAGTACATCACATCGGTAGGCTCACCCACAGCCAGACCGCCGATAGCGTAGCCGTCAGCATCATACTGCTGGACATTCTCTGCCGCCTTGGCGCGCAACTCTGGGTAGGCACAACCCTGCACGATAGGGAACAGCGACTGGTAGTGACCATACTTTGGCTGCGTCTGCGCATAGCGGTTGAAGCAGCGGTCGAGCCAGCGCTCGGTCAGCGCGAGTGACTTTGCCGCATAGTCGTATGGAGCATCACCTGGAGGACACTCGTCGAATGCCATCATAATGTCCGCGCCGATGGTGCGCTCGGTGTCGATGACGCTTTCGGGTGTGAAGAGGTGCTTCGAGCCGTCGATGTGCGAGCGGAAGTGGCAACCCTCCTCCTTGAGCTTACGGCAACCCGAGAGTGAGAATACCTGAAAACCGCCACTGTCGGTGAGCATCGGACCATCCCAGGTTGAGAAGCGATGCACACCTCCCGCCTGCTCGATGATATCCATACCCGGGCGGAGGTAGAGGTGGTAGGTATTGGCGAGGATAATCTGCGCGTGCGCCTCATCCTTGAGGTCGCGGTGGAAGATACCCTTCATCGCTGCAGCTGTGCCGACAGGCATAAAGATTGGGGTCTGGATAACACCGTGGTCGGTGGTAATCTCACCAGCACGAGCCTTCGAATTTGAGGCCTTATGTTGCAATGTAAATTTCATAATCTTGACTTTGGTTTTCCCGCCACACAATGCGACGGCGCATAATTCGGACAAAGTTACTATTTTTTCGTAGAAAAAAGAGTCTTTTCGGCGGAAAACTGCAAGTTGGAATTCAAAAATCAAAAATCAAAATTCAAATCGAGGGTGAAAATAGTTTTGCAGAGCGCAAATGACCGATTATTTTGCAGGTAAGTCAGGAAGAAAAGATGAATTATAATTTTGAGTTATCTCCTAATTCTGAATTCTAAATTTTAATCCACCACAAGGGTGGCTTTTCGCTGCTATGCTCGACAAAGGAAAAATAAATTTTTCTTTGTTCCCGCTTAAACGCAGCGCTGAATTTTGAAAATTGAATTTATATATCGTATCTTTGTCAAACTTTTTTATTTGAAAAACTAAATCACAGCAAGGAATGCAATTTTTTGATAATATCTTGAGTCACTATGGCTGGCAGGGTGTAGCGCTGGGCGGAGCAATCCTGGTGTTGTTCTTCGTTCAGATTTACTACTACCTCATCGCCTACCGCCGCATCAATATCTACCGCAACGCGCGCCGCAAGAAGGTGCTCGAGAGCGAGCCACCCGTATCAATCGTGGTGACTATCTTCTCGGAGGATTACGCCTTTCTCGACGAGCGTCTGCCAAAACTCTTTGCGCAGGAGTATGGCGCAACATTTGAGGTTGTGCTGGTCTATGTGGGTAGCGACAGCGACTACTATGAGGAGTTGATGCGTCTGAGACTTTCGCACCCAAATCTGGTGGTTACGAAGTTCGATTTCAACCCTCGCTTCCCAATCTCGGTGAAGCAGGCTATCAACCTGGGTATCAAGTCATCACACAACGAGCACATCATCCTCTCGACCACCTCGGCAGCACCCGCTTCGCCCCATTGGCTGGCGATGATGGGCAAGGCGTTTATGCGTGGCAACATCGTGCTGGGCTACTCGGCAATCGAGCAGCAGTCGGGCTTGGGTAACTACCTTGTGAGGATGTCAAATCTCCACTTCTCGCTCTACTGGCTTGCGCAGGCTGTCAGCGGCTCAACCTACCGCGGTATCCGCCACAACATCGGCTTCACGAAGGAGCTCTATTTCGGTGTCAAGGGCTTTACCCACCTTAATATGAACATCGGCGAGGATGACCTCTTCATCCAGCGTATCGCACGAAGAGATAATGTGAGCGTGGTGCTCATCCCAAAGGGCAGAATGATTGAGCGTCCTTGGGGTGGACTGGGCTGGTGGCTCGGTCGTCTGCGCCACTATGGTCAGGCGTGGCGTTACTATCCCGAGTGGACTTTGACGGCAGCGAGATGGGATGTGGGCAGTCAGTCGCTTCTGTTTCTTTCGGTGCTTACTGCGCTGATTTTTATGCCTTTGGAGTTTAAGCTGGCAACCATTGTTGTGTTGCTTTTGCGCTATATCTTTGTTTTGATGCGCATCCGCGCAATCGCAAAGCGTGTGGGAGAGAAGAGTGTGTTGTTGCGTTATTTCCTCTACGACTTGCTTAACCCTGTGTTGATGTTGAGTTTGGGAGTGATAATGCTCCGTAAGGATTCATCTGCGTGGAAATAGCCGACTATATCATTGCCGACGACCAGCGTCTGGTGGAACTCTCGCTTGGGGGTGATGACATCGCCTTCGAGTATCTGTTCAACCGCTACAGCGAAGCCATCCGCAAGCTTCTGCTGCACCGCTCTGCGTCGGTTGAGGATACCGAAGATTTGTTGCAGGAGACCTTCATCAAGGTCTATGTCAATCTGCAACGCTACTCCACAGAGTACACCTTCGGTCAGTGGATTTACACCATCGCCCGCAACACCCATATCGACTTCGAGCGTCGCCGTCAGGAGGATCTGCCCATTGACGAAAAATTCTCATCCCCCGCGGCAAGCACACCATCGCCCGAGGAGAATCTCATAAATCTTCAGCAACGCGCTCAGATTGAGCAATATATCGGCTCGCTGCCCGAGCAGTATCGCACCCTCTTTGTGATGCGATTTCTGGAGGATTACTCCTACGAGGAGATTGCTGAAAAACTGCGTTTGCCGATGGGTACCGTTAAGACCCAAATCCACCGTGCCCGCGAGCGTATGTGCCGCCTTATCCGCAACGACGACAATCAGTAAATAACAGGAATATTTATGCAACGCCGAGAGTCTGCCCTGAGAGCGATTTTCGGCGTTGTTTTCTTTTTTGTGGCAGAAATAAATCTTTTTTATAAAAATATAACGAGTAGATTTTGCGGTGTGGTATATTGTCGGGCGAAATATCTGAAAAAGTGTAATATTATGCAGAAATATTTGCATAACTTGGGAATTTTAGATATGTTTGCCATCGTTAGGTTAGATTGATTCGACATAAAGGTATTTAATGCGAGATATTCCCCAAAATTGGGGATTGTGGTGTTTTGTCCCTATTGATACCTTTGCCGAAAAATCGTTTATTAGGTAAAATTTAAATAAAAATGCGTATGAAAACATTAACAAAGCTCTGCCTTGTGACCTTGGTGGCTATGCTTAGCATTGTCAGCGAGTCATTTGCGCAGCAGAAGGCTTCCTTGGCGGGAAAGGTTATCTCTGCCGAGACGAAGCAGGCGGTGGCCTACGCTCTTGTACAGCTCCAGTCATCGGGCTTGCAGGCGGTAACCAACGCCGATGGTGAATTTCAGATTAAGCAGGCTGCTGTGGGTGACCACAAGATTCTCATCTCGTTCCTGGGATTCGAGAATCTCGAGCAGACGATCACGCTGAAGGGTGGTGAGAATGCTATCACCTTCACAATGGCGCCAGCCAACTTCAAGGTTGAGGATGTGGTGGTTACAGCGACAGCCAGCAAGGCGGGTGCAGCAACTGCATCAACCATCTCGCGTACGGCGATGGACCACATCCAGTCATCATCGCTTGCCGATGTGATGAGCCTGCTGCCGGGTGCTTCGACTCCCGACACCCGCACACTCACATTGAGTCAGGCGTCAAGCTTCGCCATCCGTGGCGGTGCGAGCCTTGGTACGGCTATCATTATGGATGGCTCGCCAATGTCGAACAATGCCAATATGCAGTCACTCGGCGCAGGCAAGATGCCTTTCGCTGCCTCTGACTCTCCAGGCTCGGCGGCAATGGCTACACCAACATCGGGTATTGATATGCGTCAGATCTCTACCGACAACATCGAGTCAGTGGAGGTTATCCGCGGTATCGCATCGGTTGAGTATGGCGACATCACCTCGGGTGCTGTGATTGTGAACTCAAAGGCGGGTCGTTCTCCGCTGAATGTGAAGCTGACGATGAACCCTAACCTCTATCAGGTGTCGGCAAACCACGGTTTGCAGTTGGGCGCAGCGGGCAGCAAGGCGGGTGCAATCAACTACAGCGCCGACTACTCTTACTCGCAGTACAAGCCAACCGAGGGCTACTCTCACTATGAGCGTACCAATGCACAGGTGGGCTACACCAACAACATCGGCAAGTGGTACACCAACTCTACACTCTCGATGGGTGTCTACCGTGACAAGGCGAAGCCAACCCCAGGCGACGATAACGACCGCCGCTATGCTTTGCAGCAGGAGGACCGCTTCCGCTTCAACACCAAGGGTACATTCTCGTTCAACAACGGCTGGTTCAACAACCTGAAGTATGCCGCTTCGTTCACCGTGACCGACAAGGATAGTTACTATGAGGATCAGGCGGTGAATGCCGAGGCATCGTTCTCAAACTCAAAGACCAACGGCGCGGTGACTACCAGCGCAGCGGGTGGTGTGAATGTTGAGGGCGGAAATAAGATTGTCAACCCCGATGGCGAGTATGCTACGCGTACACCAAATACATATATGTACAATTATAGCGTGCGCGGTAAGGAGATGAACACCTACGCGCAGGTTATCGCCAACTTCGCAGGCAGCGTGGGCAGCACATCTCACTACATCAAGCTCGGTGCCGACTACCGCAACGAGGGCAATGTGGGCGAGGGTAAGATTTTTGGTGGCATTCCTTTACGTTCTGCTTCCGACAACCTCTCTACACAGCGTGAGCGCTCTTACGACGACATCCCATTTATGAACACCTTGGGTCTCTTCGCCGAGGAGTCATTCGTATGGCGAATGGGCGGCCGCAACCTGAATGTGGTGGCTGGTGTGCGTTATGACAATATCTTCGGTTTCGATGATGTGCTTGCACCTCGTGTGAATGCTTCGTTTGACATCATCCCAGAGCACCTCTCAATCCGTGGTGGTTATGGTGTGACTGCCAAGACCCCTACGCTTGAGATGCTCAACCCTCAGGAGGCATATTTCGACCTGCTGAACTTCAACAACTCGCAGTCAACCGTTGCTGCTGACAATCAAAAGTTCCAGGTTGTGACAACCCACGCCTTCGACTCAAAGAACAGCGACCTGAAGATGGCTACCACGCAGAAGTATGAGCTTGGTCTGGACTTCCAGCTTGGTCAGGTGACAGGTCAGGTGACAGCCTTCAAGGATTGCAGCGACAATGGCTATATGTACAGCGTCACTACCGACACATTCAAGAGCGTTGATCTGGTGACCTACGAGGCAATCTACCCTGAGGATGGCTCTATGCCGACACTCAAGGAGGCTTCTCGCCGCAAGGTGTTGCTCTCTTACGCAACCCCAACCAACAACGCCGCTTATGAGACACGCGGAGTGGAGGCTACAATCGACTTCGGCCGTATTGACGCTATCCGCACCCGCTTCATTCTGGATGGTGTGTGGAGCCGCACCGAGAGCTGGAACAACGGCCTCTCATTCGACCGTGCCAACTCGGGCAACTACTACAACCATATGGGCGTGTTCAATATGCGCAAGAGCTCATTCTATGAGAACTTCTCAACCAACCTCAAGGCCGTTCACAACATCCCAAGCATCGGCTTCGTGGTTTCGGCTACGGCAAATGTCATCTGGCGTGAGGGCTCGTGGATGAAGTACGAGAACGATGAGATTGCTACGCAGTATATCTCTGTAAACGATGGCAAGCTCTATGACCTTACCGAGCAGATGCTTACGCAGGATGAGTTCAAGAAACTCGATGTCCGCCCAGACCTCGACCAGCGTCGTAACATCAAGGATAGCTATATGTCGCCTGTGTTGTGTATGAATGTGAATGTGACCAAGGAGATTAAGGACATCCTCCGCATTTCGTTCTACGCAAACAATGCATTCCGCAGCACACCATTGTGGGAGAGCACCAAGACCCCAGGCTCATTTACGCGTCGTAACGACCGCGCCTTCTTCTTTGGTCTGTCGCTTTCGGCTACAATTAAATAGTTAAAATCAGACGATTATGAAAAGATATATCAATTACATAGCAGCTTTTGCCGCAGCTCTCTTTTCGGTGTCGTGTGCCGAGATGGTGAACGATGCGCGCGAGGCTGAGAAGGTTCAACTTATTCAGGTGGCTTACAAGGTCGATATCAACGACTTCACCGCTGCCGATGGCAATCAGGTGTCAGCACCCGAGGAGTGGTACGGCCAGATTAAGGTCACATTCAACAACTTCGCCGAGGGAATAGAGACCACAGTTGGCGTTGATGCCAATGGCGTGGCTACGGCAGAGCTCATCCCTGGCATCTACAACATTATGGCTTCAACCGACAAGAAGCAGGAGTATGCTCATCGTAAGTACATCGTAAATGGCCTTGCGCAGAATGTACCCCTTACAACAAATACCACTTCAGTGGGCGAGGATAACTCTATCAAAATCAACCCTGTGATGGACTCTCCGTTGTGTATTCGCGAGATGTACTACGCAGGCTCGGAGGGCGGTTACTTCCGTGACCAGTTCTATGAGATTTACAACAACGGCGACGAGGTAGTCTATCTCGACCACTTCTGCTTGGCGCACCTTGTGCCCGAGTATGCAACAGCATCGTTGCCTGAGTGGCCAGCCGAGGATTACAAGGATCCCGAGACCAAGAAGGAGCTCAAGTATGCTCACGCGGTGACCTTGTGGCAGATTCAGGGCGATGGCGACGACTACCCATTGGCTCCGGGCGAGTCTATCGTGCTGGCGCAGGAGGCTGCCGACCACACCAAGATTGAGACTTGGGCAGGCTTCGGCCTGGTTGATACCTCTCACGCCGACTGGGAGCTCTGGTCAGGTAACCACGACAGAGTAAACCCCGATGTGCCCGACCTTCCTTATGTATTCTGGTCAGGCTGGATTATGACAATGCAGTGGCTCACATCGGTTGATGGCTCGGCTATGGCGCTCTATCAGCCACGCAAAAACCTCACATTTGGTGATGCTGAGTACTGGCAGGAGGGTGTGACAACATCTGCACAGGTTGGCTCAGGCGGTCAGCAGTATGTGCGCATTCCTATCGCCGACATCTACGACGCAGTGGAGTGCATCCCAACATCGGCTGATATGAATATGAAGCGTGTGCCGGGCATCCTTGACTCGGGCGCAGCAACGGTTGACGGATATTACAACGGCAAGAGCATCTCGCGCAAGATTGACAGCTACCGTGAGGATGGCTCGCCAATCTTCCAGGATACCAACAACTCTTCAGTTGACTTCGAGGTGTTTGATGCTCCTATGATTCGCCGTCACAATGTAAAGCAGCCTGCGTGGGGCGGTCCAAGAACAGAGTAGTTTAACCTGAAAACTGAATTGCAAAATGAGAAATATAAGATATAGATTCGCAATGCTCGCTACAGCTGCGACGATGCTTGTCTCTGGTGCGGTGGCGCAGCAGAGCAGCTCATTGCAGAGCATTGAGCGTAAGAAGATGGAGAGCCTCTGGTTCTCAAATAGCGACAATGCCGCTGGTGCGCAGCTCGACCAGATGAGCCACTACAGCCAGCTCGGCATCAACTACAACTCGACAAAGGGCGATTACAAGCGCACGCAGCTCGGTGACGATAACTTCGGTTACGGCTTCTCTACCGATGGCGGTGGCGTGATGGAGCACCTGAAGGGTATGTTCCTGTGGGGTTACTTCGACTACTCACGCGAGAAGGTGGGTGGCGCATCGTTCAACGCCTCGCTTATTGACCCTCTGCGTGGCACACCTTTCTACATCGCCGACCAGAACATAAGCAACTGGATCAACCAGAGCTACAAGCTCGGTATGAAGGTGGCAACGCCGGTTATGGGCAACCACTGGATTGCGGGTCTGGGTCTGGATTATGAGAATGCGCAGGGCGCAAAGCAGATTGACCCTCGCCCAAATGTGCTGATGTCGAAGTTCTCGGTAGCACCTTCTTTGGTGTTCAAGGCTGGTCGCCACTCGGTGGGTGCCAACTTCTCATACTACTCGCGCCGCGAGGATGGTACAGCGTCGAACTCAATCTCACTCACCTCACAGCCAGTGTGGGAGGTCAATGCCCCAGGCTTCTATAAGGCGGGCGAGGTTGGTAGCGGTACTCTCTCGGGCTTGCGCGACTACAACGCCAACTCGTTGGGTGGTGGTGTGCAGTATGGCTTCGGCGGTGACGCACTCTCGTTGCTGGTTGTGGCAAAGTACGCCTTCGCAGTTGAGGATGTGAACAACAATTACACCCAGCCAAAGAAGATTGGTACAACACGCGAGAATATCTGGGATTTGTCGGCTAACCTGAAGTGGGCGATGAACGACAATAACTCACTCTTTGCCAAGGCGCAGTACTACGACCGCAGCCTCGATGGCATCGAGTATGTTCAGGTGTGGGACTCATCGCACGAGGTGGCGCAGTGGGTTGTCATCTCAAAGAGTGTGCGCTCGAACTTTGCTACCCAGCAGATGAACTTCAACCTCGACTATATGAACCACGACGGCGGCAACGCATATAGCTGGTTGGCTGGCGTGGATGTGAACTACGAGAAGATGGATGATGTCTACTACCTTCCTCTGAGCGAGCAGATGGTTGAGAATCTCTCGTTCAACGCACACCTTAAGAAGAACTTTGAGTTCGGCAAGAATATGATTCTGGTGGGCGTGAATGGCGGTTTGAAGCGTAACCTCGACTCGATGCACAACTACACTGGCAACCACTCGGCAACGATGATTTACACCGATATGGTGCTTCGTGACTACTACTTCCTCCGCAGCGACGCCTACAGCGTTGGCGGTGAGATTAGTTACACCCGCAAGGGCATCGTGGGCGAGAACTCGTCACTCTTCGTGAAGGCTAACTTTGACCATCAGCACAACTTGCCAGAGAAACCACGCCCTTACGCGTTCAATGGTCGCAGTTGGTTGGTCATTCAGGCTGGTTTGACATTCTAAATATGAAATATTGCCCGAGCAACTTCCCCGTGAGGTTGCTTTTGGGCGTAAATAGCATATAAAATGAGATTAAATAAGAGATTTTTTCTGACAATCGTGGCTCTCCTCGCGGCGGTGACGCTCACCCAGGCGAAGCAGGTCGAGAAGCCCACGGTTGAGGGTTACTCTTCGTTTGCCGTGATTGTCGATAATGCCACTTTCGAGAAGTGCCACGCCGAGCTTATGCTCTACAAGGCTACTCTGGAGAGTGAGGGTCTGCCAACATTCATCGTGGCAGATAACTGGACCACCCCCGAGCAGGTGCGTGAGCAGCTCAAGTCGCTCTACAAGGAGCATAAGCTGGAGGGTTGTGTATTTGTGGGTGAGATTCCAATCGCTATGGTGCAGCGTGCCCAGCACCTCACCACAGCCTTCAAGATGGACGAGCGCAAGCACCCCGTAGAGGAGGCTTCTGTGCCATCTGACCGCTACTATGATGACTTCGATCTGGTCTTTGACCGTATGGAGGAGCACCCTGCGCAGGGCTTGATGCACTTCTTCGCTATGAGCCCAACCTCGCCACAGTACATCGAGTGCGACATCTACTCGGCGCGTATCAAGCCTCAGGCAAGCAATGGCGACCCATACAAGCAGGTGTCTGCCTACCTGAAGAAGGCTGTTGCCGAGCATAAGTCGAAGAATGAGTTTGACCAGTTCCTCTCTTACACTGGTCACGGCTCGCACTCCAATTCGCATGTGGCGTGGCGCAGCGAGCAGCAGGTTGTATATGAGCAGTTTGGCGAGCGCTTCAAGCATCGCAACAATGCCCGCTTCAACCGCTATATGATGGAGCCATATATGAAGTATGACTGTATCCGCGAGATGCGTCGCGACGACCTCGACTTTATGATTTACCACCAGCACGGTGACTACTATCGTATGTATGTATCGGGTGACCCACATACATCCTCTACCGACGAGCATATCGAGCAGATGGAGGTGCGCCTCCGTGCGCTCTACCAGCGCAGCCCTGCATCGGCACACAAGATGGCGGAGCAGTGGGGTCTTGACTCGGTGTGGTACAACAACGCCAACGAGCCTCAGATGATTGAGAAGGATTCGCTGCTCGATCTCAGACAGGGCATCATCCTTGAGGAGATTAACGACATCCGCTCGAATGTGCGTATGATTTTCTTCGACGCCTGCTTCAATGGCGATTTCCGCTACGATGACTACATCGCCGGTAAGTTCATCTTCTCGGAGGGCAAGACCGTCATCGGCTGGGCAAACAGCGTGAATGTGTTGCAGGACAAGACCTCTTACGATTTGATGGGTCTTTTGGGCTATGGCGCACGCATCGGCGTGTGGGCAAAGCACATCAACATCCTTGAGTCGCACATCCACGGCGACCCTACAATCGCATTCCACTCGCCTGAGAATGAGCAGTATGACATCAACCGCAACGCCCTGAACAACGATCCGAAATATTGGATTGAGCAGCTCTCGCATCCGCTTGCCGATATGCAGTCGCTGGCTATGACCCGACTCGTGGAGCTCGACTATGAGGGTGTGTCGGAGATTCTTTTGCAGAAGTATATGCAGTCGCCTTATGCCGTGGTGCGCAGCACTGCGATGCGTCTGTCGGAGCGTCTGGATGATGAGAACTACAAGCAGATTTTGATGAAGGCGTGGAGCGATGAGTATGAGTTCATCCGCCGTATTGCCGTAACCCGTATGGGTCAGGTGGGTGATGACGATTTCATCCCGCTGCTGATTGAGTCCTACATCAAGGACAACAACTCTGTCCGCGTGATGTTCCAGACCACATTCGCTCTGGCGTCATTCGACCGCGACAAGGTGTTGGCTGCCATCGAGAAGCGCTTCGAGAAGGCTACATTCCACAATGCCGAGCGCTACAAGGAGGAGATTCTCCGCTATGTGGACCGCAAGACCGCCGACAACGGCGAGCCATCGGCTCTGCGTAACTTCACCGACAAGGAGGAGACCCGTTGGCGTCCGTTCTACATCTCGGCGCTGAAGAATCACCCTTACCACCAGTTCACCGACACTTTCTGTAAGATTTTGGCCGATGAGACCGAGAGCGAGAAGATTCGTGTGCTGATGGCGGAGGCTTTGGCTTGGTTTAACATCTCGGTGAAGAAGGAGCAGATTGCCGCTACCTGCAAGCAGTTGCTCGACAAGGGCGGTATGTCCGAGGAACTCACCCGCGAGGTGACACGCGCCTATTCACGCTTAACATCTAAAAAGTAAGTAAGTTATGAGAAAGATATTTTTAACCATAACACTCTCTCTTGCAGCTGTGGTGGCTTTGGCTGCTGCCAAGGTAAAGCCATTTATCGAGGAGCCTCAGCAGAAGCAGCCCACCTCGTTTGCCATCGTGACCGACAGCAAGACATACGAGAATTGCCGTCTTGAGATTAACGCCTACCGCACGGCTTTGGGTCGTGATGGCCTGGCAGTATATACCATCCACAGCGAGTGGTCGTCACCCGAGCAGATTCGTGCCGAGCTGAAGCGCCTCTACGAGAAGAACCTCAAGAAGATGCCTTTGGAGGGTGTCGTATTCATCGGTGATGTGCCTTATGTGAGCGTGCAGAACGCCCAGCATATGACCACCGCATTCAAGATGAACGAGCAGCGCTTCCCAATCGAGGAGGCATCGGTTACATCCGACCGCTACTACGATGATTTGGGTCTTGAGTTCGAGTTCATCAAGCGCGACTCGCTCAACGCGTTGCGTTACTACTACAAACTCGCCGAGGGCTCGAAGCAGACCCTCAACCCATCGTTCTACTCGGGTCGTATCATCTACCCTGAGCAGATGGGTGGCGACAAGTATAAGGAGATTAGCCGTTACCTGCGCAAGGTTGTGGCGGAGCGCCGTCGCAACGAGCGCCTCGACTGCCTTGTGACCTATGCTGGTGCGGCGTATAACTCCGACTGTCTGGTGGCCTGGATGGATGAGCGTGTGGCTGTCGAGGAGATGTTCCCACAGGTCACAGCACGCAACGACATCGCAGCCCTCACACAACTCAACTTCCGTATGCGTGACGCAAAGGAGCAGGTCATCGACCAGATTGAGCGCCGCGAGGTGGATGTGATGATTTTCAACGAGCACGGCTCGCCCGACAAGCAGCATCTGGATGGCGAGGAGCCTATCGAGGGCTTTGAGCGTCGTGCCGAGGCTCTGCGCGAGGAGGTTTACTACTACCTCCGCCGTGAGCAGCGCAAGGAGAATGGCGATGTGCCAGGAGCGAAGGAGTATTTCAAGCAGAAGTACCGCCTGACTGACAAGTTCTTCGAGGAGTTTGACAACCCAACACCAAAGGCGAAGGAGAATATCGATGACCTTGTGCTGGAGGAGATTAACGAACTCACACCACAGCCCCGCTTCGTGATTTTCAACGCCTGCTACAACGGCTCATTCCATCAGGAGGGCTATGTGGCTGGTAGTTACATCTTCGGTCGCGGTCGCACTGTGGTGGCGCAGGGTAATACGGTGAATGTGTTGCAGGACAGATGGACTTACGAGATGCTCGGCCTGATTTCAAATGGTGTGCGCGTGGGTCAGTACAACCGTATGGTTGCCACTCTGGAGGGACATATCATCGGCGACCCAGCGTTCCGCTTCCAGCCAGCAGAGGATAACAACCTCCGCTCGGAGATTGTGATAAACGCCCTTGTGGGCAAGCGTGCTGGCAACGCAGAGTGCATCCGCTACTGGGAGAATCTGCTTGATGCGCCAAATGCCGATGTGCAGAGCCTTGCTCTTCGCACCTTGACCGAGGCGGGCAGACTCTCGGCAGAGGAGTTGCTCGCAAAGTACCGCTCTTGCCTCTACGCCACAACCCGTATGGAGTGCCTCAAGTTGCTCTCTCGCTTTGGTGGCGAGTGCCCAGAGTTCGTTGCGGCTGTGGGTGAGGCGTTGAACGATAGCTATGAGTTGGTGCGTCGCAATGCGGCTCGCTACGCTTCGATGGTTGGTGCCGAGGAGTTGCTCGACGAGTGCGTTGAGGCGGCTTTGAACCGCCCCGAGGATAAGCGCGTGGGCTTTATCCTTAACTCAATGTGGCAGGTGATGCCAGTTGAGGCGGTGGATGCAGTGGTTGAGAAGGCTGTGGAGAAGTCACTCTACCCCGTGAAGGAGTATCTTGACAACTTCTGCAAGGGTGTTGCGCGTATGCAGCGTATGCAGTCATCGGATGTTGAGGATGCCTTCAATGGCGAGTTGTCGGCCGCCAAGCGCATCAGCGCGTTGCGTGGCTTCCGCAATACGCAGTACCACCACACTGCGCCACAGTTGGTTGCGTTGGTTGGCGACGATAACGCCCCCGCAGAGGTGCGTGTTGCTGCTGCCGAGGCTTTGGGATGGTTTAACCTCTCTTGCCGCCGCTCGGAGATTGTCGAGGGTTTAAAGGTTATCTCTGCTTCTGACGCAGAACTTGCAAAGGAGATTAAGCAGACTTTGATTCGCTTGCAGTAAGCATATATTTCCGCAAAAATAAGGAAGGGATGTTCAACATTGCGTTGAACATCCCTTTTTAGTTCCCCAAATTGGCGAGGAAAACCCTCTGTGCCGATTCTCCTCGCCTACAAAAAATAATGCTAAATGGGGTGTTTAACTATTCGGTTGTTATGCTGATATTGGCAGGACCGATATTGATTTTTATCTTTCCCTTGTTCGGGGTCTCAACCACCTCGCCCGACTCTGCAAGAATCTTCTCGATGGCGGCATTTATCTCCTCCTCGTTCTCTGCCACCGCCTTTAGCGTGCGGTCGATGGTCTCCTGAAAATCATCGCTGATGGTGAGCAGTGTGTCGCTTTCGATTTCTAGAGCCTCGCGCTTTGCGTCCAACTCCTTGCGCCACTGGTCAATCTCCTCCTGCGTGAACTCCTTGTAGAGTATCTCCTCGTCGTGTTCAAAGACCGACTCAAAGAGGTTTTCGATGGAGTTATCGAATCGCGCTGGCGACTTGATTGCCGAGATAGTCATCGTGGTGAGCGAGATTATCCAAAGGATAAGCATCACCAGCAGCCACCTTCCCTTGGGTCGCATTGAGATAAGCAACATAATCACCAGGTAGATGAGCGTCAGCAGCGGCAACATCACAACGCCAAAGAATGCGATGAGCGCGATGCCCGTAGGGGCGTTAAATCCCAGCATAGGTATGCCCGCCAGAGCGACCATTCCCAGAACACATACTCCAACAACCAAGCCAATGAGCAGTATTGCCGCCACAATCTTCAGGCAGATAAGCAGAATCTTACCGATGATATTCACAATGTCGGCAATGATTGTGCGCGACTGCTCCTCGGGGGTTGCATTCTGCACATTCTCGCGTATGCTGTCGGTGGTGATGCGCTCGCCCATCATCTCCAGTTTCTGTCGCGCCGTAGATGCGGGTGGGATGGTGAACCACATAATTATGTAGCCCAAAATCACCACGCCAAACATATTGCCCATCATCGGTGCTAACCATCTGAAGAATTCGATAGAACTGAAGAGGGTCAAAAACAGAGGGATAAACATCGCAAGGCGTATCCAGGTGGCGTCGATGTTGAAGTAGTGAGCCAGACCAGCGCATACTCCACCCAACTTGCGGTGCTGGAGGTCGCGGTAGAGGCGGCGTGGGATGCGTGGGTTGCCGCTCGGGTCGGTGGTCTCCGCCTGACGGTGCTCTTGCTCTGGTTGCTCGTTTTCAATCTCCTCGGCAGAGCCAAGTTGCTTGATGATGTTGAGCACCAGCGGTTTTGTCACTATCGCGTCGGCAGGCACGGCAGAGAGTATCAACTCTGCCACGCGTGCCTCGATGTCGGCGATAATCTCCTCACCATCGGGGTCGTTGCGGTAGGCATTTTGCAGCGATGTGATGTAGTCAGCAAGTGCTGTGTGGGCATCCTTCTCCAGTGTGAATGATATGCCCGCGAGGCTGCATTTCTTTATCTCGTTCATAATCTTTGCGTTGTGGGGTTAAAGTGGTTTGATTGAGCCTCCGCTTGAGGTCTGTGAGCCAGAGAGTGAGCAGCCGCCTGTGTAGCGGATGTCGCCTCCCGATGTTGCCATTGCGTTGAGCGAACCGCTGCAATTTAACTTCACTGTGCCGCCCGACGAAGCCTCTGCTGTAGCGCGCTTTGCGGTAGAGTTGGTTGAGATGATGTCGCCGCTTGATGTTGCTCGTGCGAATAGCGAGTCGTAGCAGTCGAAGGTGATTTTGCCCCCTGATGATACCGAACCAGCAGCATTTTGGGTGCAGAGTCGTGAGCAGAGGATTTTGCCTGATGAGGTTGCCTGTGCAGAAATCTGTGTCGCTGCGCCCGTGAGTTCTATCTCGCCAGCCGAGTCGGTAATGGTTGATACCCTCTCTGCCAGCAACGAGCCACTGATTTCTGCCGCCGAAGTTGCCTTTGCAGTAAAATGTGAACAACGGAATGAGCCCTTCACCTTGCCCGCTGATGTGGCATCAATGCCGATGTTTGGCGCTTCAGCGCGATTTACCGATATCGTTGCAGCCGAATTAACTCGAAGGAAGATTTTCTCGCTTGCGTGGAGTGTAGGTTTGATAGTTACACTTGCTGCCGCACGACCCTCGATGCGAAAGAGATTTTCATTCTTTGGGAGGGTGACCCTGACATTGAGGTTGTTGTAGGTTGTGCAGTCTGGCTTTCTTACGCACACCTCCAGGATGTCGCCCTTGACCTCGCAAACAACCCAGTCTATCACATTGTCGTCGGCGTCAATCTTCACAAAATTATCCTCAGATTCATTCATTATCACCTCTACACCAGTCATTGCGAGTAGATTGGAATATTGGTTATTGATGGTGATAACCTTCGAGACGATGTTGCCCGAGCCGGTGAGTGTCTTGCGCTTGTCGCGTGCCGCGAACGATGCTGTGGCAAAGATGACAGCCACAACGGTGAGCGCGATTTTTAATATCTGTTTCATAGTTTGAGAGTGGAATTGATAATTGTAAGTTGGTTTTGTAGTTGTAATAGTTGATAGTGGGCGGTCTACTCCTCGGTGCGCTCGCCGTGGCGGATGATGCGTATCTGCTCGACCATCTGGTCCCAGGCCTCGTCAAGCAGCGCCAGCTGTCGGCGACCCTCCTCGGTGAGCATATAGTATTTTCGTGGTGGACCCTGCGTTGACTCCTGCCAGCGGTAGGAGAGCAGACCCGCCTTCTTCTGGCGCGTGAGGATGGGGTAGAGCGTACCCTCCACCACAATCATCTCCGCCTCCTTGAGCTCGGAGATAATCTGGGGCGCGTAGGAGTCTCCTCGTGAGAGTATCGACAGGATGCAATACTCGAGGATGCCCTTGCGCATCTGTATTTTTACATTATCCTCGTTCATAGTTAAGCCTGATTTTGTGGGTTGTTACCGTTGTTGCCGTTGTTGCCAATCTCTGTCACGGGCTCCTGACCAATCACAATCCAAAGGATGATGTAGAGCAATACGGTCGAAAAACCAGCGAAGAAACCGACGATGAAGACGATGCGGATGAGTGTCACATCCACATTGAAGTAGTTCGCCAGACCGCTGCAGACACCCGCCACAGAGCGGTTGGTGCGTGGGCGGAGGAGTTTGCGTGGCTGCTCACCCGGGAAGGTGCGGTTGCCCTGGCTGTCGCTCATCGGGCGGTATGCCTCGCCAAAGAGTTCGGGCTCACCAATCTGACTCATCACGCTGCGCACGGTGGCGTAGTTGACAACCATCATAGGCGATGGCACCTTCTCGCGGAAGAGTTCGGCGATGCGTGCCTCGATGTCCGACAAGGTCTCAGTGTCGGAGGGCGAGAGGCGGCGACCGATATCGTCAAGATAGGTGGTCAGGGTAGAGTAGGCATCCATATCCATAGTGAATGCCTGCTGTGCAATGTTTACATTGATAGTCTCTTTCATCGTGTAAATTTTCGTTAAAAGATAATTGTTGTTAGTTGTATCTAATGCAAATATATGTATTATTTCGGTACTTTGTATCGCAAAGTAGCGGAAATTTTCAAATATTGTCTCATTTTTCTGCTCGGCGGGGTGTGTACCTTAATTTATAAGAGGGTAAATATTGATTTAGAGCAAGTGAGTAAATATTAAATTGTCATTCCCCTTCTAATACACTGAAAATAAAAAAGGTCATCCCCTTTCGGGAACGACCTCATAATATCAAAACGGCTGAGCCTGAAGTTAAATCACAAAATACTTCGCGTTCTTGTTGGCAATATAGAGTCCGCAGACCGATGACTGCGGATACATCGCGCCATTCTCGGTGAGGCGGATGCCAATCTTCTCTACCTCCAGCAACTTCGCAACTGGGAATATCGTGCGCTGGTCGGGAAGCGATGGATAGCCGATTGCGGGGCGGATACCCTCATACTTTGCCTGGAACAACTCCTTCTCGGAGAGCGCCTCCTCGGGGGCATAACCCCACAACTCGCGGCGTACCTTCAGATGCAGCCACTCGCTCGCCGCCTCGACCAGTCGGTCGCAGAGGCTCTGCAACAACAACGACTCCTCAAGGTCGCAAAGTTTCGTGTGCTCCAACTCCTCGCAGAGTGATTGTGAGATAGTTACGGCAAATGCGCCGACATAATCTCCCTTGCACTCGGGCGCAACAAAGTCGCAGAGCGAGAGCGTCACGCCCTCGGCATTTGGTGTGCTCTGTCGTGGCGTCGCAATCTCGGTTGTGCGCTCCACACCGCCGCAGCAAGGGCAACCCTCGCTGTGGCGCAGATGTATGCTGTGGTCGGTCGAGTAGGCATCGTAGAGTCCCACACGAGCCACAAGATGGTGCTTTGACGCCAACTTTTCAAGCATCTCATTCGCCTTTGCGAGCAGGGCGGCAGCCTCGTTGCTCTCTGGCTTCACGCACCAGAGGTTGAAGAAATGAATCCAGTTTATATATGGCTTAACATCCTCTATCGCAATGTGTTCCAATGTTTTTGTGCCAATGAACGAAGGCTTTGTGATGCGCTGCGCCGACCAGTCAATCTCGGGTCGTACGGGCGCAGCGGCAACCGCTGGGGTATTGTGCTCATCGCGCAGACGCTGCTGCTCGGCCTTGAGCTGACTGATGAACTCCTCGCGCTCGCTACCCAAAAGTTGCATCGCAAGCAACGGATTCTGCGCCGCATCCTTGGTGTGGAACACCGCACCATCATACAGAGGCGCAATCTTCAATGCCGTGTGGAGTGCCGATGTCGTCGCACCACCCACAAAGAGCGGTACGCTGATGCCCGCCTCCTTCAATTCGCGCGCCACGCGGCACATCTCCTCCAGCGAAGGGGTAATAAGGCCGCTCAGACCGATGAAATCGACCTTGTGCTCTTTCGCCGCACGGACAATCTGCTCCGCCTCGACCATCACACCCAGGTCAATGACCTCGAAGTTGTTACACGCCAGCACCACGCCAACGATATTCTTGCCGATGTCGTGCACATCGCCCTTTACGGTAGCCAGCAGATAGCGCGCCACCTTGCTTGCGCTGACCGACTGCGCCGCCTCGATGTGCGGTTGCAGAATATCCACCGCGCGCTTCATCGTGCGGGCACTCTTGACCACCTGCGGCAGGAACATCTTGCCCTCACCGAAGAGTTTTCCCACGACGGCCATACCCTGCATCAGCGGTTCCTCGATGATGGCGGCAGGGGTGGGGTAGGTGGCAAGTGCCTCCTCAATATCTTGTTGCAGGAACTCCTCGTCACCGCGTTGCAGAGCCTGAGCAAGTCGCTCGGCAAGTGGCGTAGAGAGGCGCTCCGCGGCAGATGTTGTGACCTTTGTAGGCTGCTCACGATAACTCTCGGCAAGCGAGATAAGGCGGTCGGTGGCATCCTCTGTGCGGCAGAGAATCACATCCTCCAGCACCTCAAGCAACTCCTTTGGAATATCCTCATACATCACCGCCGTAGATGGGTTTACAATCGCCATATCCATACCAGCACCGATTGCGTGATAGAGGAACACGGCGTGCATCGCCTCACGCAAAAAGTTGTTGCCACGCAACGAGAATGAGAGGTTGCTTACGCCGCCGCTCACCTTGGCGTTGGGGAGGTTATGGTGTATCCACTCCGTAGCACGGATGAAGTCCAGCGCGTAGCTGTCGTGCTCGCGCATACCCGTTGCGATGGTAAGGATGTTTGGGTCAAAAATAATATCTTCAGCAGGAAATGCGATGCGTTCGGTGAGCAGTCGGTATGCCCTCGCGCAAATCTCAATGCGGCGCTCGTAGGATGTCGCCTGCCCCTGCTCATCGAATGCCATAACGACCAGCGCAGCGCCCGCGCGCTTAATCTTCTCGGCGCGCTCAAGGAACAACTCTTCGCCCTCCTTCAGCGAGAGCGAGTTTACAATCGCCTTGCCCTGGATGCACTTCAGCGCCGCCTCAATCACCTCGAAGCGTGACGAGTCAATCATCCACGGGATGCGTGCCACATCGGGGTCAGAGGCCATCAGGTTGAGGAAATGGCACATCTCCTTTGCGGTGTCGAGCATCGCATCGTCCATATTTATATCGAGAATCATCGCGCCATCACGCACCTGCTTGCGCGCAATGGTGAGAGC
>JAFYOF010000215.1 GCA_017560305.1 Alistipes sp.
CGATGTACTGGTGGCAGATTATCTTCCGCCTGCGTCGCTTGTTTAACGGTGATATTTACAGTATCGGCCATGTGAAGCATTATCGTGGTCGTCATCTGCGCATCGAGTCAACACCCGAGATTATGGTCGAGGTGGATGGCGAGTTGCTGGGTAATACTCCTTTGGAGTTTGATATCAGAAAGCAGGCCGTGAGGGTGATTGTGAATAAGGATTTTCTTGAGAAATAAATTCGCCTAAAAGGTATGTAATATGAAAATTAGAGGCTGTTGCAGTGATGCGACAGCCTCTAATCATTAATGGGGAAAAGGTATATTTAAGATTGCTGATGGTTACTTTTTTGGTTGCCCAGAGGGTGTCTGCGTGGGTTGGATGATGTCCACCTCGGTGACCTCTATCACCCAGTCAAACAGGTCGTTAGCGCACTCACTCTGGAACTTGGCAATCTGCGTCTGTGACGAGGTGTCGCTCTTGATAACATCGCTCAGGAACGCATCCACCGAGATGTAATAGTTGTTCACCTTCTGCGCCAGACACTTGTAAAAAGCGTGACGCTCGTCGTGGGTGAGTTTGTCTGGCAGGATGCCCTGCTTTACGAGTGTGTGGTAGGGGTAGAGGTGGCGCATATTGGCGGCGTCCTCGTTGAGCTCATCGACGATGGCTGTCACCACAAACATATCTACAGTGTCGTCCACCGCTGGCAGTTCGATGAATGTTGCGTAGGCTGGGTAGGCGGTCTCGATGTCGCCCACAACGCCATCGGTGAAGATGATGAATTCGGGCTCGGTGAGGTCCTGCAAATAGACCATATCACGATAACTCCTGAGCGCCTCGCGCAGAGCCTTTCGCTGTTCGTGATTCCACTTTGTCTGCTGTGAGCAACTTGCCAACGCGATGGCAAAAAGCGATAAAAGGATAATTGGTAGCTGTCTTTTCATATCACAAGTTTTTGAATAAATATGCCCTTTCAGGGAGCAATCACTGTGCCAAAATTGGTGGCGAATATGGCTTTGGACTCTATGTCGTAGGAATTGGACTTTTGGTGTTTTGAGGCGGTGAAAAAAGTGTTGTAAGTTGCTGAATTTAACGATAATTTAACATTTGCTGCAATCTTTTAATTATATGCGTCAATTTGCTGCGAAAATGAAACTTTTTTGTTTGTCATCTCAACTTAAAGTGTTACCTTTGCGCGTTATGCGTAAAATTAATTTTTATAAACAGATTATTGGTCTCATCGCGGCACTGTTGTGCGTGATGCCTGTGGCGTTTGCCCAGCAGGCAAAGATGGTGACCGTACGCGGCACAATCACATCTGCGGATGATAAGGAGCCATTGATTGGCGTATCGGTTGTTGCTGGCGAAATGCAAGGAGTGGCCTCGGATATTGATGGTGCGTACAGCATCACAGTAGCGGGCGGAACGGTGCTCACATTCTCATACCTTGGTTTCCAGGAGGTGAAGTGGGCGGTGCCATCTGACCGCGCAGAGGTTAAGTTTGATCTCGAGATGAAGAGCGAGTCGGAGTCGATTGACGATGTCGTTGTCATCGCTTATGGTGTCAGAAAGAAGGGCACCGTGGCTGGTTCTATCTCAAGCGTAAAGACCGAGAAGATTGAGTCTACGCCCACCGCAGCCTTCGATCAGGCGTTGCAGGGTCAGGTGGCTGGTCTTACCGTGTTGTCGAACACTGGTGAGCCAAGTGCATCGGCGGTGATGACAATTCGTGGTACCAATTCAATCAACTCTGGTACAGCACCCCTCTATATCCTGGATGGTGTGCCTATTTCAAGTAGTGATTTTAATACCATCAACCCAGCCGACATCGAGTCTTTGTCGGTATTGAAGGATGCCTCGTCGACATCAATCTATGGTGCGCGTGCGGCAAATGGTGTAATCGTTATTACCACAAAGCGCGGAGCACGAGCTGAGCGCCCACGCATCGAGTATCGTATGCAGATGGGTTTCTCGCAGGTGGCAAGCGGCAAGTGGGACTTGATGAATACCCAGGAGCGTATCGCCTATGAGAAGGAGATTGGTATGACCGAGGGTCAGAACTACAATGTGTTGGGTCAGATTGATGTAAACTGGATGGATATGGTGTTTAACTCATCGGCAATGCTCCAGAGCCACGAGCTCGCGGTGTCGGGTGCTGATGACAAGAGCAACTACTACCTCTCGGGCGGATACTACAGTCAGGATGGTACAGCCGTGGGCTCAATGTTCGAGCGCTACTCTATGCGTGCGAACTTCGACCGCAAGGCTGCGTCGTGGTTGAAGGTGGGCAGCAACACAATGCTCAACTTTCAGAACATCCAGCAGGCTGACGAGGGCTCTTACACATTGGTTACACCTATCTCGGCGGCTCGTTTTATGATGCCTTACTGGAACCCATACCGCAAGGATGGCTCGTTGGCGTCAATCAACGATGGCTCGTGGAAGGGTAATGGTCAGAACCCATTGGAGTGGCTGGAGAACAACCCAGTGACATACAAGAAGTACAAACTTATCCAGACCGTGTATGCCGAGGCAACACCTGTCGAGGGCTTGACTTTGCGCTCGCAGTTCGGTGTTGACTACTCGCACACAACAGGTTTCGGTAAGTCATATCCAAGCTATGCACCTAATCAGGGTCAGGGTACAGCGTCACGCTCTACTACCGATGGTCACACGCTGACGATGACAAACACGGCTAACTACCGCTTCAACATCGGCAACGACCACTCGTTCAACTTTATGGTTGGTCACGAGGGTGTGGACTACCACTATGAGGCATTCAGCCTGATGACCAAGGGTCAGAACAACGACCGCCTGACAAACATCTCGACTGGTACACGCGCAACATCGTGGGGCGACACTACCGACTCGGATTACGGTTTTCTCTCGTTCTTCTCGCGTGGTGAGTACAACCTCCGCAACACATACTTCGTGGAGGCGGCAGTTCGTGCCGATGGCTCTTCACGCTTCGGTACATCACGCCGCTGGGCAGCCTTCTGGTCAGTAGGTTTTATGTGGGATTTGCGTAACGAGAAGTGGATGGACTCTGCGTCGCGTTGGTTGACCAATGCACAGCTTTCGGTTTCTACGGGTACATCGGGTAACTCATCGATTCCAAACTATGAGCACCTTGCCTTGGTGGGCGGTGGTCTGGACTATGTGGGTGACGCAGGTGTAGGCCTTATGCAGCCGGGTAACGAGAACCTCGGTTGGGAGAAGCCTTGGACATCGAACCTCGGTATTCACGCAGGTTTCTGGAATCGTTTGAATGTTGACCTTGAGTTCTACTACAAGCGCACTTCTGATATGTTGATGGAGGTGCCAGCGCCATACTCAACAACTGGCTACGGCTACTATTGGGATAATGTCGGCGTGATGGTCAATGCGGGTGCGGAGATTAATGTGAACGCAACATTGATTGCAAGAAAGAACTTCAACTGGTCGGTGAATGCCAATGTATCATACAACCACAACGAGATTGTCGAGCTCTACAACGGTGTAACGGAGTATGAGCGCTCGAATACCAACACCAAGCTGGTGGTGGGTCATCCTCTGGGTGAGTTCTACATCAACCGCTATGCGGGTGTGAACCCAGCCAACGGTGATGCTTTGTGGTATGACAAGAACGGCGAGCTCACAACCGAGCTTCGTGACGAGGACAAGGTGTTGGTGGGCAAGAGCTACCACGCTCCTTGGCAGGGTGGTTTCGGTACAGCATTCAGCTGGAAGGGTCTTTCATTGTCGGCTCAGTTCAGCTGGGTGGGCGACCGCTGGATGATTAACAACGACCGCTACTTCGACGAGTCGAATGGTCGTTTCGCATCATACAACCAGTCTGCACGCCTGCTCGACAGATGGAAGCAACCAGGTGATGTGACCGACATCCCACGCCACGGCGAGTACACCGAGTTTGATAGCCGATTGCTGGAGGATGCTTCGTTCCTGCGTCTGAAGAATGTGATGTTAAGTTACTCATTGCCATCGGAGTGGTTGAAGAAGAGCCGTGTGTTTGGCGGTGCAAGAGTTTACGCTCAGGCACAGAATCTCTTGACCTTTACCAAGTTCTCGGGTCTTGACCCAGAGGGTACTTCAAACATCTATGCGGCACAGTATCCAATGTCGCGACAGTTTACTTTTGGTTTGGACTTAACTTTCTAATGCGATGATGAAGAGTATTATATATAATATAAAGGTAATGGTTGCCATCGTGGTGGCATCATTCACTATGGCATCGTGTCTGGACAAGGAGCCTGGATCGGCAATTCCAGTTGATCAGGCGATGCAGACTTACGAGGATGCCGAGCAGACTGTGACTGGTATCTATGCAATGTTGAAGAGCAGCGCACTCTTTAGTGGCTACCTCACTCTGTTGCCAGATATCCAGACCGACCTTGTCTATGCCGTTGATGGTTACACCAATGTCTATGGCAACTTCTGGCAGTGGGATGTGCGTCCTACAAATGCTGAGATTGAGTCTGTGTATGCGGGCTTGTATTCGGTGATTTCTAACTGTAACTTCTACCTTGAGCGTATCGACAAGATTATCGCGGCGCAGACCGACGATGACCGCATCACAACGCTTGAGTTCTATACTGGTGAGGTCTACACAATTCGTGCGTTGGCCTACTCTGAGTTGTTGAAGAACTACTGCAAGGCTTACGACCCTGCTACGGCAAAGGATGAGTTGGGTGTGGTGCTTCGCAAGTACTACTCTGAGCCAGAGCCAGCTATCCGTGCATCACTCTACGACTCTTATGAGTTCGTTTTGAGCGACCTGGAGAAGGCAGAGGAGTTGCTCGACGAGGATTATGACGCTTATAGTTCATACTACATCACCAAGGGCGTTGCACACGCATTGCACGCTCGCGTGGCGCTCAATATGCAGGATTGGGAGTCGGCAATCCACTATTCGTCGAAGCTCATCAACCACAAGAACAACGCCTATGCGCTCTCGGCTGCAAACTCTTACTACACATCGTCGATGACATATTTCGACTATATGTGGCAGTATGATTTGGGCACAGAGGTTATCTGGCAGTTGGGCTTCACAACTACATCTTATGGTGGTGCGTTGGGTCAGGTGTTCCTGAACTTTACTAACGACTACTACTATTACTATCCAGACTATGTGCCAGCGCAGTGGGTGCTTGACCTCTACTCGGCAAGCGATATGCGTTACAGCTCATATTTTGCGAACTTTACTACGGGCTACGACCACAACCTGAACTGGCCATTGCTTGTGAAGTATTATGGTAATCAGAACTTTATCTCGAATGCTTTGATTTACCATGTCTCAATGCCAAAGCCATTCCGTTTGGCGGAGCAGTACCTGATTCGTGCCGAGGCATATTGCCGTCAGGCAAAGCCAGACTACTCGGCTGCGGCGAAGGATTTGGCTACATTGCGTGCAAGCCGCCTCTCATCAAATGGTGGCGTGTCGCTCACAGCCGATAACTGCATTCAGGCAATCGCCGAGGAGCGTGTGCGTGAGCTCTATATGGAGGGCTTCCGCCTGAATGATATCAAGCGTTGGGGCAAGCTCTACAACAACGGCGAGGGCTTCCAGCGTGAGCCACAGAGCAACTCACTCGAGAAGGGTAGCTCGCTCAAGATTAAGGCTGACCATCCTCTCTTTGTGTGGCCAATCCCACAGCACGAGATTGAGGCGCCAGGCTCGCAGGTTCAACCTAACGAAAGCAACAAGTAATGATGATGAAGATGAAAAAGATATATTTGATGTTATCGGCTCTCGCTGCGCTGCTTGCGGTGGCGTGTGACGAGGAGTATGTGACTTACTCTGATGCCGAGTATGTGATGTTCGCCGAGCAGCAGTCAACAAATATGGTGCTCGTCGATCAGGAGTATTTCTCAGTGCCTGTTGCTTCTACCGTGGCGTGTGACTACGACCGCACATTCGGTGTGGAGGTAATCGACAAGGGTAGCAATGCCATCGAGGGCAAGCACTACCGCTTATTGAGTAACAGCGTGACCATCCCTGCGGGTAAGCTCGCGGCGGATGTGAAGGTGGCGGGTATCTATGAGAATATCGAGCCAACCGACTCTTTGGGCTTCGTGTTGAAGCTCGTTATGCCTGAGCAGTTGAAGTTTGACCTCTATGAGGATAGCGACCAGACAAAAGTTGTGATGTACAAGAGCTGTCCATTCGATAGAAACAACTTCACAGGCTGGTGTATTCTCACTTCGCTCTTGTTGCGTGACTACCCAGGTGACAATGTAAGTTATCAGCGTTTGATTCGCACCGAGGCGCACCCAACGGAGGATAAGACCGTTATCCTTCGCAGCTGTTTCTACGATGGTTACGATGTGACTATCACATTCTGCCCCGAGGACCCTGCAAATCCATTGGTAAAGATGGATAAGGATCAGGTAATCAGCGACGAGGCGTCGGTGTTTGGTCAGATTTTGGGAGATAATAAGATTCTCACCACCCACTCAAACTACTATCCATCATACTTCAATTCGTGCCAGCGATTTGTGGAGTTGTGGAATCAGGTCTATGTTGAGAATCTGGGTCAGATGATTGGTACTGTGGGTCACTACTACAACATCCTCGAGTGGATCAGCGACGAGGAGGCAGAGCGCCTGCAGCGTGAGGGAATGTAATTGAAACACAAACTTTATATATTATAGTTCAAAAAATTCCAGCTATGAAAAAGAACATTTTTAAATTAATGTGCGGTTTGATGGGTCTTTCAATGCTCCTGACCGCGTGTGAAAAGGGAGGCGACGAGCAGCTTCCAATCTTCCCAGTGAGGGTTGATGCTCTTGTTATTGCTTCAAATGGTTCTGAGACTCATACAATCAATCCTAATATGGATTGGTCTATCGAGTTGTCGAACAAGACCGACTTCTATATGAAGGAGGGTAACAACGAGGTTTACAACTTGCGTGGTACTGCTGGTGAGCAGACAATCACCATCTATGCTCGCGAGGTTGTTGATTTCGATGAGGACCACACTTGTGAGTTGAATATGACTATGGGTGGTCAGACAAAGACTATCGCAACAGTTATGGTACTCAAGAGCAACCGCTCTTTGTCAGTCTATGCTGCCGAGGTAGAGGATGGCGAGTATGTAGGCGAGGAGGATGAGGATGGTAACTTCATCTACACCTATGGCACTTCACTCGTAGAGTCTATCTCAATGGTTTACTCTTTCGAGGCTGGTTACACTTCAGCAGTGAAGGTAAACGCAAACTTCGACTGGATTGTTGAGACCCCAGAGTGGTTGCAGCCAGTAGAGGGTGGCGATGCTAACACAGATGTTGAGTTGGTATTCCAGATCAACAAGGAGGCTTACCCCGCAAATGGCACTATCGGTGAGATTAAGTTCCTCGACGCTAACAACGAGTCAAAGGTTGGTGGTACAATGGCTATCGCATTCGATTACGCAGCCAACACAATCGCTGCTACTTGGATTGAGGAGCCAGCTTACATCGAGGTTGCTAACGGCAAGTCTTGGCCATTCAACGAGAGCGCTATCTCTGACTACGAGTTCTTGAGCACTTACGATGTGTTCTACGCTTCACAGTGGGATAGCGAGACTTCATTCCGCATCTCAAAGCCAGTTAAGTCTTTCAAGGCTTACTCTTACGCTGCTTCTGGCAACTTCGAGGATATCACTGGCGAGGAGTCTTGGTTGGCTGGCGCAACAGCAGGCGAGAGCCTTCCATTTATGTACATCGTAATGGATGATTCAAAGTCAACTGCCGAGGCTGCAAAGAACGAGAATACAGGCGAGTTGGAGGGTGTGTTGGTTGTTGAGTTCGAGGATGGCAGCTACTCTGCTATCTACTGCCACTACAGCGCTCCAACGCAGGGTGGCTCAACTGGCGATGTGAAGATTGTATCTGACTATGCCGAGATGTTGGGCGTGTCTTTGACATTGCTCGAGGAGGGCGACGAGGACTACAGCTACGACTATGCCGAGATGGGCGTTCCACAGTACCGCTTGAAGTACACAATGCCTGGTGGTGCAGCAGCGCTTTCATTGCCTGAGGGTATGGTTTACCCATTGGCTGAGTGGATTACAACAGAGGGCGAGAACAGCTATATGTGGATTTATATGAATCCAGTGGGTATGGAGCTCCCAGCAAAGGGCGTGCTTCAGGTGTTCTCACCAACTTGGGAGACTGCGGTAGTTATCTACTGCGTCTACGATCCAGCATAGTGTCTGGTCTAAACGATACCCCGTCTCGGACGGGGCGGGGTGTCGCTTTTTTATAGTGGGGAGGAGTCCCGAAGAACTATAGATATAGAGTTTTTTTTATTGAAACGATAAAGATGAAAACTATAAAATTTTCCGTATGCGTAGTGTTGCTGATGCTCTTCGGCGTGATGGGCTTTGTGTCGTGCAACGACACCGATGCCGCGGACAATCGTGAGCAAGAGTACGGATACGCACAATTCAAACTTTACAAGAAAGCCTCTTATGGAGAGCAGAGCGCCGAGCAGGTTGCCTCAACACGAGCAATCAAGAAGGAGCTCAACTACCTCTCGGAGGCGAGCAAGATTAAGGTTATCCTCACATTCGAGGGTACTACAATCGCGCAGACGCTGACTCTCTCGGCAGCCAATGAGGCGTCGGCAGAGTATGGTATGCGAAGCGATAAGCTGAAGCTTCTGGTGGGCGACTATCGTCTGGATGCGTTTGTGTTGTATGATGTCTATGATGAGGAGCTCTACAAGAGTTCGGCAAGCGACATCGGCGAGTTCAAGGTGCTCTCTGGCGGTCTGTCGGTGCACGATGTGACTATCAATGTCGAGCCTCGCGGTCAGGTGAAGTTCTCCTTCAAGAAGGAGTTTGCAAAGGCTACGCGTGCAGCAGCGCGTGAGTACACTTTCGACGAGGTGAACTATGTGAATATCAATGTTGCGCAGATTCTCGCTTCGGGTGCGTTGTCAAACCCTGTGAAGTTTGAGAAGTTGCCAGTGGATTTCTCGTTGCACCTTGACACCGACAAGGGCTCATACCAGACCTCAACTTTGGTGTGCGATACTTTGGTGTCGTTGCCTGCGGGAAACTACAAGATTACATCTTATGAGACGCTGGATGAGGACAAGAAGTTGCTTGAGAGCAATACACGCCCAGCTGACAGCCCATTTGAGGTGTCGGACAACAAGATTACCGAGACTGATGTGAAGCTCACACTCAACGAGAGCGACGAGTACCTGAAGGACTACTACGCTTTGTATGAGATTTGGAAAGCGTTGGATGGCGAGAACTGGTACTACGACGGCGAGGAGTGGAACAAGGGCGCAAACTGGAACTTCCACAAGGACCTTGACCTTTGGGGTGACCAGCCAGGTGTGCAGTTGCACTCGAATGGCCGTGTGGCATTCATCGACATCAGCTGCTTCGGCTTCCGTGGTCATATGCCTGCGGCGTTGGGTCAGCTTACGGAGTTGATTCAGCTCTATCTGGGTACTCACAACGATACCAACATTATGAATTACGACCCATCGCTTGCTTTGGATCAGTCGCTTACCGAGCGCAGCCGCAACCGTATGGAGAACCATCGTAAGTATCTTAACCAGTTGCACACTCCTACACAGGTGTCAGAGCCTGTGGCACGCGCCTTGGCCGAGAATGGCATCTCAATCCCTGCGATGTCACTCTATGAGACTATGGGTGAGCGTGAGATTTTCAATATGGCGACAGGTGAGCAGCGTAACATCCAGTTGATGGATACCAACCACGGTACACTCTGCAACGGCTTGCGCTCATTGCCAAAGGAGATTGGTAACCTCAAGAAGTTGGAGTACCTCTACATCGCAAACAGCGAGATTGAGAGCCTGCCAGCCGAGGTTGCTGAGTTGGAGTCTTTGACCGATATTGAGATTTACAACTGTCCAAATATGACGCAGTTCCCTATGGCTGTGTGCGAGATGCCAGAGCTCGTGTCGCTCAACATCTCAAACAATGCGCAGTGGTCTGCCGAGGAGATTTACAACGGTATTAACGGCCTGGCAACAGGTCCAGCAGCCGAGAAGATTCAGATTTTGTATGCTCGCCAGAACAAGTTGGAGGAGTTGCCTGAGTCGTTCAAGAATATGCGAAAGATTGGTTTGATTGACTTGGCGGTAAACCGAATCAAGAAGATTCATCCTTTCGGCAAGGATATCATCCCAGTGCAGTTGTATCTCGATTTCAACGAGCTGGAATCAATCCCAGTTGATGCGGAGGGTTACTTCTGCGGTTATGATGATATTGAGAACTTCTCGGTAAAGTACAACCGCCTGACCAAGATTCCTAATATTTTCTCTGCGAAGAGCAACTTTATGATTAAGTCAGTTGACTTCTCGGGTAACAACATCACAGGTTGCGAGGGCGAGGAGGATGGTTCTTACAAGGGTATCAATGTTGAGACTTTCACATTGGCGCAGAACCCAACCCTGAAGAAGTATCCAAAGGCATTTGCCGAGACAAACTCTACGATTGCCTACATCATCCTGCGTGCTTGTAACCTCGAGGAGATTCCAGAGGGTGCATTTACCTATAAGAACTCTGTGAATATGCAGTCGTTCGACCTTTCGTACAACAACCTCAAGAAGTTGCCACGCGATATGCACGCGGGTAATTTCCCATATCTCTATGGTGTGGACTTGTCGTTCAACTCGTTCAGCTCGTTCCCATTCGAGCCATTGGACAGCAGCGGTCTGACAGTCTTTGCCGTGCGCAGCCAGCGCAATGAGAAGGGTGAGCGTTGCTTGCGCGAGTGGCCAGCGAACATCGGTTTGCACAAGGGATTGCGTGGTTTGTACCTCGGTTCAAACGACCTTCGCAAGATTGATGACACTATTTCTACCTTGATATATTATCTGGATATCAGCGACAATCCAAACATCATCTTCGATGCTTCGGATATCTGCTACGCTTGGCAGGTGGGCGCTTACATCCTGATTTATGACAAGAGCCAGAATATCTTGAATTGTGATTTAATGTTACAGTAAAATGGCGGCTATGAAGATGAGAAGATTTTTGATTTTAGGATTTTTGTCGCTCGCCATTGTGGCTTGTAGCGATGACAAGGGCACGGGCAACTCTTCAATCGAGAACAGCAACATCCGTATGGAGGCTGTTGGCGGTGTGGAGAAGATAAGAATTGACATTGCCGACCGTTGGATTGCATCAACCGACAACCCTTGGATTACCGTTTCGCCAGCCAATGGCGTGGGTAGCGCTGTGTGTGAGTTCAAGATTGACTCGGCACTCACAGCCGAGCCTCGTCAGGGCGTGGTGCGCATCCAGAACCTCTCAACCTGGGAGTCGAAGGAGATTGTAGTGGATCAGCAGGGCTTCCCTTACACTATTGAGTTGGAGGAGGGTAGCAAGTCGCTGAAGAGTTATAAGGCAGCCGAGCAGCGTTACTTCGATGTTGTGGTGCGCTCGAATGTGGATTTCGATGTTGTCATCCCTGAGGATATCGATTGGTTGAAGTATGACACCTATAAGCTCAACCTCAACCGCGGTATGCGTCCTCGTCAGGTGAAGGTGCGCTTCCGTTGGGGCATCAACACCAAGTCGGTGGAGCGTCTGGCAGAGGTTAAGTTTGCACCAAAGTCGAATGTTGAGATGTCACGCAACGATGTGTTGGCAGTAGTGCAGGAGGGCGCAGAGCCTATCATCCCTGACACTCGCTCGGGCGACTCAACGGCTCTGTTGGCTATTGCTCGTAACCTCGAGGTGATGTCGCAGTGGGACTCTTCGCAGCCTATGACAATGTGGAGCGGAGTGGTGCTCTGGGATGAGGCTATGGAGGGTTGCACACCCGAGAAGGTGGGTCGTGTGAAGTCGGCTGACTTCGCGTTGTTCAACACCAAGGAGGCTATCCCATTTGAGGTGCGTTACCTTACTGCAGCCGAGGAGTTGTACTTCTTTGGTAATGCGAACACCTTCCTCAAGAGCCTTGAGTTGGGCGAGGATATCTGCGAGCTTACGCAGTTGCGTCGTCTGACTATTGGTAGCTACGGCTTGGTATCGTTGCCAAAGAGCTTGAGCAAGTTGAAGAATCTGGAGTACCTGAATGTATGCGCAAACAACTTCCAGACTGTGCCAGATGTGCTCACGAAGCAGAACTTCCCAAAGTTGCGCTCGCTTGTGATGAATGCCAACCAGCGCAGCACGGTTTACGATTTGAGCAATACCATTAAGGTGAACCTCGGCGGTTTTATCGACGAGCCACAGTTCCCGGTGGATTTGTTGAAGTGGGATTTGGATACATTGGTATTGTCGGTGAACTACTTGCAGGGCGAGTTGCCATCATTCGAGGATGATGACTCGGTGCCAGTCTATACGCAGGAGGATATCGAGCGTGCTGACTCGTTGCCACAGTTCCTTGCAGACAACCGTATCAAGAAGGTGATGCCTTCGACAAAGCGTTTTGCCATTAACTTCAACCGCTTGTCAGGTAAGTTGCCTGATTGGTTGCTCTACCACCCATCACTCGACTGGTGGATTCCTTACAGCTTGGTGTTCAGCCAGGAGGGTCGTGACCAGAAGGGTGTGTCGGCAGGCTTTGATAACGAGCCAACGAGTTTGAATTACTATTACGATGTATACACTAAAAAGGAGAGAATTGACTACACCGTCAATGAGTAATGGCAACTAAAAGATGATGAAGATGAAACAGCGTATATTATATTTTTTGCTCCTTCTTGTCTGCGTGGCACAGGTTGCCTGCGTGAAGGAGAGTGGCTTGGGCGAAGAACCTGTTGAGAAGCCATTTGCCGAGGGTGAGTTGCTCGTGAAGTTCACACCCGAGGTTGCCGATATGATTGCTCAGGTGGAGCCTACACGCAGCGGTATGGTTACTCGTAGCGGCGTGCCTTCAGTGGATGTGGTGATGGATATCATCGGCACATACCAGCTCGAGCGTGTGTTCCCTTATGATGAGAATCGTGAGGAGGTGACTCGTCAGAGCGGTCTTAACCAGTGGTATGTGGTGCGCTTCGGCGGCGACTTCACTGCCGAGCAGGTAGCAAAGCAGTTTGAGGCGTTGGGCGAGGTGCAGAAGATTGACTTCAACCGCACAATCAAGCGCGCCTACACAGGCAAGGCTACTCCGCTTTCGGAGTCAAAGGTTAAGCGTATGTCGGCAATGGCAACACGCTCGGCGATGAACGACCCTTTGCTGGCGATGCAGTGGCACCTGGTAAATAATGGTGATATGTTCACCTCGGGCGAGAAGGTAAAGTCTGTGAAGGATGCCGATGTACAGTGCGCCGAGGCGTGGAAGCGCTCAACGGGTGATGAGTCTGTAATCGTGGCTGTGCTTGACGAGGGTATCTTCGTGGAGCATCCCGACCTTGTGAACAGCATCTGGGTGAATGAGGACGAGGTAAATCGTTCTACCAAGGATAACGATGGTAACGGCTACAAGGGCGACTACCACGGTTATAACTTTGCTCACGATATCGGTCTTATCACTTGGAACGATGCCTACGACTCTGGTCACGGCTCGCATGTGGCGGGTGTAATCGCAGCGCAGAACGGCAACGGCATCGGTATCAGCTCAGTGGCTGGTGGCGACGCAAAGAATTCGGGCGTGAAGATTATGGTGTGCCAGATTTTCTCTGGTAATGTAGGTGCTTCGGGTATTGCCGTGGCGCGCGCTATCAAGTATGCCGCAGATAATGGTGCTGTGGTGTTGCAGTGTAGCTGGGGTTATGTGTCGGGTCGTGCAAACGAGTACGACTGGGGCTATGCAGGCTTCGCTTCGCAGGAGGAGTGGGAGGCTGGTGCTCCACTCGAGAAGGATGCCCTCGACTACTTCACTCACAACGCAGGCTCACCTAACGGCGCAATTGATGGAGGTATCGCAGTCTTTGCGGGTGGTAACGAGTCTGCTCCTATGGCGGGTTACCCAGGCGCATCGGATGACTATATCTCGGTAGCGGCTACCGCAGCGGACTTTACTCCAGCCGTTTACACCAACTATGGTCCTGGTACGAGCGTGTCGGCTCCTGGTGGTGACCAGGATTACTACTACGATTATGTAGACGATGAGCATAACTACGGCGAGGTAGGTTGTGTGCTTTCAACTCTGCCTTATCACATCAGCAAGAGCGGTTATGGTTATATGGAGGGTACTTCAATGGCGTGTCCTCATGTGTCGGGCGTTGTGGCGTTGGGTATCTCTTACGCTACGCAGTTGCGCCGTCACTTCAAGGCCGACGAGTTGAAGGAGTTGCTCATAAATACCACAGTGCCTATCGACTCATATATGACAGGCGTGAAGGAGTACCGCCGCTATGTTGCCGATATCGGTCCACAGCAGCCTATGCAGCTCAATATGGCTCCTTTCAAGGGTCAGATGGGCTCGGGTCAGGTGAGCGCGGCCAACTTCCTTGAGGCTATCGCGGGCGCTGGCTCCGAGATGAAGTTCCCTAACCTCTACATCTCAACTGGCGGTCAGGTGGCAGTTGCACCTGCGCGTTACTTCGTGGGTGGCGAGAAACTCTCGTTCGAGGTATCTGTTGCCGATGCTTCGGTTGCATCTTGCGAGAAGCAGGGCGCGAACTACATCTTCAAGGGCTTGAAGAATGGCTCAACAAAGGGCTCTGTGAAGGCGTCAAATGGCGAGACTCACTCATTTGTTATCACCGTGCGCGAGGGCGCAAATGATAATGGCTGGTTGTAATATGTTGCGTCGCGTGAAGATATATCTGCTGGTGCTGGCTGCCATAATCGCTTGTGGCAGCGCATCGGCGCAGATAAAACTCATCTCGCGCGAGAAGTTGGACAGCGTAGCCAACCCACGCACCGTCGAGGGGGCAAAGATGCTCTTCGAGGGTGGTGCGACGGCCTCGTTTGGTACTATCAGCGAGGATGCGGGCAAGTGGGAAAAGACGCTTGTGTGGCGCAATGGCGGTGATGAAACACTCGTCGTGACGCGCGTGACAACAACCTGCTCGTGCTTGCAGGCGGTGGCAGAAAAGGGCGCAGTGAAGCGAGGCGGTAAGTCCGTAATTCGCTTGACATACCAACCAAAGGGTCATCCGGGCAAGGTGGAGCAGCGAGTGTTTATCTACACCAATCTCTCGCAGTCGAAGCCTACGGCGATTCTTACGCTCAAGGGCGAGGTGACACCATCAGCCGACCATAGCGACGACTACCCATATCATCGTGGCGAGTTGCGTTTGCGACGCGATACGGTGTATCTGAAGGGTGACAGGGTGCAGACCGAGCGCATAGCGTGCCTGAATAGCGGTTCGCGTGTGATGCGACTGGTGGCAGACTCAATGCTCTCGTCGCGTGGACTCACTCTGCGTACCGAACCAGAGGTGCTGGTGGCGGGCGAGGAGGGCGACCTGCTTGTGACCTACACCCCCGAGAAGGGTGCGGCGCGACCTTTGTGGCTGAAACTCTACATCAAGGGTTTGGCTCTGCCGTTGCGTGAGCGCGAGATTTACATTAAGTTTGAAAGTGAAGAGAAATAAAAATTAGAGATATGAAAAAGTTTTTGAAAGGAGCATTTTTGGCTTTGATAGCTGTGGCGATGACTGCGTGTGTCGAGGATGACAGCAAGTGGCAGCCTTCGCTCGATGTTACGCCTAACAATATCGCGGGCTCGTGGCGTCTGAATAGTTGGAGTGGCGGCGAGATGGCGGAGGGTAGTTTCGTCTATATCGACTTCGTGCGTGCCGACCGCACCTACACACTCTACCAGAACATCGACAGCCAGCAGACTCGCGTCATTACGGGTCGCTACTACATCGAGAACGATGCCGAGTTTGGCGCAATCATCCGCGGTAGTTACGACTACGGCAATGGTGATTGGGCTCACCGCTACATCGTGACAAACCTTACCGAGGATAGTATGATGTGGACTGCGAAGGATAACCCAGAGGATGTGAGCATCTATATCCGTGCCGACATTCCTGCCGACCTCAAGGAGGAGTAGAGAATAAGCAGAAAGAAAACAGGCTGCCGCTTTCGAGTGGTAGCCTGTTTTGTGTTTATGGGGTTTTTAACCTTGACTTTTAGAACTCCGCCTTGCTCTTGAGAGAGATTGTTTCGCTCGTTATGGGATGCTGAAATTCGATGGTCTCGGCGTGGAGCATCAGGCGCTCGGCGCTGGTGCCGTAGATGTCGTCGCCGACTATTGGCGTGCCGAGTCCGTCGGCGTGTGCCGAGTGAACGCGCAACTGGTGGGTGCGGCCCGTGATAGGGTAGAAGCGCACGCGGGTGCGACCGCCCTCAACGCCCTCAACCTCAAAGATGGTGTGTGCCGCGCGACCATCCTCGGCAACCATCTGACGTGGGCGGTTGTCGTAGTCGAGTTTTAGCGGCAGGCGTATCTCGCCTTGTGTTTGTGAGATAATACCCTCAAGCAGAGCGATATAACTCTTCTTTACCGTGCGCGAGATAAACTGCTTTTGCAGAGCCTCGTGCGAGGTCTTGTTCTTTGCAATTACCAAAATGCCCGATGTCGACTGGTCAAGGCGGTGGACAATCATCGCCTCGGGGTAGCGTTCCAAAGCCCACTCCTCCGCCGAGCGAACACCTGACTTGCCACGCACCGAGAGCATTCCCGAAGGCTTGTCAATCGCCACCAGCCACTCGTCCTCCCACAATATCTTTGGCTCTGGCGGCGCAATCTCCACGAGTGGGTTTGGCTCTACATCCAAGCCGATGAGCATATGCCCCAGAATAGGCTTGCACTTGCCGTTGCAGGCGGGGTAGAATGTGCCGTGCTGGCGCACCTCGCCCTTTGGTGATTTGCCCCACCAGAACTCCGCCATCGCAACGGGTCGCAGACCATTTTTATAGGCATACTGCAACAACTTTGGCGCGGCGCACTCGCCAGCACCTGCGGGTGGAATCTGTTGCGGGGTGGGGGAGAAGATATCGCATAGGTCGCGCTCCTCGCCGTGGGCATTGAGCATCCTGAACTGCTCGAAGAGCCTCATCTGCAACTGCGCCGAGTGGCGTTGTCTTTCGTGCTTGAGGCCATCTATTGCGGCCTGCAACTCGGCAAGGCGTGCTGTTGCCTGCTCCAGATACTCCTTGATTGCGCGCTTCTCGCGTTGCGCCTCGGCATTCTCGCGCTGTGATGCGAGAATCAACTCCTGCTCATCATATCCGCCCTCGGATCGAAGTCTGCTTCGCAGGGCTTTACCCTCGGCAAGTCGAAGTTTGATAGCCTTCAATCTCTCGTCACACTCCTGCTTTGCGAGCGCCAACTGCTCGCGTGCAGAGCGCAACTCCTCGGCGGATTCTAAAGTTTTAATTTGCTGATTTATAGCGGAAATATTTGCCTCCTCCTGCTTGAAAAAATCATCGGGGCGCAGCATATCGTAGATTGCTGGAACGAAATATTCGTGGTCGTTTCTGCCAGCAAGGTTACCCGAAAAGGCTGCCAAAAATCCGATTTCACCCTCACGCTCAACCACCAGAACGCCAAACATCTTGCCTGCGCTCAACTCCTCGTGCCACTCGGTGCGTGAGGTGAGGTAATGCTGCACCTGCTCTGCCGCACGCCTGCACAATGGATGTGGCGTGTAGTGGAAAGGGTAGGTGAACTGCTTGGGCAGCTCAATGCCCTCGATGTCGGAAAGGAAGCGGTGCAACATAAATGGAAATAATTTTATGCAAAGTTAATTTTTTGTGCGAAATTTTGTAGTTTTATAGTGAAAATTGCGACTAATAAAGTGAAGAAACCTCTTTTTTGAGAGCAAAACCAAACTGCAAATGGAGAATTTAGAACAGGAATTTGCCCGTATAGTCAAGGAGCACAAGGAGACCATTTATATGGTCTGCTATATGTTCTCGAAGGATAGTGAGCAGGTGCAGGACCTCTATCAGGAGTGCCTGATAAATATTTGGAAGAGTATGTCGAGTTTCGAGGGGCGCAGCAACCTGCGTACCTGGATATGGCGTGTGAGCCTCAACACCTGCATCTCGGTTGACCGTCAGAAGCGCCGTCGTGGAGAGTCTGTGCCGTTGGATATGAATATTGACCTCTACAACGACACCGACCGTGACACCAAGCAGATTCAGATGCTGCACGACAGAATAAGCAAACTCGGACCTTTCGACCGCGCAATCATTATGCTGTGGTTGGAGAATATGAGTTACGAGGAGATTGGCGCCATCGTCGGCATCTCGACAAAGAATGTCTCAGTGAGACTGTACCGAATCAAGGAACAACTTAAAACAATGAAATAGTATGAATACCGACTACAATATCAACGACCACGATGAACTTCAGCAGATGCGCGAGCAGATAGCCGCTCTCCGCAGTAAACTCGAAACGCAGCAAATCGTCAGCGAGAAGTTGATTCTCTCGGCGGTGAAGGATGGCGTGAATAAGATTAACAGGATGGGTGTGATATACATTATTTGCGGAATTTTTGCTCTACTGTACTGCACCTGGTCGTTCTCGCACATCGGCTTTTCGGGTTGGTTTGTGGCTGGCACAGTCCTCTTTTTGTTGTTGTGCCTTGGCGGAACATTGTATATCCACAATGGATTACGAAAAACCGATACATCGCGCGGAAATATGGTGGAGGTGGGCAAGCGAGTGGCACGCCTTCGCAAGCAGTATGGAATGTGGCACTTTGTTACTGTGCCTCTGCTCTTTGTCTGGCTATATTTCTGCTATCTTGAAATATGTACACTATATCCTGACCCAGCATCGCGCACGACTTTCTTAATAGCTGGCGTTGTTGGTGGTTTGATTGGTGCATTCTTCGGGTTGCGTATGCACTTCAAGGTGGTGCGAATGGCTGACGAGGTGCTGGAGCATATCAACGATTTGCATCAGGCGTAGGGTAGAGAGCCCCATAATCTATAAAATAACTGAGGTGTCGCAACCATATTAGTTGGACACCTCTGTTGTTTTTTTTGACCCGAAGGTCGATGTAGTTTGGATATTACAACTTTGTCAAGTTGAAGTTCTTCCAAAGAACCTTGATATCGTTGCCGTCGTGAATCTGCAACATGATACGACCAGTCTTAGAACCGATCAACTCATCCTCGATCTCGATCATAGCCTCGCCGTTGAGCCAAGTCTGAACCTTGTTGCCCTCAACGCGCAAACGCAATGTGTTCCACTCGCCAACCTTCAAAATGTTCTCCTTCTCCTCTGGAATCTGAACCAACCAGCCGCGGCCGTATGACTCGTAGATACCGCCAGTGTCGCAACCCTTAGGAGCAACCTCACACTGCCAGCCGTTTACGATGTTGTTCTTGTAACCGCCCTCAACGAATGAGTGGAAGAACAAACCTGAGTTACCGTTAGACTCCTGCTTGAACTCTACTGTCAAGTCGAAATCCTTGTAGTACTCGCGTGTACCGAGGTAGCCGTACTTCTTGTCGTCGCCGTTCTCAGTTACGAGGTTACCCTCCTCATCAACTGAAACCTTCATTGAACCGAACAACTCCCAACCGTGAGTATCCTTGCCGTTGAAGAGGCTAACCTGCTGACCAGCACGCTTCTCTGGCAACTCCTTGATCTTGATGTTACGGAATGATGCTGGGTCACCGTGGTCCTGCAAGCAGATTACACCCTCGTGAGCCAAACCGTACTCAGTTGCGTTGCCCCACTTACCGCTTGCCTTGCGTGCAAACCAGTCGTCAGTGTAAGCCTCGAACTCTACGATCTTCTCGCCATTGAGCCAGTGCTCTACATGACCGTTGTCGTAAACGATCTTTGATGAGTTCCACTCGCCAACTGGGTTGATGTGCATCTTCTCGTAGTCAGGCAAGTGCATAGCGTAGTCTACGCCGATGTTCTGCCAGTCAGCGAGCTTAGCAGGAGCATACTTCTCCTCCCAGCCCTCGCTGTCGATGAGCTGATACTCTGGACCAGTTACATAAGGTACTGAATACTTAGGGTGCTCAACAACATGGTAGAGCATACCGCTGTTACCAGCGTAAGTGAGCTTCCAGTCCCAAACGAGCTCGAAGTTAGAGTACTTCTTGTCTGTTACGATGTAACCTGAAGCGTCGCCGCCCTCACCAGATGCCTGGATGCAGCCGTCAACTACTGACCAACCGCCCAACAACTCAGGAGCGTTGAAGCTACGCCAGCCGTTCAAAGTCTCACCGTCGAACAAAAGCTGCCAACCCTCAGCCTTCTCTGCAGAAGAGAGCGTGTTAGGCTTCTGCTCGCAAGATGCCATACCTGCTACCAATGCAGATGCAGCAAGAATAGAAAAGATTTTCTTCATAATGCGTTTAATTAAATGTTTATGTGTTAATAAGTTATCCCAATTTAACCTCTATATCCGTGGCCTTCAAACTATATCCTTCGTCCGCAGCCTTTGCCCACAGGATGAGTCCCCGAAGACCATCGCTTACCCGTGCATCCGCCGCGCAGTGGGGTAGTTGGGTGGTGTACCACGCCTGCCAGTTATGCCCCTCGTCGGTCGCTACCGATGCCAGGCAGTCATAACCATTTATGGTCATCGTTTTGCCCAGTTGTATCCACTCACGCTTTGTTCCCTCCACAAAACACATACGCGCTTGCTCGGCGGTAAAGTGTTCACCACTTGATGATTGCAGTGCCAACTTGCGGTCGCAAATCATCTCATAAGTGAAGGCATTCTTGCCGATAGGACGATAAGTGGTATCAATCTCCAGACGCAGAATATCCTCCGTGGTGTCGTTGTGTCGCTCATAGTGAACGGTCAGGAGCGATGGGGCATACTTCTGCGAGTGTTGTTTGGCTTGCCCCAGGGCGAGCAGCGCTCTGCCTCGGCTTTGGAAACCTGTGCCATAACCGATGGTGAAGGCGTGGCTTAATGCCATCGCGACAACCGCGATGGTCAGCCAAAAACTAACACTGAATCTTGTATTTCCCATACGCAGATACTATATAAAGGTATCAAGATGCAAAATTATAAAAAAGTTCCCAATATATTGACCCATTTCAAAATCTTTTGGCATATATGCTGTTTTTTCTGCAATTGGGCGTTCATTGTCTGCTTGTCGTGGGTGAATATTGTAATAAAATGCAGAAGAAATGATATTTTTGCATAGTGATGGGGTAGGGCAACCACCCCAAAAGTTTTTTTGTGATGCGCTGAGTTTCTTGATATGGGCAGGAAATTTTGTAGATGTATAGCGCAGCTGCGGAATGCCGTGTTGTATATCTGTGATTTCTCCATCCGCCAAAAAACAGAATGATTGGTTGATAGCTGGATAAGGAATTTTATGTTTTGTATGTGCTGCGATGGCGGTGTAAACAATGGAATAGAAAAATTACTCTAAAAGTAAATCGCTAAAGAAATCAATAATACCCAGTATACGATTTAACATAATGCAAATATTATTCATACTTTTGCGTACTACATAATCACTAATATACACAAATGTATGAAACACAACTATTTTCCAAAAATCGACAATCTCGATTTTCATCTACAGAGGTCAAGTAAACCGACTTTTACAAATGTAGCCGTACTATCAACCGAATTCCTGCAAAACCAAAAAGCAAACCTTTTCCGTGATATGATGAAAAAGGTTGAGACGCTCTACCCGAATTTTTGGTATATGCACTACTCAGCCTATGGCAAAGACGCAAAAACATTAGTTCAAGCCGTGCCAAAAGTTATGCACGCTCTCAATCGTTCACGCCCTCTGCGCCGTGCAAAGGTTAGCGGCTTGCGTGCTTGTTGCCTTACCGACAAGGGTGCAGCCCTTAAGGGAAAATGGCATTTTATTAGCGACTTTATTTTCACTGATTTCTTCGGTGCTGCCGTTATTGCCAGTGGTCTCAGCAAAGAGATTAACGCCACCTATTTCGATATTTCATTTTCTACACCCGCTCCCAAAAACAACCGCACAAAGCGTCAAGAGTTGCAGCGCTTCAACGAATGGATGTTGGAT
This sequence comes from Alistipes sp., assembly GCA_017560305.1. The sequence goes on from JAFYOF010000215.1 coordinate 21,849, forward strand.
AAATTCTACCGCCGTTCCCACCTCTCGCGCTTTAGCGTCGATATTCAAGATGTAACCGAAGATTGTTTGCTTCATCAGTTAGTTACTTGGCGCGTGACCTCTACGCGTATGGACTTGCTCGATGTTGCCAATACTATGGTATCAATTTTTGAGCAGGAGGTTGAGGACATCAAATTTGACAACGGCTATAACTCGCTACACCTTTCAAGGGTCTGCACACTCGACATCGACAATTATAGCGAGCGACCTATTGACAATATTCTTATTGGCTTTCGTTTTCGCCGTTTCTGCCCCTTTGGTATATTCCACCACCATAGAGAATACACGATTTATTAACATTTAATTTACACAGTTATGGGACTTTTTGAACATTTACCACTCACACCCTTTGCGCTCTATCAATATGCCAAAAAACACGGCTTAGAGCACGAACGCCTGCGAATTTGCGATGGTATGGCGGTTAGTTACTTTCCAACCGAAGAGAGCATTTGCAGGGCTAAAAACAAAATCGTTATAGATGTTTCCTGCGAAGAGCCCGTGGAATATGACGACCTCGCCGATGACGACCGCGTGATAGTTTATCGACTTTCGCCCGATGTTGAGTTACATTTTCCGCCTCAACCCTTGACAAATGCCGAATAGTGTATTATCTTTGTAGTCAGTTTTTCGGGCTAGTATTATTTGCGAAAATGCCCGCCGCAGGATGTGTGTTATGTCCTACGGCGGGCATTTCGTGTCTATTGCAGCCCCTCGCGCTCGGCTTCGCTTGCCCACGCTGCGCTTCGGTGGCGGGCGGCGGCGGGGTGCTCGCGGCGCGTAAATTTGTTGGTAGCCGCCGCTATTCCGCCACTCCCCGAGCGCGAGCCCCTGCACCCCACCCAAAAAGGTGCGCGGCGTGTCGCTGCACATCTC
>JAFYOF010000024.1 GCA_017560305.1 Alistipes sp.
CGCTGTGTTGCGGAAAGTCCGGAGCCACCTTAAATGGGAAGCGGCAAGCAACACGTAGGGAATCAAAATAGAACCATTCAGTCTCCCCTTCACCAATAATGGCTATACTTTTACTTACTACTCTTGCCATATATTATTCATTTAAGTTGAAGTATTGACTACCCAAGAATGGCAATTTAACTAGCTTGCCCTGCTTGTATGCATTGTATGGTGACAGGTTCTTGTGTAAACCATGAGACGAAAGGCGGAAAACTTTTGTTTCACCTTGTTCGTCCTTATCTGTGAACCATAATGTATCTCTACGGATGAACTCTTCGTTGAGAAGATTGATATCATGCGTTGTCAACAGCATTTGAGATGTTCCGTCACTATTAGCCAAGAATACTTTGATGAAGTATGCCAACAACTCATAGTGAATACTAGTCTCTACTTCGTCAATGGGCACAAACTGATTCTTCTTCAAAAGGAAGTTCAGTATTACAGCCATTCCCAAGAAACGCATTGTACCATTTGATTCATATTCTTCTGACAACTCGTACAAGCCATTTCCTGCCTTATGAGTAAAAGTCAACTCAGTATTTGTGATCTTTCCTTTCTTTAGCATTTCAGCCTTGGCCTTATCATCAATCGGAGCCTGCTGAATTAGCTGCTCTAATTCCGGAGTAATCATCTCCTCTTCTTCGCGCAAAGCAACATCCTCAATATTAAAATCAGATGCTTTAAGGAAATTAAGTATAAACTGCTTCAGATCGCCATTCTCATCCTTATCCAATTGCTTCTTTACATACCCAGACAGCAACATACCAGGAGCCAACACATCTTTAACCTGCATTGCAAAATAATCGTAGACGTCATTCAACTTCGTTTTTTCTACGTTGCTCTTACCAAATGCAGCCAGCACACTACAATTGTTTATTGTGTTACCAGAGATTGTATCTTGGCTCTTTTTAGACAATTTCAAGTTGCCACCGAATTCAATAACTGAAGAATCTGTATTAGAATCATATGTACGACTATATAATTTTGTCGGACGGACAGATTCATACACAAACAACGTTTCTGAATGGATGTATTTTGAGTCCAACTCAAAACTAAGAATGTACTTCAACTTATTTATATAAAAAGACATCGACATCTTTGTCTTTTCATTTCTTGAAGTTTCATCCAATAGGAACGGCACGACACCTGTCTTTTTATTTCGATCTTTAGGCATACTCAAAACAAGCATTCTAAAGAACTCCATAGCATTCAATATATTAGTTTTACCCGAAGCATTGGCGCCGTATATAATGCCTATTTTAAGCAATCGCACTCCTTCTTTTACTTCATAAGAATACTCTTCAGACATAAACACATCTGATGTAGGCTCAAAACTTATCTTCTGAGATGACTTAATAGAGAAAAAATTCTCAATTGAAAATTCAGCTATCATAGTTGTACTATTAACATTTCCACTTTTACGATGCAAATATACCTATAAAATTCGAGTAAATCAATTTATAAATGATTATTTTGTTGTTTTGTTACGAATATCATAATTAAAACCAAAACACATCGTATTATAATCGTTAAATCAGAAATGATATATTGTATTGTCGGAGTTAATGATTCAAGAAAAGACAAATAGTAGCAAATACAATAATATGAACCCCAAAACTTAGAGGATGAACCCCAAAATGATCCCCAATGTGAACCCTAAAACAATGAAAATGATACTCATGATTATGAAGTTGGTGGACAAGAAATGGAAGAAGTAGACAGAAAAGGTGGACAGAGAAGTCCAAAAAGTGGACAAGAAACCTTGAAAGGTGGACAGAAAATCCTGAATGACTCCCAAAATGACAGTCAAAGTGACACCAAAAATGACACCAAAAAAGGCAAAGAATGATACTCAAAAGGTTAAAAATGATACCCAAGGTTCAAAAAATGACACTCAAGAAGCAAAGGATGACACTAAGAATAGTGAAAATGACACCAAAAATGACACCAAAAAAACATTCATATAAATGATACACAAGAGGTTAAGAATGTGCCAACAATTTCCATGACACCAAAAATGACACCAAGAATCAAAGAATGAAATTATATGTTTTTGAAGGAAACTTCGGAAATAGCTGTTAAAAGTTCAATAAATGACTGCTTTGAAAAAAATAAAGATGGTATACCACACCTATATAAGTTCTATATCTCTCTTTTTTTGAGAAGCAAAAATAGTATGGTTTGCACTTTGAAAATACACCTTTCTAAAGGAAGACGGATACAAAGAAACATATAACAAATACAAATGAAAGGGTCAAAGCACAAATTCGGAGAATGAAAAGCCATGGCCTTTACAAGTAAGGTGAATATTCAGATAAAACCAGTTTAGTTTACTTCTATTCTATATATACATTGGACTAAACTAAACCACTAAATTTAATAGCTATGACAGGTTCGATTTCACTTCCAATTCAGGGCTGTTTAACCATACAACGAAATACAAATATGCTAAAAATTCTAAAAAAAGTGCGTTTTTGTAGATTTTATCGGTTTCTTTGTAAAAATGCAGTCCCCAGATTGTCCCCCCAAGATTTTACACAATGTGACATAAACTTCATAACACACTGACATTAAACAATATACACAATAGCGTGAGTCGTAAGTAAATATATTGCATCGGCAAGTAAAATCACTTTATCATTAGCTATCATAAACTATCAAAGGCGCTCATTTAGAGTGCCTTTCGTGTTTTTGTGATAAAGTCAAGTTGTCATTGATATAGCATAGTTTATCACTTTTTTGGGCCATATTTGTCCCACAATGTCAGATATCATCACCTGTCCTATCACTATTAAAGAGATTTCACCAAGTTTGCAATGAGGTGCAACGGAGTGAAATGGAGTGCAATGAGGTGCAATCTAAAATCAAACCAAAATCCCAATTTCATAACAAGTAGATGTTATCTCACTTAGAATATCATCGGAGTTTATTTCGCCTGTGATATCGCCCAGATAATAGACTTCTACACTTATATCTCTCATATGAGCAAAATTGAAGTAACAAAAGTGTGCGAGTTTTGTGGTAAGAAATTTACTGCCCACAAAATGACAACAAGGTTCTGCTCTCACCAATGTTCGCAACGAAACTATAAAACCGAAAAAAGAGAGCAAAAGTTAGAAAAAGTCCTCGAAGGAGAAAACCTTCCATCTCCATCTCCCACTACACTTAAAAAGGAGTATCTGTCTTGCGATGATGTTGCCAAACGTATGGGCATATCCAGTACGACGGTTTATAGATACTGCGTAACAGGAAAGATAAATTGTATTAAGATGAACAGGAAGATTTTTATCCGCAGAGTTGATATAGATGCTTTGTTCAAAACGAATATTCCTTACCAGGTAAGGCGTGTGATCTCCAAACCTGTGGCAGAGTACTACTCGACGGCAGAGGTCATCGAAAAATTTAAGGTTAGCAAGGATACTGTTTTCAAGTATGCGGCTACTAAAAACATTCCGAGACTGAAGCACGGGAATAAGACATATTTTAGCAAGAAGCATATTGACAGATGCTTTTCTCTAAACACTCCCGATCCGGATATCTCAGAATGGTATACCCTTGAGGAAGTATGTCAGAAATATGACATTTCAGTTCAAGGTGTTCACGGGTGCGTATCTAATAATATGGTCCCTCGAATGAGAATTAACGGGAAAGTGCACTATTCGAAAAAACATATTGACGAATTATTGGCAAGTAGACTTCCCGATCCTAATATTAAGGAATGGTACACAATGGAGGATATCAATAATATTTATGGTTTGGATCCACACTATGTTTCAGTTCTTATTTATAAGAATCCTGTTCCTAAAATGCGAAAAGGCAACAAAGGATATTACTCAAAAGAGCACTTTGATGAACTGATGCGCAAGAAGTTTCCGCAACCAGAGTATTATACTGTTGAAGAAGCTATTTCGAAATATAGTATAAGCAGAGACGCATTGTACCAATATATCAAACGATATAATATCCCGACACATAAAGAAGGGAAATACATAAAGATATCAAAGCCAGAACTAGATGGGCTGATGAATAGTAAACAAAAAAATATATAGATATGTCAGTAACTTCGAGAGTATTACTTGTAAAGCGACCTATCAAAAACGGTAAGTCGTCGCTATATCTGCGCTATAGTCCAGCAATCTTCTTAAAGGATAAGATGAAGCGCGTATATAAAGAATCGCTTGGAATTTATGTGTATGACAAGCCCAAAACTGATAAGGAAAGAGCCTACAATGTCAAAATGATGACTCGCGCAGAAGGTATTTTAGCTTGTCGTACAGAGTCCATCATCAATGAACAGTTTGGCTTTTTGGATAAGTCTAAAATGAAAGGTGATTTTCTGGAGTATTACAGAAATTTAGCCGAGGGTAAGCCAAGTAATAGCAAATGGTGGGGTTCGTATCAACACTTTGAGAAATTTATACACGGTAAATGTTCATTTGAGGAGTTAGATGTAAATGTAGCCAAGAAATTTGGTGAGTACTTATTAACAGCTACTTCTGTAAGGCGTCCAGGTGTTGCAATGCACACTAATACCAAGGCGTCATACTTCTCTACTTTTAGAGCAGTACTCAAAAGAGCATACCGTGATAGGCTGCTCAAAGAGAATATCAATGACTACCTTGACAAGATAGAATATGTCGAGACTAAAAGAGAATATCTGACCTTAGAGGAATTAAAGCGTCTCGATACTACTCCTTGCGATATCCCGGTATTGCGCAGAGCTGCGATCTTCTCCTGCTTCACTGGACTGCGTGTTAGTGATATTATACAGTTGGAGTGGAAACATATTGTCAAGGCTCCAGATGGTGGTTGGTGCATGAGAATACGCACTGAGAAAACGGAGACCGAAGCAACATTACCTATCAGTGAAGAGGCTTTATCCTACTGTGGTAAACGCAAAAAGGAAGGTAAAGTGTTCGAGGATTTTGCACGTGGAATGCTTAACGCCCCTCTTAAAAGATGGTTAAAACGAGCTGGTATTACCAAGCATATAACATTTCACTGCTTCAGGCACACATTTGCCACATTACAATTAGCAATGGGAACTGATCTGTATACTGTAAGCAAAATGTTGACACACAGGTTTATTTCGACCACTCAAATCTACGCTGATATTATGGATAATGAGAAAAGAAAATCAGCAAATGCAATCAGCTTGAAGTAAGATTGGAGACCTCTACAAAACATAGAGGTCTCATTTTTTTATCATTTCGTAAACCCTATTACCTTTCGGTGCACTATACTTTCATAAAAAAGGCTATGGAACAGAACACTATCACAAATGAGGAGTTGCATGGTATTATTACAGACCTTGTACAGAAAGTAGAGTCGCTGGAATGCTGCATTCTAACCCTTGTAGATCTCAAAAGTGGAGATAAGCTAATGGATACTAAAGAACTATGTGAGTATATGCATAAATCCAAGTCAACCATATATCGCATTACTAATGACAGGTTGGTACCTCACATTAAACAAGGTAACAGAATATACTTTAGAAAAAGAGACATTGATGAATGGTTGGAAAAGAATAAGCGCGAAGACTATTCAACAACACTCAGCGATGTTGAGGAAATGATGACAGCTAGGTCTGTTGCTTTCAATAGAAACAGAAAATAGTTGCGTATAGATATCTGATTTGCAAAAAATAAGTATCTTTGCAGTTGAATTCTAAAACAATAGACACTATGAACGAATTGGCAGCAAAAATCAATGAGGCATTCGAGGCATTCTCAAAGGATGCTGCGTTGCAGGTAGAGAAAGGTAATAAGGCTGCTGGAACTCGCGCTCGTAAGGCTTCGTTGGAGCTTGAGAAGTTGATGAAGGAGTTCCGCAAGGTTTCTGTAGAGGCTGGCAAGAACTAACCCCTCCCTCATTCGTGTAGCATTGCTGCACATACATATTTAACACAAGAAAGCGTTAGCTTTTGTTTGTCTTCTGAATTCTGGTAAAATTCATATTTTTCTGCAAACAAAAGGTTCCGCTCACGATTTGCGTGGGCTAACCTGATTGCAGAATGGTTTACCAGAGCCAAGAAGACAGCGGGTTATGTCCCACGCTTTTCGTTTTGGCAAATATCGTGCTCAAGGGGACATTGAGCCACATAATTAATTGGGGCAATGATATTAGATGAACTTTTGGCAATACCTGCAGACGCTACCAATGCTACTGTTCAGGGTGTGGAGATGAAGGTAATTTCAAATGAGCGGGCAGAAATGTTGCTTAACAACGATGCAGAAGATGAGAAGACACACGAATGCATCTTGAAAAATGGCCGATTCCCATTTGAGTCGGAGAACGGAGAACTCAAATCACTATACAAAGTACAAGATTAAGGGCATCGATTGATGCTCTTTTTTTATTATATAAACTTCAACCGTGTCTTTTCTCTACTCTTTCAATAAAAAGATTAGAGTATGAAACTATCGTTAAGACGCAAATTCAAGGGTCCTAAATACACTATCGGCGACCTCAGTATTGACGGCACATTTTTCTGTAACACTATCGAGGATGTCATTCGAGAACTACCCGATAGTTGTCCTAATACCTCGCGCTGGATTCCGTGCAAGTGCAAGGAGAAGGTCTATGCTCGCACCGCAATTCCAACCGGCACATACAAGGTTACTTTGGAGTATAGTCCGAAGTTCAAGCGCAAGATGCCGTATCTGCACGGAGTCCCTCATTTCTTGGGCATTCTGATTCACTGGGGCAATACCGAGGATGATTCTGGTGGCTGCATTATCGTTGGTGAGAACTCTGTCAAGGGTAAGGTTATCAACTCTCGTGCGACCTTCAAAAAACTCTATGCTCTTCTCGAAAAGGAGAAGGATATCACCATTGAAATCTACTAAACAATGGCGGTCAATAAACTCAAAGCACCGCGCAATATCCATATCGACTTCAGCCCCTCCCCTCGGCAGTATGAGCTGTGGAAACTTCTGCAACCCAACTACTGCCCACATTGTGGGGCTGAGATCGAGCAGGTTCTTGTTGGCTATGACCAACAGAGAAATCCTCAATACAAACCGCAGTGTAAGCATTGTAAGTCGCAAAATCTTCCCCAGCTAATTTTGGGAGGTGGAGCCGCCGGTGGTGGTAAGTCGTATGTCGGTAGCGTATGGCTCGTCTCGTCGTGTATGCGCTTCGAGAATATCCGTGCAGTCGTTGCTCGTAAGACACTCAAATCGCTCAAAGAGTCCACTTGGAACACCATCAAAACCATCTTGAAGGATTGGGGGTTGAAGGAGGATGTGAACTACAAGATTAACAACCTCGAAGGTACGCTCACATTCTGGAACGACTCGGTTATCATTATGAAGGAGATGGCCGACATTCCCTCTGACCCCAACTTCGAGCGATTCGGTTCTTCGGAGTACACAATCGCTATGGTAGATGAGGTGTCGGAGATATCGGAGAAGGCTGTCGAGGTGTTGTTCTCGCGTCTTCGTTGGCGTACTCACGAGACCTTCAAGACTCCACGAATGTTGCTTACTACCAACCCGACTATTAACTGGGTGCGTAGCCGCTTCGTGCAGGATGAGAATGGCGATAAGGTGGTTTGTCGTGAGGGAGAGGCTTATGTTCCCTTCTCGGTGTTTGATAACCCAAACATAGCCTTCCGCCAGGTCTATGAGGCGGCTCTGAATAAGATTCGTGACCAGGCAACCAAGGAGCGTTTGCTTTATGGTAACTGGGATTTTGTGGAGGCAAATGATATGGCCATCTACAACCGTTTTGATGGAGCAAAGCACCTTATCACAAACCTCAAAGAGAAGGTCTACGATCCGACTAAACCGCTCATCACTGTATGGGATTTCAATGTGGCTCCGCAGATGTCAATTCTCTCGGCACAGATAGACTACGACGACAAGAAGGTCTATATCCTCGAAGAGATACTCGGTAAGCCCGAAGATAAGGAGAACAATACGCCTGCACTTGCTCGCAAGGTACGACTGAAGCTCTATCGAGATAAGCATATCGGCGGCGTTGATGTTACTGGCGACCCGTCAGGATTGCAACGCTCAACGACCAATGAGGATGGCATCAACAACTACACAATCATCGTGGATACCTTCGGCAAAGGTATCCTGCGACCAAAGGTAAAACTACTCCGCAAACAGCCGCCACAGGTTACTCGATGCGAGTTTGTCAATGAGGTCTTTGACGGCTACAATGGCTGGGAAATACTAATCGACATCAAGTGTCGTAAACTCACTCAGGATCTCATCTACCAGCTCCGAAACGAGGATGGCACAAAGAGTAAGCAGAAGACCACAGACCCGAAAACAGGCGTGAAATATGAGCGATACGGACACTTGTCCGATTGCCTCGATTACTTGCTCTGCTACTACCTGCGTGATAGCTGGTATAAGTACAAGAGCGGTGGCGATGGCAACGGATATGTGGTGTCGACATCGGTAATAAGCGAAGGATTTAACTACTAAACGGAACAGATATGTACAGACGATTTCTAAATAATAGTGACTACTTGGGTATCATCACTCAGGAGGCTTTGCAGCAGCTTACTCGTGGTAACGATGAACGCTTTATTCAGGCCGAGCAGTCGGCAGAGATGAGCATTGTAGAATATCTCTCGGAGAACTATGAGGTGGAGAAAGAGTTTGCCAAAGGTAAGTATATCGCCGACTATGACAGGCGTATTACTTACCCCATAGGCGTACATATCTACTTCGATGGGCAGATACACGAGGTTATCCGCTCCATTAGTGGTTACCGCAAGCCTGCAACTGTGGCTTATTGGGAGGAATCAACCGATATCAATATCGATGTTTCGCAAGTTCCTGCCTATTCGCAGTTCAACACCTACTATCCAGGCGACAAGGTAAACTACAATGGCGTGGTCTATCTCTGCCTATCGGAGAATGGCTATAAGTTTGATGATATCCGTATTCCTATGGTTGGTGGCTGGATTGAGGCAGAAACAACGCTATGGCAACCTATTAACTATCCGTTGTGGGCTGTTGTAGAGTATGAAGGTGCGTTCTATACATTGATGACGCTCGATGGCTTTGACAACAACATTGACCCGTTCACATCGGATTGCTGGGGTGCTATTGCTGACTACGATTCGGCATACAATGACTATGAGTTGTCGGACCACGAATATGTGGTCTATGGTGGTCGCGTGTTCTATCCAGAGACAGATGTGAATGCAGATGTACCGGAACTCGGCAACAACCTTTCGATGCACGACCCACGCAACTACAACCTCAAAAAGCATATGGTGCGCCTTGCGGTCTATGAACTCACAAAGCTTATTGCTCCGAACAATGTGAGTGCTGTGCGTATGCGAGACTATGAGGACTCGATGAAGTGGCTTAACGATGCTGCCAAACTACGACTTAACCCGCAAATTCCCCGCAAAGTCGATGAAACAAAGAAGCCAGTCACCGATTGGCAACTGGCTACATTCCAGAATGACTACGACCCATATCGCAACCCGTGGATGGTGTAATGCTACTCTTCAAACTTGTAATCATTCAACAATTGTGCAAACTCCTCTTCGTCAAGCTGGGCAACAAGGCTCCTCTTAATAGCAGAACGAGTTTCATCGCTTTTCAAGCGCTCACCCAATTCATTAAAAGAAGGAGCAAACATATCAAACTTAATCTGAAAATGGTCGCAGACATCCAGGGTATAGGCAAAAATAACCGACTCATCAACATTGATGAAGAAGAACTTAATTGCCTTAAGAGGAGATTCTACACCGCTGAAGGTAACGGGAACAAGATATGGGCCAGACTCTTGACAGTTGAACTATTTGATATCGGTCTGAAATTCGCTACTCATAACGGTATCAGAGAGCCAGTCCATCGCAGGCTCAAAAACCTCTTCTATGACATTCAAACAATGCTCCTTCATACTAACTACATGTTCGTTACTCATACTATATAAATTTTAAGTGGTTAAGTTGTTTATAATATTGAGTAATCATTGTAGGTAATTCTATCATTAATACCTTATCTCCTTCAAATCAACTAAATCGTTGTAGAGTCGTGTGTGCATCTGCTTGGTTATCTCTCGATATGATCTTTGTTTCTCTTTCGGGAGCATAAGAGCTATTTGCTCTCGGATCTCTCGCCAATTAGTCAGGGCTGTTTCGTAGTAACGAAGCATCTCGGCAATCTTGTCGAAATCGTATTTACTACCGACTCGCCACTCTGCATATTCATAATCTCTATCTTTCTTGTCGTATAAATCCCCAAAGAACTCTTCAATAACATCGCTTTTCTTTCTGGTCTTAAAATAGTCCAGCAACTTACCAAACTTCTTGGGAGAGATGCTCTTCGCATCGCTCTCAAATGGGTTCCAATCAAATGACCAATAGATGTCTCGTTCGATTTCAAGTTCTGTAAGACGCTCCCTCGACCATATCTCAAAAGTACCGTTCAAGTCCATAGAGAGAGCCGAATAACCTGCTGATGCATAAGTGTAGAAATACATAATACCATTTACTGCATTGTTGATATCGAACCACTCCTTGAACTCACGATAATATAAGGTCCTTATCTGCACATCCCAGTCGCTATCATCCTTGTAGTCATCAATAAACTCGATAAGGCGGTAATAGGCATATGTAGCTTTGTAGTGCATAAGAATTGACTCCACATAACTTGCTGTATTGAGCATCGGTTGGTTACCTGCGTTGTAGATATCTATGAGTTCATCGATAGCATTGCAAGCAGCTTCAACAGAACCAATCTTGCGGCCGAGGCGATTGTTATACTCCTCAATACTCTCATTCATCGCCAACATCCAAGCCCAATCGTCATCGGCAGTCTGAACCGACTGTACCATCTGCATCATTCGGTTCATTAACCAATATGCGTGTGGATCTTGCGACTGGAACTCGGTATCATCAGAAAACCAGAAGTGACCAACACTATCAGCGATAGAAAGCATTTCTTGCTTCTTCTCTTCAATGGCTGCGGCGTTGGCAGTATAATCACCACCAACACTATCAACCATCGAGGACACTTCCATTTCGTTGCCTTTCATCGTGTTCGTGCAACAAGAGGCAAGGAGAATAATAGCCGCAACTGTATGTGCAAAACATTTCATAGTTCTAACCTTATTTCTTTGAAACTACATAACCTTGCGTATCTACCAAGTACCAATCATAACTTTCTGAATCTTGCACCTCGAACAGGTCTTTCGAGAGCATATTGATGTCCGAATAAAGAGCAAGCGTTATCGGCTTGCCTGTGATACGATTCATAATACCATAGCGGTTCATTACCTCGTATTTGGCATAATCAGCAAAAGCATATTGGATATCACCACACTCGTTATAACCAATCGGATAATTGAGATAATAAGTACCATCAAACATGAATGGCTGTACGGTATTACCATCAAAATCCACCTGCCACTTCTTGCCACCTTTGGTGAGGATAAAGCCATCAGACAACACATCTACATAACCATATTCAGCAGGATAAACAACATTGCCTTTTGAATCGAGAACACCGTGTTTACCGTTATCGACAATGATTCTATAACCACTTTCGTGCGGTGCCCAGATTTCATCGTAGGCAGGTTCAACGATCCACTTTCCGGTAGTGTCAATCAAGCCTAAGTCGCCATCGGTATTAGTCATAATACAATATCCATCGTGGAATAAGTAGCCAAAATCCCACATACGACATTTATCAGAATAGTCGAATTGGAATGGGATTACAACCTCATTCTTGGCATTGATAAAGCCGATTTTGCCATCTTTCATTACAGCAGCCAATCCGTCTGAGAACACCCACGCTTTACGATAGTCGTTCGCCTCTGCATCAATGATAATGTGACCTGAATTTATGTTGATGTAACCACGTTTACCTGGCAAAGCATAGACCGCCAAAGAGTCAGTCTCGGGGGCTTCAGATACCCAGTTAATCGTCTCTGTTGTATACTCACCGGTTTGCTTGTTGTACACTCGCCACTTATTATCTGAGAAAGAGCGCAATGTGACATTCTCCGAAAGTTTTCTATCCCAATAATCTCTTCCATATGCATCTTCATAAAGAGCATATCCTACAAGAGCAACAAAGCCCACCGGAATAAGAATCAAAATGGTCGCAATCGAACGGCGAAGCCACTTAGAGCGGTTTTCCACCAATTACGAATTGTACGCCATGCAAGGCGACCAGTGGCTATTAGAGCCGTAAGAATCAAGGCAACCACACCGAGCAGTGCCTGAAAAATTTGAGTCAGTCGTTTCATAGTTATTCTGTTTTTGCAAGTTCTTTGTTGTTATTCATATTGGCTGTAAGATACATTACAACGCAGAGGAGCAGGAAGAGTACAACTGAGCCAGCAAGCAGTGCGTAAGTCTCCATTTGAAGCAACATATAATTCAGTGCATAGACTACTGCTACAAATCCTCCAAGTACATAAGCACTACGGCTCTTCAAGATAGCCCTGAAATAGAACATCAGTGCACCTGTTGTCATCAAGGCGGCAATTATATACGCCACGCCAAAGGTCATAAACTCGGATAAGGCAACCAACAATGAGTAGAACAACACGAGCGATAGACCAATTACAGCGTATTGGATAGGATTAATCTCCTTGCGAGTCAGGAACTCCACGAACAAGCCTGCTACGAAGACAAGAATGATAATGAGCATTCCATATTTTGCCGAGCGCATAGACTGCTGATAAGGATTAGCGGGATCTACGAACTTAACACCCATATCGTCGTAGCTCGAGCTATTGAAACTTGACATGCTCCAAGTGGCATTGAATCCATCGTCTTTAACCTCTCTGGTATTTGGCAGCATTGCTCCCTGAAAACTTGGGTGGGGATAAGATGAGTTTATGGCCACCGTGGTATTTCCATCTCTTGAAGGGTTAAAGAAGAGCGACTCTGTGCCTTTTAGGTCAAAGGTAAATGCAAAATCAATGACATCGCCAGCCTTCGCACCCTTGGGAAATACAACATTGGCAACAAACTCTTCTGACTGACGGCAAAGTTCAAAGGTTTGGCCACCAAAAGTTAGCTGTGACGGGTTGCTGAACCCCTTAATGTCAGCCATCTTAAAGCGGAACTCATTATCCCTTGCAACAACTGATTTCTCAGTGATTGGTAGCTTGCCGGAAATCTTAACCTTAGAGTTGTAGACAATCACATCGTAAATAGAGCGATGCAATATATCGGTATCAACATCTGCCGTGTAATCCACCTGTGAGCAATATGAATCATAATCCTCCACATAGGTCTGTTTACCACTCGGATCAATCTTCTTGTCTACCGTTTTCTCTTCGACTACATACGATACCAAATAAGGTGCAGAAACGGTCTGTGGCTTGGCATATGAGTTTGCCACCTCTTCGGTAACGGCATCTTTGGTTTCTTCACGGTCTTCAATCACACCCTTAATCATCGCCAAAGGGATAAGCAATAGAAGCGAAATAACTGCAACGAGGCTGACTTTTATCGCTGTGCGCTTTGTGTTTGAGTTTAATTTTGTCTCCATAGCAATATCGTAGTATTTATGATTATATTACTTGTCATCCTCATCAAAGAAATCTTCATTTGCTTCTGCTGCGCAGAAATCGCAACCGAGGTCTGCAATTCGGTCAAATAGGCGTGTGCGAGCACTACCGACTCTTGCACCCATTACGGCGGTACCAAGTGGCGTAGCTTCGAATTGCATCACATTGGTAATAGAAATTGTTGCTGCCACAGCCTCTACATCCTGATTTGCACCGATGTAGGCGAATACCCAGCCTTTGGCCTTGAGTTCGTCAACAAGAGCCTTGATAGCCTTGCCACTGTACTCCTTTGAAGCGTTCTCGTATCCATCGGTTACAACCGTTACAAGCACCTTGTCATCCTCGGCGACCTTCTTGCGAAGAGCATTCAGTGAAATACCCATAGCATCGTACAATGCGGTACAACAGTCAGGCTGATAGGTTTCTGCCGTAAGTTCCTTGACCTTATCCACAGGCACACACTCATAGATGGTCTTCACATCGTCATTGAAGGTCACAAGGCTCACAAAGTGTTCCTGGTCATCGTGCTTCTTTTGAGCCGAACGAATAGTCTGGATAGTCTCGTTTACGCTGTCAATAGCAGCCTTTTTGATGCTCTGCATAGAGCCACTCTCATCAATAATAATGAGATTAAAAATTTTCGTTTTCATAAGTTTATAGTTTGTTAAATTGTTCTTGTTTGATACAATGCTTGTTCGGCAATAGCAACGGCCTTTTCGTCAAGTCTTGACTGCTTAATCATACCCCATATCTGGGCAATAACAACCGGCGAGAAGAAACACATCGTGATAACAGTCGGCACAAACTGCTGCTTAAAGATGCTGACACCAGCCTCAAAGTTAATATTGCCATCTCGTGCAGGTTTCACGTAACCTTCAAGGCCGAACGAAGCCCAAGAGCCGCTTTAACGAAACCACCTTTGGTAATGTAAATTTCCTGACCATTTGCCGGATTCTCAATTCTCACTTCGTACCCGTCAGCGGCAAATGACTGACGAATCTGTTCGGCAACAGCAGGTATCTGCGAAGGGTTGCCATAAAGAGTCTTTTTAGTAGTAAATGCACCCATAGTAATAACTTGTTTGTTTACTACTATAGAGTGCATCTACAATTCAATCTATCTGTTATATGAAATTTTTACTGCCTACTGATTACTCTAATCGTTTTACCTCCTCGTTCGCCTTGATAAAATACATCTAGCACCTTTCCAAAGATGTCATTAGGAGAAATATAGTCAAACATTGTCATACAAGAGCGTAGTTTCCTTGCATCTATATCACCTAATATCTCCAATGCTGACTTATCCTTATGTTCAAGCAATACCGAAGTAATCTCTCTAAGTCTAGACCCTAGAATAGGATGTTCCAGATATGCCACCGCCTCGACTTTGTCAATAATCCCCCAATAATGAGCGCGGCTACTATGAGCGAATTCACGAAACTGTGGGAAGATATACCACATCCAATGGCTTGTTTTCTTTCCATTCTGGATCTCTTTGAGAGCAATCTCATATCCACAAAAGGGCGATTCTTGTGCTTCCAAAAATCTGTTGATATCTGTTTCTGAATACTTCATACAGTTAATTTATAAAAAGATGCGATGAACACCATGTCCCACCGCATCTCTGATTGATATTAGTGTACTTTTTAACCCTCTACCAGTTCATACTCTACACCAAACCACTCGTTGAGTGTATCCTCGACCTTTGCATTGATTTCAGGAGTAATCTTATCCTTAATCTTCTTGTAGACATAGAGCATTGCCGCACCGTCATCCAACACGCCCAAGAACTTGAATACCGAGCGAGGCAGGAAGTCCATAGGGATAATTGTGTATATGATAGCCGCATAGATAAGCACACGGTCAAGCGTTGATGTGCTATCATCATCCATCACATAGTAGAACTGCAAAAGAGGGCGAGTAGCCACACGACCTGCCTTCAATGCCCACGGACGCAGCTTATACATCAATGCGTTAATCTTACCACGCCAATCAACGTTCTTAACTTTCTCAAGAAGACCTGAAATATCTTTACCCATTATCAGGTAAGCAAGAATCAAAAGTGAAATTGTAATCAACATATTGCTTAAATTTTATTGTTCGTTTTATAGTATAGAGAATAGTTTGATGAAATTCTATCTCTATGATACTGTTTTTTCTTCATCTTCTTTCGGAAGAGTTATACTCATTATTGGTCCTGTTCCCTTTGCTTTCTCAACAACCCAATCTATAAAGCTTTTCAAACTGGGATTCTCTAGATTCCCATAATTGCTATGGGTGGTTTGATCCATACTTCCCAACACCCACACGCCGTCGAAAGAGTATTCCAAAGTATAATATACCGCATCGTTGTTGGTACTGTTAATAAGCACTGCACCAAAAGCAGCCTCCGGAACCTGCCGAGGCTTAGGGAAGATATATAGAGCCATCACATATGTATCGTTGATCTTTATTCCATCGCAATGCAACTCATCCCACTCCAAGAAGAAATTCTCATCTACATGTTTCTTCATAAAGTCTTCCCATCCTTCAGTTGCCAGAATGGTATTTGGAGATATTTCTCCTTTTGATACCCCTGCTACGAGGTCGGGGATAAATTTGTATTGCAAAAAGTAACGGTACGAGTGTTTATCATCGTCAGTTAACTCTCGCTGTGGTTTCACCTCGGCTACCGCATCTTCTTGCCTTTTCCCGAATATTTTATTCCAAAATTTGCTCATAGTTCGTTTGTTAAATGCAGTTATTACTCTATTGATTGTTGTTTTGGAAACATTATCTCCATAGGCTCGTTGGTAGTGCTTTCAATGGATATCATACCTTCATAGTTTTCCATTTCGCCCACCCATATAGTGAACTCATATCCTCCCTCCGATGCAGTTCTGCCATACCTTAATGCATCATATTTGATAGCCGTAACAAGACTGTCGGCCTGAATGTCATACAAGCCACACTTGTTGTCTTTGTAAACAATGCTGTAACGCTCAACCGATATGGTCTCTACACGGTCAAACTTTCGCATACCTGAGCAAGAAACTGCCATAACTGCAACCAACAGCAACGCAAGAGTAAAAATGTTCTTCATATTATCAATGTGTTTTGTTTTATAGAGTATAATAGTCGCCTCAACCTATCTGTCTGTTTTAATCTTCTTTGATATGTATGCGTAGTTTCTCTACGAATTTACAATTAGTATCTATTACTCCTTCCAACCAAATCTCCTTTTCATCCGTGGTTTTACCGCCATACCACTTGTCGAGGTAGTGATATCTGCCATCAGGGCTAATCTGCCAGATTATCTTTGTAACCCCATTCTTATATTCGCCTATCGTTCCGAAAGTATATTTACACTCTCTCCGGCGAACTCTCTTCTGCACCTCTTTTGGTAAGTCTTGAAAGCCATTCCAATCTATATCTCTATCTTTTATCCATCTGATTCTCTTTTTGTTATCGAGAACCATATAGGCGCATTTCGTGGAGTGGTTTATCAAGTATCTCGCATTCCAAGAACCTGTAATAGCAGCATCATAGAAATTTGCCCACTCCATCTGTTCAGAGAGTGACATGGTATGGCAATCTATACCCCTCAATTCTTTATAGAGTTGGTTAGGTGACATCATTCTTAACCTCATGAACCTCAACTCTCCAAAAAACTTTGATACTACATCCAAGCACGCATCACACTTAACTGCAAGTTTCTGTTTTATTCCTGCTATGCGCCCTTTATCAAGTTCTATCCAAAAATCTCTTGGCAGACTAAAATTGGGAAGTTTTGATGCCTTACGGAACATTGGAGCGATCTCCCACACTTTACAACATCCGCCTCCACATCCAATAGGAGTAACAAGGAAATGTAATTCTGGGTGTTCGATTGCATACTTGGTAAAAGTCTCAACCGATTTACGGATTTCATTTAACCCTATAGTACCGCCGATAGTCGGAATAGCGTATGATTGTCCTTGCCGTCCTTCGCGCTGTCCCATTACTGCGCCAAAGTGTTTCAAAGCAAAGTTTGATGCGCCATCAAAGTGCCGTCCCGAATTACGACATCCAAAAACAAAGATTTCGTTCTCAGCGAGCGTTTCTACCCATTCTGGGGTTATACGATTATCTGGTACCATAAATAGTCCTATTGTTTTCTTAATGCATCAGCAGCCCAACGAAGATACATTGCAGCTTTATCATCTGCCTGGGCTGCATATCGCAGTTGTGTTTCATACTTATCCATCTCGTTTTCCGCATAACGAGAGTATGTCTTCGCACGATCCAAGTCGCCTCTTTTAGTGTAATAAGTTGCATCATGCTGGTATCCTTCTGCCTTTTTGAGATAGTATGCGGCTTAGCGACGATAGCCATCAGCTTTCTTTTGGTAATATTCTGCTTCTCGCTGATAACTCTGTGCCTTTTTTATGTAATAGTCGCTTTGAGCGGAAACCGAGAGAACCGAAATGGCTATCATCGTAAATATAAATAAAAGTCGTTTCATTTTGAGTTTTTCTTTAATAATTTTTCGGCTTCTCGACGTATCTTGTCTAGGCGTTTCCAATCCTCATCAATATACTGGAACTTAACCAATACATTCATCTCAGAATCGATGAAGCCATAGACGGTTATTCCCTCATCCGAAGTCATACCGAATCCGTCATCATCCATATAGTAGCGGCCATCGGGATTAAGTTGCTATGAAACTTCAGCTACGCCCTTGCGACCCCCCCTTAATAAAAGTTGGGAATTGTGCAGACATCTCTTGAGCTTGCATCTTTGCTTTTTCAGGAAGTTGCTGGATACTATCCCAATCAATATCATCTTTTGTAGAAATTACAAAATCCATATTGCCATCCATAATCTCATAGGCACGGCAATTCTTGTTGTCGATCAGATAGCGCTGTTTCCACCAGCCCCAAATGACCTGTTCAATGGCAGAAATACCTTCCCCCAATTCTCTAATCCTATAACCATTACGGGTGAAGTCCATTGTTGACAAAACAATATATAGTTTCTCATCAAAGCTCTTTCCTTGAGTTACCATAGCATCAACTTTTCTCATTACGCTCATACTAGTATCGTTTATGGTTATTATAAAATAGTCTCTTTTCTTTTATAGAGTGTATTATGATAAGAAACTATCAATGAAAAGAGATGCAAGTTTTCACTCACATCTCTCATTGTATATTGCTTTATCGTTCTGTGAAATCCACATCGGAATCGGTGATAGGAATTGTCTCCAGAGAAGTCTCGAATGTAGATTTAGCAAGTGTAAGCGTAATACGAGTAATCTCACTTCGTTTAACCGAGATCGCCCCTTCGGATACAAGGTTCACTTCATTGCCTTCAGCATCGCATATTTTTACCTTCAAGGGATTATACTCGCCTTGAGGAACAATAATATTGAAATCAGTCGTTGATGTAGCATATAATTGTTCAGCTTCAGCACAAGTGAGTACGACTCCATCCGTACCAGTGACCACTGCTGCATTATCCTCACCAACAGTAAAGGCTCCGCTCATACCTTTATCCGCAGAGAGGCTTATAGATGACACCTTCAGTTGTCCGTTCTCTTCAGATTTGAGGCAGAATCTGATAATACCACATAGATTTTTAAATGCAAGATTCTTATTGGTTGACACTGCATGCATCGGTAAATTCTCAATGTTACCATCGACATAGTTCTGATTAGCGGGCAGAATCATATTCGTAGTGGTTATTGACGATGGATAAAAAGCCTCGTACTGAGCTGCAGTATTACTGATCTTGCCCTCTGAACGAACGAAGTCTGCCGAAGAAGTGTAGCTGTCATCAGTTGTATAAACTGCGGTATTGGTGCCATCACAGATGCTTATAGCATCACCAGAGTTCCAATAAAGTGAATAGCAACCGTCACCGTTGGTATACCCCGACAAAGAAGTGCGGGTTGATGGTTCAGTCTCTGTTGTGGCAGAGAACACCTCCGTTGAACCGTTTACTTCATTACCAAGTTCCGTCTCGAAAGCCTCCTCACAAGAAGCAAGCAAAAGCATTGTAGCAATACCGAAGAAAAGTTTTGATCTCATAACTGTGAATTTTTGATTGTTAATATTTTACTTGTGTTATTTTTATCTCAATTGGTGCTGATGTAGCTCTTGTTTGTGGAACATTCTCAATCCGTACATATGCTCTAAATGGAGCGACTATAGCATCTTCACTCTCCGTGATGCCAATCGCAGAGCCATCTGCGGTTAACTTATAAAGCCCACTACCAATAACGGTACGGTTATAGGCTCCTTGTAATTTCGATGAATTATCCGGACTTACACTTAATGCTACATTGCTTAAACTAAACTTACAAACAACATCTTTGGGAGCATAGACCAAACAGGGAACTCCTGCCGATACTGCCTGAACTTCGTTTACTGATAGTGAATATTTATGACCGACCACCTCTAATTCGGCAACTTTAGTAATCTTACACCCTGAGGCAAATCCATCGAGCATTGATTGAGAGAGTGCAAACGGAACGCATACGCTATTCCAGCCGGCATAAAATGTTCTTTCATAACTAACATTTGCCTTATCGGGCAGACTGGTTATCCCATCTTTATCCGATATGGTAAGATCAGGAATCGCCGCCTTACAAGTGACAGTGCATGTTGCACTTTTCCCGTTGGAGGTTTTGGCAGTAATTATCGCTGTTCCTGCGTTCACCGCCGTAACTTTGCCACTGCTGCTAATGCTGGCAATATTGGCGTTGCTTGATGTCCAGGTTACTAATTGGCTTGCATTCGAAGGATACACAGTTGCCGTCAGATATCTACTTTGTCCTTCAGTAAGCGTTACAGATGATGGAGACACCGATACACTCGTTGGCTTTGGTTCTGATACCACCACTCGAAGCATAGCATAAACCCCATTATCAGCCTTAACTTTCAAGTCAGCTGCTCCTGCTGATTTACCAGTCAACAGACCATCTTGCGAGATTGTCGCCACATACTTGTCGCTAATAGACCAAGTAAGAGTGTATTCAGCATTAGCAGGCAGTACCGTAGGCGTAAGTTGTACCGATTCGCCTACTTCTATTGCTTTAACGGTGGAAGAGAACTTGATGCTTGTCGGTTCTATACCCGAGCCACCGCCTCCACTACCGACAACGGTAATTCGATAGTCGTATGCGCCCGAAGTCTCATAGGTATATGAACCACTCCTTACAAAATAGCGGTAATCGCAGCGAACGATAATTGGAGATGAAAAAGCCTTTATCGCCTTAACAGTTACTGAATAGTTCGTGTAAGAGATAACCTGTACATAGCTGATCCCGTTAGAATAGAAAGTAACAGACTTCAGATCCTTTGAAGTAACCGATGATGGCAGATAGAAAGTCTGCGTTTCACCCACAGACATCGTTACCTCCTTGTACGATTGTGCCAGGGCTGATGATGGCCACATTACTTCCATAATTATAGCAAGCAACAGAGCTGTTTTTAAACACTTAGAAGCCATTATGTTAAGATATTTTTTTGTAACACTCTATCATTTGACAATTACCATCCTCCCATGCTCCGAGGAATACATCCATTGGAATCATAGAACCTTTACCATTTTCGTGTCCCGAATCATTCAGAACCACCACCGGTGATGACGGATCTGTTCTATCTATAGCTATGACCTGGACAGCATGGTTTGCATTACTAAATGGAGAAAATAAGTTATCGTCCTCTCCATACCATATTTCGTTAGCGTCTAGAGATACTATTACTTTCCCACCATTATTTAAACAATTTTCAATGTCTTGAATTGTACAATGAAAAGACATTGTGTGCTCGAGTTTATATGCATCTATCATTTTACACATGTTCAAGAATGGCGTACCTCCAGACTCAGAAAACCAACCGTTCTCTTCTGCTACTTTTACGAACTCCTCTATATCAATATGTCTCCCTGTTAGTTCTTCTATCACAAACTTCTGTGCATACAAAGCACATCTATTTGTTTCACCTTGACATTCCCACACATCCATAGAAGATATAGGATCACCAGAAACAAAATCGGGATCAGAAGTCGATGGATTGAAGTGGTCTAATTCATCAACATAGGTCCCCATTATTCCATCTTCTGATTGTGCATTAATCCCATACTGTAAATCTGATGGAATAAATAAAGGCGTGCTCCCATTATTAATGTAGATATCATTGTGGTTTAAGACACCATCACCTGTTGAATCGTGGCTCTTGATGAGCACATCAACCTCTCCATCCCCGTCTACATCATAAAAAGTAGACATACTATCAATTACACCATCTTGATTATAGTCAAAACTTTTCACAATAGCATCTGGCAGATAATCGCCATTCAAGTCCATCTCTTTGATAAACATATCATTAACAAAGTTATTATCCGTGTCAATTGCAATCTCCTCAAACATATAATTATTCTTATTTTAGAAGTTAATAATGTGTTGTGTGCCTACGCATCTTTACATTATAGAGATAATATTCACCTATAACTATCACTATTAAATAATATTTTTGTAAGAAGAAGCAATTTCAAATTCCATAAAAACAACAGCCCCTGTCAACTAGTGACAGGGGCATGTTATTTCCGCTATAATGCTGTATTCTATAAGGTGTACACAATATTTTTAGGTAACTTGTTGTGCGCAATTCTATTAGACACTTTTACGCTTACATTGTTTTTGCATAGAGTCTCAAATAAAGCGATCCTATTAGCTGTATCTTCACGAGATATTCCAGCCATTATGCCATCAACTACAGGAGCCACTATAATAAAAAAATCCATTTGAGGGATTGTGCTTTCACCTTGTGAGCTAGCAAACAAGTCTAGAATTGTATTCAACTCACTCGAGTTCTTCAATCCACTCCACATATATTCTGTATACGAATACAAGTCTCTAGTAATACTTGGTTCAAGATACCCCAACTCTTTTAAGTGTTGACATATTCTCTCTCCTTTTGGACTTACAAAAAAGGCTACTACCTCAACTCTATTCACAGACTTAGTCGGTCTTGTATATGTGCTTGTTGCATTTTGTGATTGAGGATCCGGTTCAGGAAGACGGCGAGGTTGGCGAGGTGGTTCAACGAAGAAACTATATAACCAAGATAAAATATCTTTAACGACACTTTTGATTACGCAAGAATGTTTCTCTGCTAACTCTTCTGCCCGTCTATTGTATTCTTTTCTCATTTTAGTGCTTATTTATTAATGCATTCATATTTGTTCGCACATCTGTTAACTCCATTCTCAATAGAATCCAACAACTGATTACGCTGTGTCGCTCCATTGAGAAGTTTCTCCTTTTGATTAAGCAATCCTTTTATGATATCTTCTGACGCTTTGCTTATGGCCAAACGGACCGTTTCCTGTTGCTTATTAATGGTGTCAGATACCCAATTTACCACTATCTGCCAGAACTGTTTCTCAGAGCCAGCAATACCATGTGTCCAATTATTATAGAGACCATCCACAGTCGGATATTTCACCTTGTATATTTCAGCCTCATATGATTCATAATCATCACAGCAGACACCCTCTATTGTACGAGTCCTCCATTCCTTATCATTTGCTATACTTTGAGGTCTAGAGAATGTAAAAATATCTTCTGGGAGCTCAATCTTAGATTGCTTCTCAATCGCTAACAATTCAACAATAGCCGCCATATCTATATCTAAGCCGATTTGCCCAACCTCATCGATTATAAGTCGAGAATCATTTTCTAGAATCACACTCAAATTATCTACAAAACTTCTGTAATCTGACTGGACATTATAAGACATTAGGTCTGACATTGCAATCCTCATCTCTGTGTTGAGAATAAAATATTTATTGTCATATGACTTATATTCATACTCCGCAGGTTTAGAATCTCCCTTATAGATAATATACTGGTTATCCTCTATGGTTTTGTAGCGCCAGTCCAGGAATTGAGTCCTAAATACAGAAAATTGCTCAACTAATTTTCGAACAGACGAATCTTTGATACCTTTAGATTTAAGATCTGCCTCAAAACTCTTTTCATCATATTCAGATGCAGGATAGACCTTTGTAAAAGGATTCATTAAGTCGTACTGTATTTTTTTCTTTATAGTTTCTAGTATGGTAAGATTCTCTTTATGCAATTCAATTATACCTCTATGAGAGAGATTGGCCAATTGCATGTGTGCAACTTCTTGTGCATTACGGATTTTGCTCGCATCTCCAGATTTGCACACTTCTGAATATTGTTTTAATATATCACATGCTGCACGATTGTCATCAATAGTGTGTTGAAAATGCCCTTGCAATCGGCCTTGAATAAAAGGGCCGTTTATCGATTTGTATAACTTCAGGTATTTAGTGTATAATCTCCATTTTCTAACCAAATCCTCATTAATCTCTTCCAACTTTGCACGGTCATTGTGCAATATTTTCAACAATGCATCTTGGACGAGCTGTTTCGTGCATATTGATATCTCAGGATCGGTAAAACACAACTTGTTACTACTTGTTGCTTCGAGTTGGTTTTCAATGCTATCAAGTAGTTCAATTGTTGAGTCAGATGCCGAGAAAGCGCAAAGCCACTCTAAATCCATTCGACTTACGATAGTGTTCAATATCGTATTTCGGGTAGCAGATTCTACGCCATGCATATTACCAAGTAAAACCTGAGTGTCTATACCTTGTGATGATACTTCAGAATCAAAATGAGTTGCAACTCTTCCGAGTTCCCCCATCATAACATATATACGATCAGAGAGTTCATGCTGGCTAGTCTCACTAGTGCCAAGTATATTAATTTGACTCTCCAAGATACCATACATACGTGAATAGACAGAAATCAGATTATCCAATCTATTAACAGCAATAAAGTTTGTTAAATATGCTCTTAACAGTTTGAATTTAATTTGATATCTATAAATTGCAGGGTAAATAACAATCTCGTAAAAAGAATCCTTAATACGAATATTTAACTCCTCTAATAGTTTGTCTGCATTACTTAAACTATAACTATATTTCAGTAGTTGTGTGACATTTTCACTGTTGAGAGGAACTTTATCAGCAATATCATCTTCTATGCCTCGATAAAAAGTTCTAATTTCCCGATTGTCTTTGCTACGAAGTATGCCTCCACAATTTGTATCAAGTATATATAATCTTTCAGTGTCAGCTTCCAACTTAGTATCAATAGCAAAATTATGCAGACCAATAGATAATTGGGCATTGTTGTACATAATGCCAATAAAAGGGATGATTTTAATATTATCAAACTCATACTTTGGCAGTTCAGTTGAAAGTTTATCAATAACCCTCTTACGGAATTTTTCTATATTTTCTTCTAGAGTAGTGGCCCCACCAACTGTATGGGTATCAACTTTATTTAATAAGAAAATAATTGAGTCTGTACTTCCTGACAAATTCTTAACCGTTTCTGACAGTTCGCCAAGCAAAACTTCCAATGCTTCTGGATCTGCTAATCGAGAATAATCCATTGCCAATATACACAATGGCTTCACATCACCAATGACATCCTGAATTACTTTAAGATTTTTCTGATCCCCTTTTTCTTTCCTAAGACCTGGCAAATCAATAAAACGGAATTTGACCTCAGAAGGCAAGCCAAATGATTCTAGATATTTATTCCATAGGAATGTACCTCTGACTTCTATTTGTGGTGCTGTGCAAATTCTTTTATTGACCTTTTTCTCTTTATAGACCTTAAATACCTCATATATCTTTTTGTTCATCTCCTCATCACTCATATTGTTATATGAGCGTCCAGGCCAATAGCCTTCAGGACTAGGCGAGATAATAAGTTGATTCTCGGTTTCTGAGGGTGTAAAAGTCAATATACCAGCACTCATTTCATCAACATCAGAAGGTGCTATATCCCTACCAATCATAGCATTGAGTATTGTTGACTTTCCTGAACTTGTAGTACCAACTGTCGCAATGGTAATATATGGATTTGATAGGCTTTTAACTGTCTTATCAGCTTCCGCAAAGAAATCATCAAAACAAGCCATTAGAGGCTCATCAAATCTAAACTCCTGTTTGTATGTATCAAACAAAGTCTTAACTTCTTTGTTAAGCTGAATTATGTTATTTTTGTATGTGTGTAGCATATTTAATCAAACTGATGAAAAATTCGTAATGAACCTGATTCACTAATATCTCGATACTCTTTAATATATTCAGAATTCATCAAAACAGGATTCTGTTCTATTTCATTAACAATAGAGGCGAAAGACTTTCTATCTTCTTCTGACGAAGTAATCACATTCTCGGAAACAGCATATAGTCTTAAAGATTTCTCCAAGAATGGTTCTACGATAAGATATCTTTGCTTAAGCTTACAAAATGCATTGGCAACATCTAAGTATATTTGAGATAAGAACATCTTATCACTTTCGATTCTCTCAAGATTACTCAATAATGTCAAGTAATACTCCTTCAAGGAAGGCAGCATATACTCAACCCCAGGAAGCCCTGCCAAGAGACTTGGTAATTTAGGCAATGTCTTATACTCCAGTAAGTGATATGCATCAGCATACATACCTGCCATACAACAGAAAATGCCTGAAACAGTCCTCTCCATTTTTTCTTTAACAGCCTCGTCCAATTCTGGAGCTGAAGTTAAGAATGTCATTAGTTTTTGTTTTGCAGATGTAGAAAGATTTTCATCTTGTATCTTTTCTACAATTGACAAGTTGTGCTGTAATTTGGCAGAAAAGAACTTGGCTGATTTATCCAAATCCTTAGCCAGTTTGGCCATTTGTAAAGTCTCTAGATAGACTGTTCGTAAATATAATGGTTTCAACTCTAATCGACCAAATTCAAATCCAGCGGGATAATTTAGTTCCTCTCCTAAGCCCCAAGACCAAACCTTGAAAATAAAAGTCTTACCATCATTAATCAATGTTGGAGCCATTACCATAACAGGTTGTTTTTTTAGTCCAGCGTATAGATAATTGATGGACGCGTCATTACTAGGAGCTTCATCCTTCCATGCGCCAATTTCAGATACTACTGCATGTACGCTATTTGTAGGATAATGATTTACGACAAATGATGACAGATTACCATTTATAGTTCTAGCATACGGATGATCTGAATCCTTCAATGCCGAGATTAATCTGCACGGTACAATAATATTATCCCCAAAATATGTTTTATCATCGGATATTGGTTGGCAAATCTGCATTTCAAAAGGATTTCTCAAAGGCCAGCATCGCTCATAATAGGTCTTCTCCGTCCACATCCTCATAGAGTTCTGATATGCGACTTCCGCCTCTCTTAATCTGTCTTCATGATTTTGTCTTTGCAACATCAATTTAGTTGCTACATCTTCTTCTCGAATACGGATACGTTTGTCCTCTTCTTTTTTTTCTGCATTAGTAATCCATCTCCAGCCACCTTTAACGACAGGAGCAAGCATTCTAGCAACTAATAAACCTCCGTAGATTGTAATAGGATCCATTGGCATACCTTTATATTGTTAAATCATTTATAACTAATAATGTTTATCATAAAAATGTCCGCAGTTATCACAAACATTTCCGTAACCAGCCCATTTGCCACATCCGCAAAGTTTGCATCTTCCGTATCCCTTGAAAGAGATTCCATTGTGTTTTTGTTCTTCGTGCTGATGATGTTCCTCCTCTGTAGATTGTTGCTCATCATCACACAGATGAAATTCTTCATCTAATCCTTCTATTTCTTCAGAAACATCCACATACACATCGTCATCAACAAACTGTTCATCATCTACTTCAGCAGATGAATCATCAATTTCATGGTCTATTTCTGATGTATCTATATTATCGAGAGAACCTAAACCCTCATTTATGTACTCTTGAAGCATAACAAATATTAAAATTACAGGTCTAAAATATCATTTTCAATGTAGCCGTCTATTAGCATATTATCACCGTCTTCGCTTCTTAAATCATTCTCTTCATAACTATCATCAAGATCTTCTTCATTGTCAACTAACGAATGCTCATCAGTAACAATGTCGTCACTTTCACAAATATCATCCATAGCTGCACACTCTGCATAACAGAATGAATGTGCTGCTACCATTGGGAAAGGAATACTATGCGCAAATGGCTCTGGGAAAACATTTCCCATAGGATTATCAGGAATGTCCACCAAAAGACCTGGCACTTCAGGCAACTCGAAGTTATTGTCGAAATCAGGTTCATCTTCAAATATAGAACATTCTTCTATTGCCTCACTGGGAGTTAAGTTATTAACAAAATCCTGAAAATCACTGTTGCTATCCAAGACAGACTCTACCTTTAGCACATCCTCTGCAGAAAGATTACCTTCTAAATATGCGCCCAACATTTCTTCAGAAATAGGTAGCGGATTAATAATCTTAATCATAATAGACCCTCCTTTCTTAGAATGTTTTTAAATTGTTCTTTTGCCAACTTGTGCTTGTTATAATAATTATCCATAGACATATCTAAAAGGATTGCTGTTTCCTCATTTGTTTTCTCTTCCAAGTATCTATATTGAATGAGTTTTCTATATCGTTCATTATGCATCATGCATAACAAGGTGTAAACATCGCCTTGATTCAACTTTTCCAAAGACATAGAGATTACATTCTCAGTGAATCTATCGCTTTCAACTGAAATATGATCATTAACCTCTGGTCTTTTTTTGTATAATTGATGACAGTAGTTGTCTACTACAATACCTAACCAATGTTCAAAACGACAGTTGTATTTAAACGAAGAAAGATAACATCTCCCAGATTTAGGACCAGGAGTCATTATATAGACATATATTTCGTTGATAAACTCAAGACATGAATTGCAATCGGTATAATATTTGTTATACCTTGCCTTAAACAACGGATAGAATTTTTCATAGAAATACAATTGTGTTACAATAGTATTTCTTTGCAGTATAGCACTCACTATTTGTTCGTCAGACAGTGAGTTAATATACTCTTTTTCATCAGGAGTCATAAACTAAAAACTCTATTTAACTATTAGGTGTACATTGTTCTCCACAAAGTTATAGAAAAAAAATAAAATTAGCAAGATGAGGCAGAATATTTTAAATTACTAAAAAAGCCTCCATTCGCAATGAATGAAGGCTTCGGTTATTTCTTGTCTATTTGCATGTATTCGGAGTACTTGATATCGACATACGGACTGTCGCTTGAAATGGTCTGGTGGATTGCTTTAACCTTCTTCCAGAATAGGCATTTGCGTTTGTATTCAACCCATACGGTCTGTTGTAGTGTAACGGGTAAACGGATATCGCCCCTGAGGGTATCATTGTCTTTGACAGCATCAAGTTGGATATGCGGTGAAGCCATCTCAACCTTCTGCTGAACGACATGAACAGTATCACGAATAAATACAGTGTCACGGATTACTGCATTGATGGGTGCAGCAACCTCCAAGTTGTGTTTTGCCACCGCTTGAAGGTTCTTGATTTTGATACCCATCTGACGAATCTTTTCAGCATCTGCAGCACGGAAACGCTCGTACTCATCGATAGTCAAACGCAACGCCTTTGCATCGACGGCCATAGTTGTTGAATCCACTTTGATTCGCTCGATGTCGGATAATAAAGCAGTGTTATTCTGCTTATACCTATCACGCTCATCAGATAGTTTTGAAGCGTGTTTGAACTGTATGAAAACCACTCCTCCCAGCAGGAGAATGATAACAAGAAGTATTTGTGAAAACTTACTCATAACTTATTGAATTTTCGGGAATAAACCATAGATACTCGCCTAAATAAGGCTCTTCGAGTAGCACTAATGCTCCACGATTCTTGATACGATCTTCGGACAGAACCTCCACGATGAGGCCACGACAACCAACAAGGTCATCGAGCCTCATCGCAGTGAGTTCCCTGGAAGTAATAACTGTAATATGGGCGTTCTGAATCATTGCTATTTACCACATACGGCGTTATGTTCCAAGAGCGCACGAAGGTCTTCACGAATCTCGTGCAAATCGTTCTGAATCGATGTAAACTGAGTGATTGTAGCCTCAAACACCGCCTTGTCGAGTTTGATATCGCCGAAGCCCAACTCGATCTCCTGGAAGTCATCGGTAAAGAGATTGAACTGCTTTACCCACGCAATAGACTCGTGTACATTTGCCTTTGCGATGGCTCCCATAACAGCTCCAAGGAAGCCCACAGGCGTATGGTTCGGATTAACCATCTGTATTGTCGAAATCTTCTCGTGGCGAGACTGTCCGAAGATGCAGCTGATACGACTTGACTCGCAGATACACGAAGGAATCTTGTTCAAGTCAATCTGACGGCCATCAGTGGTGTCAGCACCCGTATTGGAAGGGTTAGCCGAGAGTACCAACGACAAAGGCTGGTTCTGCTCTGCAAGACCTACAGCCACATCGTTGAGACCCTTGACAAGGTTAAGACTGTACTTGTCGGCACCGCCATTTGCCTTCCAC
>JAFYOF010000004.1 GCA_017560305.1 Alistipes sp.
TCTTATGCTCCTTCTCGACCATATTGCTCTCGTCATTAACGGCAGCAATCACAGCGTCGATGAATGGCAACTCGCCACGCAGACCGAAGTCCGCAGCCGACGAACGCACCAACTGATCAACAATATCACCCTTGCCCACGGTCACGGTGTTAATCGCCACATCGAGTGTGCGGGCAACTGCCGCAGCCGAGATGTTACGCAGTGTGCGGTCAAACGCAGCCCACGCCTTGAGGAAGGTGCTCGATGAGTGAGCGCACTCCTCGTAGTAAGCCTCCAGAAGTGAACGCTCGAAGCTCTGCTCGAGATTCAAACCCTTGGCATACTCATTCTCCTCGACCTGCTCATCCGCCGCCGTAGCGTAAGCCTTCACCACACGGGCCATACGAGCGGGCAACTGCTTTGGCTCGGCGAGTTCCGCCTCAAGCTCCTCGGCAGAGAGATTACCCAACTCGTTGTGCGCGTTGCGACCAGCACGCAGAGCGATGATATTCTCACAGTCGTAGTAGCTGTAAAGCAGGCGTACCAACTTGGCATCCGACGAAGAGAGCTCCTCGAGAATCTCCTCAACGATGGCCTTCGCATCGAAGCCCTTTGTGTCGGCGTCGAGCGTGTACTCCTTCAGACCAGCTACTAAACAGTAATAATTCTTATTTCCAAACATAGGAACTATGCCTTAAAGATAAGTTGAGCAACCTTCTCACGCAAATAACCGCCGAGCAATGCCTCGAAGCTCTCGTCAGAGAATGAGATGTAGTAACCGCCATTCTTCTCGCCTACCTTGAAGCCGCTCTTGACATCTGCAGAGTAACCTATCTCTACGCCCTCAGCCAAGAGAGCCTTTGCAGCAGCAGCGAATGCGCCATCGAGCTCAGCCTTCTTTGCCTCTGGCAACATAGCCGAAAGCTCAACCTTGTCACCGTTGTTCCAGTTCTTTGCAACTGCGAGCAACATCTCCTTGATGAATGAAGCATCAACATTTGCAGCCTTAACACCCTCTGAAGTGGTCTTTGCCACGATCAAGGTCTCGATCTCAGCCTTAATCTTCGCTACAGCCTGCTTGCCTGCGAGTGAAATCTCGGTCATTGCGTTCTTCTCAACATCCGCAGCCTTATCCTCTGCTGCAGCTACGATAGCAGCGGCCTGCGCCTCAGCGTCAGCCAAAATCTTTTGAGCCTTGCTCTTTGCATCGGCAACGAGTGAGTCAGCCTCTGCGCGACCCTTCTCCAAACCCTGCTGATAGAGCTTATCGGTCAGCTCCTGAAGTTTTGTATTTCCCATTGTTTTATAGTTTATATTTACGATTATTTTCTTTCGTTTTCTGTTGTGATAATTTCACTCTACATATATTAAAATGAAATTCGAGGGCAAAGATACTACAATTATCCACTTTGCCAAAATTTGAAACGCCTTTTTATGGGTATAATTTCGCCCGTATGAGATAATTGATTGTTTTCTCACCAACATCGGCGCTAAAAAGTGTAAAATCAACGATTTTTTGATTAACTTTGTCTTGACCATAAACCACAACTACTATGAACATCAAAATTTTTTTCGCTCTCACATTCGCCCTTTCGGCGCTTCTTTCGATGCCCACCACGGCTCAGGAAAACGACAACACAAAACAGTCGCGCAAGGGATGGAAACTCGTCTGGAAAGATGATTTCAAAGGCAAGGAGATAGACCCCACATCGTGGCGCAGATGCGTGGCGGGAACCTCCGACTGGGACAGAAATATGTCGCCACTTGACTCGCTGTGCAGAGTAAGAAACGGAGTGCTGGAGTTATGGGGAATACCCACTCCCGAGGGGCTTGACGAGAGCCGCCCATACATCACGGGCGGAGTGTATAGCGAGGGATTGCGATCAGTGCAAAATGGACGCTTTGATGTGCGCGCAAAGTTCGGTTTTGCGACTGGATTCTGGCCCGCAATATGGCTTATGCCAGACGCAAAAATCGGGTGGCCTCACGGCGGTGAAATTGACATTATGGAGCACCTGAACGCCGACGACATTGCCTATCAGACAGTGCACTCTGCACACACCTATTACTTCCGTGAGCCGAAGAGCAAAAATGGCAATACGATGGCTATCAACAAAGAGGATTTCAACATCTATTCAGTAGAGATAAGCGATTGTGAGATAACCTTTTACATCAACGGTAAAAAGAATTTCTCATACTCCAAAATGGAGCCTACGCCCGAAGATCAATACCCCTTCAACAACCATCCTTTCTACATCATTCTATCGGCTCAACTGGGTGGCACTTGGGTAGGCAAAGTGAACATCGAAGACCTGCCCGTAAAGATGGAGATTGACTATGTGAAATTCTACGAAAGACGATAAAAAACAAGGTTGCCAAACTCGTAAGTTTAGCAACCTTTTTTACTATCCAAATCTCCCCTTTCACCACTTTCCGAAATTGAATAAAAAGAGGGTTTTCAAGGCTTGCGCAGCCCGAGAAACCGCAGTTTACTGTGATGTAAATGAGGATTTCAAGGGGCAAGCGTAACGCAGAAAAGAGCTTTTTAGGCAATTTCTGGCTGATGCTCTGGACGGAGCAAATCAAGCACTACCTTTACTGGAGAGAAAGTGGTAATCGGCACCTCAACAAGCACTGTGTTCCACTTCGCCATTGCGCCATTCCAAAGACCTGGCAACTCCTGCGCACGCAACTCACGACCACCGCTTGACTTTGATGAGATAAAGCCAGTAGATGGGTCGGTATATTGTGTCAAATCAAACTTCTCGCCCGCTGCGTTGCGTACACCGCAAACCAAATCAACTGGATTGAAGTGTGTCGCCGACTTCATCAGGTGCATATCCTCGGGTGCAATCTGGCTTGACTCGGCAATCTGCAACGACTGCGTACCATCCTCAGCCTCAACCCAGAAAGGACCACCATCAGGCTCGCCCTGATTGCGCACCACACCACAAACACGGATAGGTCTGTCGAGCAACGCCGCGAGTGTATCTGCACTATAATCTGCTGGCAACTTAACACACAACTTCTGCTCAACAAACTGCGCCACCTCTACCACATCGGCACTACCCTGCTTCAACTGGGCAAGGTAAGCAAACGCCTGCTGCTGAAGGTCGAGCAGAATACCCGCCAAAGCCTTCTTGTAGGTGATTGTGTCAGCGCGGCGTGCGTCGGTTGTAACATTGTCAATATTCTTCACAAAGACAACATCGGCCTCTATATCGTTCAAGTTCTCGATGAGTGCGCCGTGACCCGCTGGGCGGAACAACAAGCCACCCTCATCGGTGCGGAAAGGTGTGTTGTCGGGATTAACGGCAATGGTATCTGTCGAAGGCTTCTGAACAGAGAATGAGATGTCATACTTCACACCAAAACGCTGCTCGTAGTATGGCAGACGCTCAGCGAGAAGCTCCTCAAAACCAGCCTGATGCTCCTTTGACACTGTAAAATGGATGCGCACGCTCTCACCCTTGCGAGCATACATAGCACCCTCCACCAGGTGCTCCTCCATAGCCTTGCGGTTGCCATCCTCATAGGCGTGGAATGTAACCAGGCCCTTTGGCTTTGAACCGTAGTTCAAGCCGCTCTTGATGATAGCCTCTACAATCTCCTCCTCTGGTGAGTCGGGCACGATATACTGCGAGAGTTCATCCCAGAAGGCGAACTTCTCAATGTTATCCAGCAGGCGCTCGATACCATCGGTAAACTTATCATCATTGACAAACTCAAACAACTCCTTGAACATTCGTGTAGCCGCACCCGATGCAGGCACAAACTTAACCACATCTACGCCCGCAGCCTCATCGTAACGCGCTACGGCAGATGCCACCCGCTCGTCGTCAAGCGTCAGCACGCCATCACCCGCCGATGCTGCACGCACCACCTTCAGAAATGGGAAACCCTGACGAAAATTCTCAATCTGCTGCTCTACCTGAGCCTCGGTCAAACCGTGTTGCTTAATTTGAAGCAAATCCTCTTGTGTAAACATATCTCAATTTGAATTAATATTTTGCTTTAAAAAGTGGTGTAAAAAATCATTCCACCCTCGAAAAATTATTCAAAATTACGAAAAGTTTTCTAACTTTGTCGAAAATGTGCATTTATTTTCATCCTTAAAAGGATGGAAGGCAACTGAAAAGAATATAAAACTACATAATTATGAAGAAGTTAACACTCATTTTTGCAATGATTGCGACCGCACTCGTTGCACAGGCATCCCCACTGTGGATGCGTTATCCTGCAATCTCTCCTGATGGCAAGCAGATTGCATTCTGTTACAAGGGCAGCATCTATGTTGCAGAAGCCGCTGGTGGCGAGGCAACCCGTATCACACCAACTGCCCATTATGACTATGCTCCCGTATGGTCACCAGACTCAAAGACAATCGCTTTTGCCAGCAACCGCTACGGCAACTTCGATATCTTCACCGTTGACGCTGCGGGCGGCACACCAAAGCGCGTGACAACCAACTCGGCAAGCGAGGAGCCATCGGCATTCTCGCCCGACGGCAAGAAGATTTACTTCTCGGCATCAATCTCCGACCCAGTGGAGAGCGCACTCTTCCCAAAGGGTTCGATGCAGGAGTTGTATGCTATCCCAGTTGGAGGCGGTCGCTATGAGCGAGTGCTCGCAACACCAGCGCAGACCCTCTGCTTCAGCAAGGATGGCAAGCGCTTCCTCTATCAGGACCGCAAGGGTGGCGAGGATGACTTGCGCAAGCACCACACATCTTCAATCACACGCGACATCTGGCTCTACGACACCGAGTCGGGCAAGCACACCCAGCTCTCACAGTGGGAGGGCGAAAACCGCAACCCACAGTATGCCGACAACGACCAGACAATCTACTACCTGACCGAGCAGGGCGGCACATTCAATGTGTGGAAGATGCCAGCCGACAACCCAACGGCAGCAAAGCAGGTGACAAAGTTCAAGACTCACCCTGTACGCTTCCTCACCATCGCCGACAACGGCACACTCTGCTACGGCTACAATGGCGAGATTTACACCCAGTCAGCAAACGGCTCACCAAAGAAGCTGGAGGTTACAATCCGCAATGAGGAGCCTAGCGACAAACTCACCTATATGAGCGTGAGCGGTGGCGGCAGCGCAACCGTATCGCCCGATGGCAAGATGATTGCGACAGTATCGCGTGGCGAGTTGTTCGTGACATCGGCCGACTACGCAACAACAAAGCGTATCACCTCTACCCCACAGTCAGAGACTGCCCCTTCATTCGCAGCCGATGGCCGCACCATCGCCTACGCTTCGGAGCGCAGCGGCAACTGGAACATCTACACCGCTACAGCTGTGCGCAAGGAGGATCCAAACCTCGCATACGCAACCCTCATCGAGGAGAAGCCTATGTTCAAGGATGACAAGATTGACCGCTCATATCCAAAATACTCTCCAGATGGCAAGGAGCTGGCATTCGTTGAGGATCGCTGCCGCCTGATGGTAAAGAATCTTGATTCGGGCAAGGTGCGCCAGATTACCGATGGCTCACAGCACTACAACACAACCGGTTACATCGAATACTCTTGGTCACCAGACTCAAAGTGGTTTGTTATCAGCTACACTGGCAACCAGCACGACCCATACTCTGACATCGGTATCGTGAGCGCTCAGGGCGGCGAGATTCACAACCTCACCAACACCGGTTACTTCGACGAGTCACCTCAGTGGGTGATGGATGGTAACGCTATCCTCTTCGCAACCGACCGCTTCGGTATGCGCAGCCACGCATCGTGGGGCTCACAGAGCGATGTGATGATTATCTACCTCAACCGCAAGTCTTACGAGTTGGCTCGTATGAGCAAGGAGGAGTACGAACTCTATCAAGAGGCCGAGAAGAAGGCAAAGGAGGAGAAAGAGAAGGCCGAGAAGGAGCAGGCTGAAAAGGATAAGAACAAGAAGGGCGGCAAGGATGAGAAGAAGCCTGAAGCAAAGCCAGAGGATAAGAGCAAGGATATCGTAATCGAGTGGGATGACATCGAGGATCGCACCGTGCGCCTCACACCACGCTCGGGCTCTGTAAGCGGCTTTACAATGAGCAAGGAGGGCGACAAACTCTTCTACTGTATGTCTTACGATGGTTCATACGATATGTGGCAGCTCAACCTGCGTGACCGCAGCAACCGAGTGCTCCACGATGGCGCAAGCGGCTCGTTGCAGTGGGACAAGAAGATGGAGAATATGTTCATCTTCGGTAACCGCACGGGTAAGTACAAGGGTGGCACAGGCGCATTCGTGGGCATCACCATCCGTGGCGAGATGAGTATGGATTTGGCAGCCGAGCGCGAGTATATGTTCGACCGCATCTATCGTCAGGAGAAGGAGCGCTTCTACCACAAGGATATGCACGGCGTGGATTGGGATGGCTTGCGCGACAACTACGCTCAGTTCCTTCCACACATCAACAACAACTACGACTTCGCCGAGATGGCAAGCGAGTGGTTGGGCGAGTTGAATGTATCGCACACTGGTTGCAGCTACAGCGGCGATGGCGACCCTAACGCCGACCAGACTGCTGACCTTGGTCTGATTTACGACCTCAACCGCAAGGGCGATGGTCTGTTGGTGCAGGAGATTGTCGTTGGCGGTCCTTTCGACAGAGCGACATCTAAGTTGCGCGCGGGCGACATCATCGAGAAGATTAACGGCAACGCAATCCTCGACGGCGAGGACTTCTTCCCATTGCTCAACCGCCTGGCGGGCAAGCGCACCCTCATCTCAATCTATCGTCCAGAGGCAAACGAGCGCTGGGAGGAGATTGTGACTCCATTCTCACGCGGCTCACTCACCTCGCTTCTCTACAAGCGCTGGGTAAAGCAGCGCGCAAAGGATGTGGAGCGTCTGTCGGGTGGTCGTCTGGGCTATGTTCACATCGAGTCAATGGCTGATGGTAGTTTCCGTACGATGTATGCCGATGTATTGGGTAAGTACAACCACTGCGATGGTATCGTTATCGACACCCGTTTCAATGGCGGTGGTCGTATGCACGAGGATATCGAGATTATGTTCAGCGGCGAGAAGTACCTCACACAGGTTGTTCGTGGCAAGGAGGCTTGCGATATGCCAAGCCGCCGCTGGAACAAGCACTCTATTATGATTACCTGCGAGGCAAACTACTCGAATGCTCACGGTACACCTTGGGTTTACCAGCACCGCGGCATCGGTAAGGTGGTGGGTATGCCAGTACCTGGAACAATGACCAGCGTATCGTGGGAGCGTCTGCAGGACTCATCGTTGGTGTTCGGTATTCCAGTGGTTGGTTACCGCACCGAGGATGGCTCATATCTTGAGAACAAGCAGTTGGAGCCAGATATCAAGGTGGCAAACTCACCAGAGGTTATCATCACTGGTCGTGACGAGCAGCTGGAGACAGCCGTAAAGGCTCTGCTCGAGCAGATTGACGCCGAGAAGAAGGCTAAAAAATAGCAGAAATGATTACACATTTGAAAAACCATCCGCTAAAGGAGCTCAACAGCTTCGGCGTTGACGAGCAGGCGGATAGCATTATATGTTTTGACAAGAAGGAGGATCTCAACACGATCTTCGCTCAGGGCTGCGAGCCCGAAAAATGGTATGTGTTGGGTGGAGGAAACAACATTCTCTTCACCCAGCGCTTCGCAGGCACGCTCATAAAGCCTACGGGCAAGGCTATCAACATCAAGGTGCAGTTCGAGGATTACATCATCATCGAGGCTGAGGCTGGTGTTGAGTGGGACGACCTTGTCGAGTGGAGCGTGGAGCGCAACCTCTGGGGAATGGAGAACCTCTCTTTGATTCCTGGCTCGGTGGGTGCGGCCCCCGTGCAGAACATCGGAGCCTATGGTGCCGAGGCGAAGGATGTGATTGAGCGCGTCCACTACTTCAGCACCAAGGACCTCAAGCACCACACCATAGGCAACGCCGAGTGCAGATTTGCCTACCGCGACAGCATCTTCAAGCAGGAGTTGAAGGGCAACGCCATCATCACATCGGTGGAGTTCCGCCTCAGCAAGTCATCGCAGCCAAACCTCGGCTATGGCGACCTGCAGCGAGAGGTGGAGAGCCGTGGCGGCGCTACGCTGAAGAACATCCGCGAGGCGGTGTGCGCCATCCGCTCATCGAAGCTCCCCGACACAAAGGTACTGGGCAATGCTGGCAGTTTCTTCAAAAACCCAATCGTGGGCAAGGAGGTCGGCGAGCGCTTAAAGAGCGAGTATGAGAATATGCCACTCTACCCCGTATCGGAGTCAAAGTGCAAACTCGCCGCTGGCTGGCTTATCGACCAGTCGGGACTGAAGGGCTACCGCACGGGCAATGTGGGCGTACACGAGCGTCAGGCGCTGGTGCTGGTGAACTATGGCGGTGCTACGGGAGGCGAGGTCATCGCCCTCTCGGACTATGTGCGAGCGAAGGTAAACGAGAAGTTTGGCATCACGATTGACCCCGAAGTAAATATATTATAAGCAGAAGATATGGCTGCAACATTGATTGATAAATTTCAAGAGTACGCCACACGCAATGAACTCTTCACCAAGCAGGACAAGATTCTGCTGACCGTGTCGGGAGGTGTGGACTCTATGGTGCTGATGTCGCTCTGCGTCAACAGCGGCTACACCGTGGGCGTGGCACACTGCAACTTCTGCCTGCGTGGTGCGGAGAGCGACGAGGATGAGATTCTCGTTCAGGAGCGCGCCCGCAAGTATGGCATCGAGTGCCACACGCGCCGTTTCGACACCACTGGCGAGATGGAACTCACGGGAGAGTCGATGGAGATGGCGGCACGCCGCTTGCGCTACACCTGGTTTTATGAATTGTGCCAGAAGCACGGCTACACGGTAATTGCCGTGGCGCACCACATAGACGACTCCATAGAGACATTCTTTATCAACCTGCTGCGAGGCACAGGTCTGCGCGGACTCACGGGCATCCACAATCAGGTGGGTCGCGTAGTGCGTCCGATGATGTTCGCTACACGCAAGGAAATTTTGGACTATGCCCTGCACAAGCATATCCCCTTCCGCGAGGACTCGTCGAACAAATCGACAAAATATCTGCGTAACAAGATACGCCTGGGCTTAACGCCCCGCATCCGCGAGATTAACCCTCGCTTTCCGTTCATTATGTATCGCAACATCGAGCGACTGATGGCGGCACAGCGCTTCATCGACTGCGCCATCGACAACATCTACGCCGATGTGGCAACCGAGCAGGATGGCATACACACCATCCACATCGACAGAATTATGCACGCTGGCTCGCGCGACTTTGTGATATACGAGATTCTCTCCTCGCGCTTCGGCTTCAAGGGCGACACCGTGGATGGACTCTGCAAGGCGCTCTCGGCGGATAACTCGGGCAAGAGATTCTACTCACGCAGCCACACCGCCTATGTCGACCGTGGCAACATCGTCGTAACAAAGATTCAGGAGGAGGATGCGTGCGAGGTGAAGGTGCAGCGAGGTCAGCAAAGAGTCTACTGTGGCAACTCGGTGCTCTACTTCGAGTTGTGTGACATCGACAGCCTGACGACCTACAACACCCCCGACAATGTGGCGTTGCTCGACGCCGACAAGATAGAATATCCGCTCACGCTGCGCCGCTGGTGCGATGGCGACAGTTTCATCCCTTTCGGTATGACCGGCAGAAAGAAGGTGAGCGACTACCTCATTGACCACAAGGTCTCAATGCCCGAGAAGAAGCGCCAGTTTGTGATGCTCTCGGCGGGCGAAATTGCGTGGCTCGTGGGCCGACGCATAGCCGACGATGTGCGCATAACAAGCTCAACGGAGACCGTTCTCCGCATTACAAAAGAGATTATTTAACCTTTAGCCAATGGCAAAATCTACACTTAAATTCAAGGATAGCGTCGCAGAATATGAACGCATCAGCGCCTCAATCGCCAAACGAGAGTTCGCTCCTATCTACCTGCTGATGGGTGAGGAGAGCTACTTCATCGACCGATTGAGCGATGCGCTGGCGCAAACCATCCTCTCACCAGCCGAGCAGGCCTTCAACCAGATTACGGTCTATGGCAAGGACAGCGAGGCGGGGCAGATTGTGAACCTCTGCCGCCAGATGCCTATGATGGGCGCCTATGAGGTAATCATCGTCAAGGAGGCGCAGCAGTTGAAGCAGATTGAGAACCTGTCACACTACACCTCGAAGCCTCAACCCTCGACCATTCTTATCATCTGCCACAAGGAGAAGAGCATCGACAAGCGCTCGGCACTCTACAAGCAGTGTCTGAAATCGGGCGTGGTGTTTGAGTCGGTGCGTCCACGAGACTATGAACTACCCAAGTGGCTGGAGCAGTTCATCTCACGCCGAGGGTTGAAAATCAGCGCCAAGGCTGTACAGATGCTCTCTGACCACCTCGGCTGCGACATCGCAAAGATTTCCAACGAGTTGGATAAGTTGATGGTCTCGCTGCCAGCAGGCACAAAGGAGATTACCGACTTAGACATCGAGCGCAATGTGGGCATCTCGAAGGATTTCAACAACTTCGAGCTCTGCAACGCCGTTGCTATGCAGGATATGAAGCGAGCAATGAGCATCGCTGACCACTTCGCACGCAACACCAAGGATAACCCTCTGTTGCTTACTATAATGGCTCTTTTCGGATTGTTCCGCGACATCTTCATCGTCAACGACCTACGCTGGCAGGAGAAGTATAAGCGTGTGCCATTCCCTACGGATATGGATTTGATGCGCATACTGAAGAAGAGCAACCTCTACGCCATTGGCGAGATCAAGCAGCAGGCTTCACGCTGGAACAACCGCAAGGTCTTCGGCGTACTCGCCCTCCTGCGTGAGTACGATGGCAAGAGCAAGGGTCTGGACAACGGCGGTATGAACGATGGCGAGCTGTTGCGCGAACTATTGTTGAAGATATTTATGCTTTAGGCGGTGACTTTGCAGGCGAAATATATGATTCTCAACGGGGAGTTGCTCGAGTGGCGACACCTTGACACACCTTATGTCTACCAGCAGATTCACACCCTCGCCCACAAGGCACGCCACACGGCCGACCACCTAAGAATAGTAAGCGACGCTGCCTCACGCCTCTTTGCCCTGCAGTGCGACCTCTCGCGCCGCGAGGTGGAGCAGCAGATTGAGCAGTTGCTCGCGGCAAACCACTCGACACGCCAGACATCCATCTGCGTAACGATAAAACTATACTCTTCGGGCGACTACTCACTCGAGGAGAGCGCCACTTCAATCTACAGCGGCTATGTGCTGCGCAGCCTGCGCCCCGAGGCGACATTCATCTCCTCGACAGCACCGCTGGGCGACTACCCCACCTCGGCTATGGAGTCTACGCGCGCACTGATGCGCGAGATTGCCTCGGCACGCGACCTCCATCACCTGATAATGGTAAATCCCGCGGGCGAGGTTGTCACCGACAGCACCGAGCCACTCTTCATCGTCAAGGGCTACACACTGAGTTTTCCGCAGGTGGCGACGCCATCGGTTGAGCAGATGATTATCGAACGGGCTGCCCACTCGCTGGATTTCACGGTTGAGCACAAAGCCTTGAGCGTAGAGATGCTGAAGCAGGCCGATGAGGTGCTCACGGCATCGTGGCAGGGCATATCAGCCATTGCGCACATCGACTCAAAGCCCTATATGGCAATCATCGCCGAGCGACTGGCACAAGAAATAGAGAATAAGGAGAAACGATAAAATAATGAAAACTGCAATTTTCCCAGGGTCATTCGACCCCTTCACTTTAGGCCACGAGGCAATCGTCGAGCAGGCGTTGAGACTATTCGACAATGTGGTCATTGCCATAGGCGACAATGTGAGCAAAAACTCGCTTTTGAGCCTGAAGAATCGTCTGCGACTCATCCGCCGACTCTACGAAAACA
Source organism: Alistipes sp. (assembly GCA_017560305.1). Next base: position 11,841 of record JAFYOF010000004.1, read on the forward strand.
ACCCCAAGGTGCAGTGCGTGGCATACTCAACCCTCACGGGAGAGCTCGCCCGCGAGTTAGGCGCACAGGCTATCATCCGAGGCGTGCGCAACACCATTGACTTTGAGTATGAGCGCACAATGGCGCAGACCAACAGCCGCCTCTTCCCCGAACTTTCGACTGTCATTCTGCTCACTCCGCCCCATCTTGCCGATGTGTCATCATCTACGGTACGCGAGTTGCTTCACTTCGGTCAGGATATCACTGAGTTGATGCCCGAAGGCGTTGACCTGAGCAACTACCTTGAGGAGCAATAGCACGCGGGGCAATATTTTGCAAATCACGATATTATTACTATTTTTGCGAACTAAAGCAAACTAAAAACTGACTATATGGAATTTACAGCGGAAATGATTGCTGGCTTGCTCGGTGGCAGCATTGTCGGCGATAAGAACGCAGCGGTACACACCGTTTCATCCATCGAAGGTGGCAAGAAGGGTGCGCTGACATACCTTTCAAACCCAAAATATGAGGAGTACATCTACTCTACAGAAGCATCTATCGTACTGGTTGGCAACGACTTCGAGCCAAAGCAGGAGGTTGCAGCAACACTCATCAAGTTGCCCGATGTGGGCGCTGCCGTACTGAAACTTCTTGAGATGTACAACGCTATGAAGCCCCAGAAGAAGGGCATCAGCAAGATGGCTTCAATCTCGGAGAAGGCAACCATTGGCGAGAACTGCTACATCGGCGACTTCGCAGTAATCGAGGCAGGAGCAGTAATCGGCGATGGCGCAAAGATTTACCCACAGGTATATGTGGGCGATGGCGTGAAGGTTGGCGCTGGCACCACACTCTACCCAGGCGTGAAGATTTACGAGGGTTGCCGTGTGGGCGCGAACTGCATCATCCACGCCGGCGCTGTGATTGGTGCTGATGGTTTCGGCTTCCTGCCAAAGCCAGATGGCACATTCGACAAGATTCCACAGCTGGGTAATGTAATCATCGAGGATAATGTGGAGATTGGTGCCAACACCTGCGTTGACCGCGCAAAGACCGACTCGACAATCATCCGCAAGGGCGTGAAGCTCGACAACCTCATCCAGATTGGTCACAATGTGGAGATTGGCGAGAACACCGTTTCATCGGCACAGACAGGTATTGCTGGCACAACAAAGGTGGGTCACAACTGCTTCATCGCAGGTCAGGTGGGTATCGCCGACCATGTGGTTGTGGGTAACTATGTAAAGATTGGTTCGCAGTCGGGCATCGACAAGAATGTACCAGATGGCGAGATTCGCTTCGGCAGCCCAGCCTTGGCGGGTATCAACTACCACCGCTCGTTTGCAGTGTTCAAGGAGTTGCCAGAGTTGCGTCGCAGAGTGGCAGCATTGGAGAAGGAGATTAACAAATAAAAAAATAACCAAACAAAGATTAAAATGAAGAAGATTTTTGTAATAGCAATGGCGGCTGCGGCTATGGTTAGCTGCGGCAGCGCTACGAAGTACACTATCACTGGTACTTCTGAGGAGTTTGTTGATGGCAAGTGGGCTTGGCTCGGTCATCAGGAAGGTCGTGAGTTCGTTAAGAGCGACTCTGTGGAGATCGTTGGCAACACATTCACATTGAAGGGTAATGTAGAGTCACCTTACAGCGCTTATGTTGTTATCGGTGAGCCTAACGCACGCCCAGATATGCGTGTAGAGGTGTTGGTTGAGCCAGGTAACATCGAGGTTAAGAAGCTCGACCCAGAGCACCGCTCTTACAGCGCAGTAGGTACACTTTTGAACGACCGCCTGGCTGAACTCCACGCTGCACAGTGGGAGCTCCGCAAGAACAACGGTTCACAGGAGGAGTATATGGCAGGTATGAAGTCTACTATCGTTGAGAACGCTGACAACGCACTCGGCTTGAAGCTCTTCAAGGAGACTTACTACTACTATGAGCCGCAGGAGATTCTCGACATCATCGCTACCCTGCCAGAGGCTACTCAGGTTGAGGAATCAATCGCAAAGATTAAGGCTTCTGCAGAGCAGGCTTTGAAGGTTACTCCAGGCAACCCTTACATCGACATCGTTGAGAAGAACGCTGACGGCAAGGAGATTACTCTCAAGAGCGTTATCGAGAACAAGAAGAACAAGTATGTATTGGTTGACTTCTGGGCTTCTTGGTGCGGTCCTTGTATGGCTGAGGTACCACACTTGAAGGAGACTTACAACGCTTACCACAAGAAGGGCTTTGAAATCTACGGCATCTCACTCGACCGTGCTCGTGAGCCTTGGTTGAACGCAATCGAGAGCAAGGAGATGAACTGGATTCATGTCAGCGCATTGAAGTACTGGGAGAGCGAGGCACGCGACAACTACGCTGTGAACTCTATCCCATCGAACTACCTCGTTGACTGCTCAACTGGCGAGATTATCGCTACTCAGTTGCGTGGCGAGGATTTGAAAGCAAAGATTGCAGAGTTGCTCAAGTAAGATTTTTCAAAAAATAGGTTAAGGGCTGTCTAACCGAGTACGGTTAGCAGCCCTTTTTGTTTGCAGTTTCGACAATAAAATGCTATTTTTGTATAAAGATTTTGGCTTATGAAAAGAGTGTTTCTGTTTGTTGTGATGCTGCTTGTGGCGGGCATAAGTTCGGCGCAGCAGAGCGACAACTTCATCGAAATAGGCAACGGCAACATACGCCTGCGCCAGGACCTCACGCGAGGCGGTGCTATATGCTACCTCTCGCTTGCCGGGGCGGAGCGTAACCTTGTGAATATCTGCGACGAGGGTCGCTACATCCAGCAGTCATACTACGCAGGTAATGTCATCAACCGCCAGGCCGATGGGCAGTGCCCCACCTGGTCGCCCTGGGCGTGGAATCCCATTCAGGTGGGCGACTATGCACGCAACCGCGCAGAGATTATAGAGTGCCAACAAAGGGGCAGAAGCACCTATGTAAAGTGCATTCCTATGTTGTGGGATATGAACAACCACCCCGCCGAAGCCACTATGGAGCAATGGACCTCCGTAAAGGGCAATGTCATCAGCGTGAAAAACCGCCTTGCGTGCCACCGCACCGACGACATCTACGGCGAGGAGAGAGCCTGCGATCAGGAGATTCCAGCCGTTTACCTTATCTCGGCGCTGAAAAACCTACACTCCTACTTTGGCGATGCACCCTTCACCTCAGCTCCTGCCGAGCAGACCGAGGTGCAGCAGATTATCATCGGCGACCCAGAGCACTTCTGGGGACAATACCCCACAGTAACGGAGCAATGGATGGCATTCACCGACGATAATGGCTGGGGCGTGGCGGTCTACTCCCCCTCGGCAACATCCTTCCTTGCGGGCAGGTTTGACGATAACCTTGAGGGCGATGCCTTGAGTGCTGCGACATCCTACATCGCACCCCTGCGCACCGAGCGCCTGAAAAAAGACTCCACTATGGAGTATGAATATTATCTCATCGTCGGCACGATAGAGGAGATACGCAACCAGATATATAAAATCAAACGCAAGAGCGAGCGAAATGGCAGAAAATAGTACAACATACCGCATAATGGGCATTGACCCAGGCACAAACTATATGGGCTACGGCATCATCGAGGTGGAGGGCAAGACTCTTCGCTCGGTTGTGATGGGCGACATCGACCTGCACACGATGAGCGACCCCTACCGCAAACTGCGCTACATCTTCGACCGCGTGAGCAAGCTCATCGAGGACTACGACCCCAAGGAGGTGGCGCTGGAGTCACCATTCTTCGGTACTAATGTGCAGAGTATGCTCAAGTTAGGTCGCGCGCAGGGTGTGGCTATGGCGGCGGCACTGACCCACGACAAGGAGGTCTTTGAGTATGCCCCATCGCGCGTGAAACTCGCCATCACGGGCTCTGGCTCGGCATCGAAAGAGCAGGTGGCGGCAATCGTCAAGAGTATGCTCAAGCTGGAGTATATGCCCCGCCGACTGGATGCTACCGATGGTATGGCGGTAGCTATGTGTCACTACTTCACAGCCCGCACGCCTATCTCCCAGGCGATGGGTCCTGCCCGTGTGAAAGGTCTCGGCGGAGGCAAAAAAGCGGCAAAAGGGTCATCTTCGTGGGAAACATTCATAAAACAAAACCCCGAACGCGAGATAAAGTGAGAAAATTTTTCTTAACTTTGGGTGTTAAAACCGACTTTAAACTACCAACGGAATATGACAAAGGCAAAATATACACTCCGCGAGGTTACCTGCAAATGCCTCGAGAAGGAGTTCATTGAGTTTCCAAAGCGTCTATACAAGGGCAACCGCAACTGGGTGTGCCCACTCGATGATGATATCAAGGCAGTATTCGACCCTGCGAAAAACAAACTCTTCAGCGATGGCGAGGCTATCCGCTGGGTGGCATACAACAACGAAGGCGAGTGCGTGGGTCGCATCGCAGCCTTCTACGACAACGAGCACGCCTACTCTTACGAGCAGCCTACGGGCGCGTGCGGCTTCTTCGAGTCAATCAACGATCAGGAGCTGGCTAACCTGCTCTTCGAGGCGGCTCGCCAATGGCTTGTAGGTAAAGGTATGGAGGCTATGGATGGCCCTGTGAACTTCGGTCCACGCGACTCTTGGTGGGGTCTTCTGGTGGAGGGTTATGAGTTCCAGCCACTCTACGGCAACCCATACAACCCACCCTACTACAAGGAGTTGTTCGAGAACTACGGCTTCCAGAACTACTTCAACCAGAACACCTATCTGTGGCGTGTCTACGACGATGATATCAACTCATCAATCCACGAGCGCGCAAAGCGCCTGATGAACACCCCAGGATATAGTTTCTCATCCATCAAACTCGACAATCTGGAGCAGGTGGCTGAGGACTTCCGCATCATCTACAACAAGGCGTGGAGTCTCTTCACTGGCGTGAAGCCTATGGAGCAGGCGGAGGCGCAGGCGATTGTAAAGACCCTGAAGCCGATTGTTGACCCCAACATCATCTTCTTCGCCTACTTCAACAACGAGCCTATCGGCTTCTTCATTATGGTGCCCGACATCAACCGCATCATCGGCAAGTTCAACGGCAAACTCAACCTGTGGAACAAGTTGCGCCTGATGTGGGAGATGAAGGTAAAGAAGTCGTGCGACCGCATCTTCGGAATGATTTTCGCCGTGACGCCAGAGTTTCAGGGCAAGGGTGTGGAGTCGGGTATGATTCAGTATGTCTACGAGACCTACATCCGCACCGACCGCAACAACTACAAGACCGTTGAGTTTGCGTGGATTGGCGACTTCAACCCCGTGATGAACAGAATGATACAATCTTATGTATGTGCTACACGCCATAAGATGCACACCACCTACCGCTACCTCTTCGACCGCGAGAAACCATTCACCCGCTGTCCAAGATTGGGTATCAAGCGTAACGAGAAGTAATATGAGAGGTTGGGTAACAAGGCATCTTTTGGTTGTTGCGGCGATGGTTAGCATTGCGGCAACCGCTATTGCGCAGAGCCCTGCGACCACCACACAGCCCAAGGCGAAGGGACGCCCCTCGCTCTACATCTTCTCCATTCAGGGATGCCAGCCCTGCAAGCGCTTAGCCGATGAGGGTCTTACTGACCCCGAGGTGGTGGCACTCATCAGCCGAATGGAGTACAAGAAGGTGGATATGGCTCTCACAAAGGGGGCACGCGAACTCCACCGCACACACGCCCGCACGGGCGGAGTGCCCGAACTGGTGCTCTACGATGGCGAGGGCAAACTCATTGGCCGACAATCGGGCTACGAAACCATAGACACCCTGATTGAGTTCCTGCGCAAGGCATTCTCTCCCGACGAGCAGGCGCAGATAAAGGCCGAAAGCCAAGCCTCGAGAGGGAGATACACTAACGACAACACAAATTAAAACTATAACAAAATGAAAACCACAGCGTTTACAAAGTACCACATCGCCGCAGGCGCCAAGATGGCAGAGTTTGCGGGATATAATATGCCCATCGAGTTCTCGGGCATCAACGACGAGCATATGACCGTACGCGAGAAGTGCGGCGTCTTTGATGTGAGCCATATGGGCGAGATTTGGGTTAAGGGCGAGAAGGCGCTCGACCTGTTGCAGCACATCGCATCGAACGATGTATCGAAGCTCTTCGATGGCAAGGTGCAGTATGCCACTATGCCTAACGGCAAGGGCGGTATCGTGGATGACATCCTCATCTACAAGTTCAGCGACACGAAGTATATGCTCTGCGTCAACGCAGCCAACACCGACAAGGACTGGGCACACATCTGCGCCGAGGGCGAGAAGTTCGGTATGAAGCCCGGCGTTGAGTTGGAGAACGCATCGGACAACATCGCCCAGCTCGCTATTCAGGGTCCTTTGGCTATGAAGCTCGTGCAGAAGATGTGCGACGAGCCAGTGGAGGATATGACCTACTACACATTCAAGATGTGCAAGCTGGCGGGTTGCGATGTAATCCTCTCGGCTACTGGTTACACTGGCTCGGGCGGTTGCGAGATTTATATGTACAACTCTGACGCCGACACCATCTGGGAGGCTATGTGGAAGGCCGGCGAGGAGTTCGGCTTGAAGAACATCGGCCTGGGTGCACGCGACACATTGCGTCTGGAGAAGGGTTTTGCACTCTACGGCAACGACATCGACGACACAACATCTCCTCTGGAGGCTGGTCTGGGTTGGGTGACCAAGTTCGTAGAGGGTAAGGATTTCATCGACCGCGACTTCCTCGCAAAGCAGAAGGCTGAGGGCGTACAGCGCAAGCTGGTAGGCTTGAAGATGATTGACCGAGGCATCCCTCGCCACGGCTACAAGCTCGCTAACCTCGAGGGCGAGGAGATTGGCGTAGTGACATCGGGCACAATGTCGCCAATGTTGAAGGTTGGTATCGCGCTGGGCTATGTCAAGAGCGAATACGCAGCCGTAGGCACTACCGTGGCGGTGGTTATCCGCGAGCGCTTGCTCAAGGCTGAGGTTGTAAAGTATCCTTTCGTTTAATCATCTGCGACAGATATTATGGGTTGCTCTTCCTGCGGGGAGGGCAACTTTTTTTTGCGGAGTGGGAAGGAAAATAGGACTGCAAATTTTGATTTCGCAAGAGGTTTTCATATCTTTGTAAGAGACCAAAACCCAAAACTATGCAACGCATCTATAAGATTTTCATTGCACTTGTTGCAATCTGCATCGCAACAAGTTTCTCGCCCGCACTCGCCCGCACAAAACGGATGAAGGCGCTGATTATCTCGGGACAAAACAACCACAACTGGCCTGTGAGCCACCGCGCTCTGCGACTCATTCTCACTCAGTCGGACCTCTTTGAGGTGGATACCCTGCTCACCCCTGCCAAGGGCGGCGATATGAGCAAGTTCAACCCCAAGTTTGAGGATTACGATGTGGTTGTACTCGACTACAACGGCGACCGCTGGTCACAGAGCACCGACGAGGCATTCCTGCGCTATGTCAAGCGTGGCGGCGGCGTGGTGGTCTATCACGCGGCGGACAACGCCTTCGCTGACTGGGAGGAGTTCAACAAGATTATCGCCCTCGGCGGCTGGGAGGGACGCGACCAGCGTTCGGGACCATACTACTACCTCATAAACGGCATCGGCGTGTTGGACAACGGACCTGGTGCGGGCGGCTCGCACGGCGCACAGCGCAGCTTCCCTATGCACTGCCGCAACGCCAAGCACCCCATCACGCGCGGACTGCCCGACAACTGGATGCACGCGCAGGATGAGATGTATGACCGTATGCGCGGACCAGCCAAGATCAAGGATTTGCTCTACTCGGGCTACGCCGACCCAAAGAGTGGCGGCTCGGGACGCGAGGAGCCCCTCATCTTCACTGTAGACTACGGAAAGGCTCGCATCTTCCACATTATGCTCGGTCACTGCGGTCCAACGCTTGCCGAGAATCCCGCAATGCAGTGCGCTGGTTTCCAGACCCTGCTACTGCGCGGCACGGAGTGGGCAGCAACGGGCAAGGTGAAGCAAGCCGTTCCATCGGACTTCCCCACCGACAAGGAGCGCCGCTTCCGTATGGGATATATGCCACCGAATAAGTAAAAAAAAAGAGACTGCAGTTGCAGTCTCTTTTATCTTTCTTCCTCTCCTTATAAATTAAGGTAACGCGTAATTGCTTCGATGAAATAGTAATCGGCATAAATCAGCGCCGCATCCACCTGCTCGCCAGCCATACGATTGCCGACGCCGTGCTTGATGAGCAGACCACCGCACTCGTCCGCCGAGGCAAGATACTCTGCCGAGCACAATGTTTTAAGCTGACGCTCTGCCGTGAGCAGATACTGCTCGTTGCGAGTCAAATCATACAACTCAACCAAAGCCGATGCCATAATCGCTGCCGCAGCACTATCCTTCAACGCATCCTCCGAGTCGAAATCCCAGTTTGGGATACCGCTCTCGTCAAGGTGCGCAATGATGTAATCCGCCAGCGACTGCGCCTTGTTCAAGAACTCCTTCTCCTCGCTCTTGCGGTAGAGCATCGCATAGCCATAGAGCGCCAACGCCTGACCCTGCGCCCACGCCGACTTCTCGCCCGCGCCGTGAATAGAGAATGGTGCTATAGGCTCGAAATTCTCGCTGTTATAGATGTAACCCTCATAGATTGCGCCATCCTCACGGAACTGATTTTCGATGGTCTTCATTGCGTGAATCTTTGCATAACCTGCCCAGCCGTTGTCGTACATCAACTCAAGCACAGGCATCGTACGCACCGATACACGATGATACCAATCGGGCTCACCCTCCTGGTTATCCACCGACTTATATACCGCCGCGAAGTGGTTTGACATTGATTTCGCCACCATAAAGAGTGACTGCGAGAGATAATCGGTAGGCTTTATCAGCTGACCCTTCTTGTGCGCTGCATTCAGCACCACTGCGTAGTCGTGCATATTCTTGGTGCTGATAACCTTATCCAATCGGCGCGTGTGTACATAGGCGCTCTCCAGCATCTCGGCATCCTCAGCCCACTCGCCAAGCATCCACAAACTACCAGCGAAGTAGCCCGTTGCCCACATCTTATCCTCCACGGCTGGCAACATCTCGCCACCATCGAAGGCGTAGGGGTAAACACCACCCGACTGCTCAATCTGGTCTGCCATAGCGCCATAACGCACCACAGCCTCGTTAAGTACGCCCTTCAACTCCTTTCTCAGGTCGCTCTCCCCGCAACCGCACAACGAAAGGCACAATGCTATTAAAGCAACAATTCTCAACTTCATATCCTAACTGTTTTTGCCCAACAACAGACGCGCCTGCGACATCGCCGCCTCGGTAATCTCGCTACCCGACAACATCTTGGCAATCTCCTCCACACGCTGCTCCTTGTCGAGCAGAGTGATGTTTGTTCGGCTATTCTGCTTATATACTACAAAATGACTTGCGCCCTTCGACGCCACCTGTGGCAAGTGGGTGATTGCCACCACCTGCATATTCTCGCCCAACGCGCTGATAATCTCACCCATAGCATCGGCTATGCGACCCGACACGCCAGTATCAATCTCATCGAAGATAATCGTAGGCAGCTGCTTCTGCTTGGCAATCATAGCCTTCAGGGCAAGCATCACGCGGGAAATCTCACCACCCGAAGCCACCTTCTCAACCGCCTGCAACGCCATACCGCTATTGGCCGAGAATGCAAATCGCACCTTGTCGCCACCCATAGGCATCAACTCCTCCGACCAGATAACCTCCACCTCAAAGCGAGCCTCCGCCATTCCGAGTCGCTGCAACATAGCCGCCACCTCGGCTGAAATCTGCTTCGCCGCCAGCTCACGCATAGCGTGCAAATGCTCCGCCTTCGCAGTAGCCTGCGCCTTGAACTTTGCGATGAGTTCACGCTGACGCTCGATGTTTTCGGTAGAGTGAGTAATCGCTTTTAGCTGCGCCGATAACTTCTCGCCCACCTCAATCAACTCCTCAAGCCCCTTCACGCGGTGCTTCTGGCACATCGAATAAATCATATTCACACGGTCGGTAAGTCGCTGCAATCGCTCGGGGTCAGCGTCAATGCGCTCGCTGTCATCCGCCACGGTAGCACCCACATCCTTCAACTCCTGCACCACCGAGTGCAGACGCTGGGCAATCTCCTCGCCACGAGGATAGTTATCACTCACCCTTGCAATGGCACTCTGCGCCGAGGCAAGTTGCTCAAGCACACCTATTTGCTCAGCATCTAGAATGTTGCGCACCGTAATCAGCGCCTCGCCAATCTGGTCGGCATTCTCCAACACCGCCAGCTGCGCCTCCGCCTCAGCAAGTTCGCCCTCCTTGAGCGCCGCAGCCTCGAACTCCGACACCTGATAGCGCAACCACTCCTCATCCTTACGGAGTGCCTCCGCCTCGGCAACCATACGCTCCGCCTCACGCTCGGCAGCACACAACTGCTTGTAGAGCGACTTATACTCCGCCACAACCTCGCTTGAGCCAGCAATGGTGTCAACGGCATCTATGCGGAACATCTCGTCCGAGAGAATCATATTCTTATGCTGCGAGTGGATGTCAATCAACCTTGCGCCCAACTCCTTCAAAGTGGCGAGCTGCACAGGCATATCGTTGATGAAAGCACGGCTCTTGCCCGCAGGAGAGATCATTCTGCGCACCACGGTCTGCGGCTCATAGTCGAGGTCATTCTCCTCGAAGAACGACTCCAACGCATAACCGCCAATGTCGAACACGCCCTCGATAATGCAACTGCGCTCCATATCGCGGATTGAGCCGCTCTCGTTCTTGTTACCCAGCAACAAGCCCAGAGCACCCAGCAATATGGATTTTCCAGCACCAGTCTCACCCGTGATGATATTCAGGTGGGCATCCAGCGCCAAATCGAGTTTATCAATCAAAGCATAATTCTCTACCGAGAGTCGTTGCAACATAACTATCTGTCTTACAAAAAGTTCTCTATCTTATCTACAATCTTCTCCGCCACCTCGCGCTTCGTCATCAGTGGCAGTTCCTCGCTTCGCTCACTGTCGATGAGCGTCACCACATTGGTGTCGCCACGGAAGCCCGCACCCTCGGTGCGCAACGAGTTGAGCACGATGAAATCGAAGTTCTTGCGCTTGAGCTTACCCTCGGCATTCAGCTGCTCATTCTCGGTCTCCATAGCGAAGCCCACCAGCACACGCTTACCCTTCTCGGCGCCCAGCGTAGCGGCAATATCTTTGGTGCGACGAAGCTCAATCTTCATATCGTCGTCGCTCTTCTTGAGTTTCTCGGTCGCAACCTGCACGGGCGTATAGTCAGCCACTGCAGCGCACATCACAGCGCCATCGGTCTGCTGGAAACGCTCCACACACGCCTGCCACATCTCATCGGCACTCAACACATCCACTCGCTCGACACCCTTGGGCGTAGCCAATGATGTGCGACCACTCACCAGCGTAACCTTAGCGCCACGCTCCGCAAGCGCTTCTGCAACGGCATAACCCATCTTGCCCGATGAGTGATTCGAGATGAATCTCACGGGGTCAATAGGCTCGATGGTAGCGCCCGCCGTAACGAGGAAGTGCTTACCCTCTAAACTCTTTTTTTTTTCGGGAAGGATGGCCTTCACGGCCTCTACGATTTGCTCTGGCTCGGCCATACGACCCTTGCCCACAAGACCGCTGGCAAGGAATCCCGACCCTGGCTCGATGATGTGCACGCCATCCTGACGCAGAGTTGTGATGTTACGCTGCGTTGCGATGTGAGCATACATATCAAGGTCCATTGCTGGGGCTACTGCCACTGGGCAACGCGCCGAGAGATATGTCGTAAGCAACAGATTATCAGCCACGCCCGTCGCCATCTTCGCCATCGTGTTGGCTGTCGCTGGTGCGATGAGATACAGGTCAGCCCACTCGCCCAACTTGATGTGCGAGTTCCACTCTCCATTCTCGGGATTGAAGAAATCGACCAAGATAGGATGCTGCGACACGGTGGCCATTGTCAGCGGCGTGATGAACTGTTTTGCGAGCGGTGTCATCACCACTTTCACCTCAGCACCTGCTGACACCAATAAACGGCAAAGCACAGCCGACTTATAAGCGGCTATGCTACCCGTAATTCCAAGTATGATATGTTTACCCTTCAACATATAAGGTTTGTGTTAGCGCTTGGGATAGCAGCCGAGCCCCGACGAAGCCTTCGCTCCGCGCCCGACAGTCCCAATTCATATTAACCTCTGCGGTAGTAGATCTCGTCATCGAGGAACTCCTCGGTAGCGATGATCACTGGCTTTGGAAGACGCTCATAGTAGCGTGAGATCTCAATCTGCTCACGGTTCTCGAAA
>JAFYOF010000025.1 GCA_017560305.1 Alistipes sp.
AAGGTGGTGCAGCCCGTAGCACACAACGACCTGCATACACAGGCACTCATAGAGTTTAACCGAATGGTAGTGGAGGATGAGAGGGTAGAGAGCGTGATTCTGCCACTCAGAGATGGAATTAACATCATTAGAGTAAAATAGTATGAAACGACTAACCTTAACACTTGCGACCTTGCTGGCGTGCGCCGTAACCTTTGCGCAGGAGATTCCAGCATACTACTTCGAGAACGGATACCTCGAGGGTAAGATTGAGAAAATCAAGCAGAACATCGAGTCAGCGCAGAGTGGCGTCACATTCCCATACATCACCGATGGTCACTGGCGCGACAATGGCAAGATGTCGTTCCCGCTCATCAAGCATATCGGCGAGCAGGTGAATATGCCATTTACCGTTTATGGCGGCGACAACATCTTTGCATTTGGCACCAAGGACAGCGCGATGGAGGAGGCAGAGTACTACCTGCAGGTGATGCGCGACTACGGCCGAGTGTATGGCGTGAAGGGTAACCACGACATCACCATCCGCAACGGCTGGCACGACCAGGGTGGCTACACCGCTACGCAGCAGGAGATTTACGACTACACGACACGCCCAATCGCCGATCTTGTGAAGGGCGTAAAGGGCGAGTGCTACTACTATTGGGATGACAAGAAGCAGAATGTGCGTTACATCGCACTCGACCTCTTTGAGAATATCAACACCTCAATCAGCTGGGGCGTGAACTACGGCTTCTCGCAGAAGCAGGCTGACTGGCTGGTGAAGAAGGCGCTGAAGTGCAAGGGCAAGACTATCGTGGTCTTCACACACGCGCCAATCGACCCTAAGATGGGCGGTGTAAAGGAGATGAACTTCCTGCACGAGTTGCTTATTGCAATGCAGAATGGCGAGAAATTCTCTCACAATGAGGGTTTTAAGATTGAGGCAGACTTCACAAAGTGTAACAACACCATTGCCTGCATCGTAAGCGGACACGCTCACCGCGACGAGTCACACTTCGAGCGTGGCGTGCTCTCGATTGGCACAATCTGCGACGCGTGGTACAACGACGACCCAAAATTCAGGCACCTGCCACGCCAGCGAGGCACAACAAACGAGCAGGCGTTCGACATTATGACCATCAACACCGCAACAAAGCGCATCCACGCTGTGCGTATCGGTCAGGGCGAGGACAGAGAGTGGAGCTATGCGAAGGAGTATGGTGGCGAGATTTTGGAGCAGTCTGCAGCTTCATTCCAAGGCGGCGACCTCACATCATTCAGCTACTGGGTGATGAAAAACATCACCTACCCCAAAAAGGCTATCAAGAAGAATATACAGGGTAGAGTGGTGCTTTCGTTTGTAGTTGACACGGATGGCACGCTGCCAACAAAGGATATCAAGGTGTTGAAAACACCTCATTCGATGCTCTCAAACGAGGTGAAACGAGTAATTTACTCTTCGCCCGAGTGGACACCAGGCACAATCAACGAGCATCCAGTCAGGATAAAATACACATTGCCGATAATGTTTAAATTTCAGTAAAAGAAAAACCACCCAGACCAAAAGGTTTGGGTGGTTACTTTTTAATTAGGTATACATACTACCTCATCTCAACCTCGATGACACCGAGCGACTGCTTGCCTCGCTGAACGCTGACAAGGTAGGTGCCTTTGGCGGCAGAAGGGTGGAGGTCTATGGGAATAACGACAGGCAAATCTTCGTTCTCATACTGGGCGGTGTAGTGTACAAGCGACTCTGTGGCAGAGGCGAGTTCCAGAACGCTGACAGAGAGTTTCTTCGCCCCCGAGCGGCAACTATCGTTACCCAAAATAGTAAAGCGCACCTCAAGGCTTGCGGCATCCTTAATCTGCTGAGCCTCTGTGCCATCAGCATCCAGAGCAACAAGGTCAAGACCACTGATTGCAATCGGCACATAGGCATCCACAAGGTCGGGGTTGGCGCGCAACACCTTCGCCGAATGGGCGACAACATTAACTACACCAGCCACTAAATCGGGAGCACCGAAACCAAGCATACGCATCAGCATAGCGGTGTCAATATGGTTCAAATCGGGCGCTTTCTTGCCGAACGCCTCCTCCATAATCATCTCAACAAGCGGAGCATCGAACATCAACTTTGAGGTATCGAAATCGGTGCCGAGCACCTTCTGTATATCGTTCAGACTATAACTCTTACCCTCCCAGGCAAAAGTGCCATCGGCCTTCACAAGACACATTGTGAGCAAATCAACCGCCTTGCTGTTATCCTCGCGCTTAATCTCACGCACCGACTTGCTCTGCATCTGCTGGACATTGCTCTGTGTGCGCTTGGGTACAGCCGCCATAAAGACACTGCGCGACACATTGTCCAACTCGTGGTAGGGGAGTGAGAGTACCTGCTCGGCGAGGGCACTACGCCTCAAATCAAAGCCATCGGCTATGGCGTTGTTTACAGCCTGCGCAACACGCTCAATCTCAGCACCACGCTCGCTGGCGAAGGTCACAATCACGGCATCGTTGGGTGTATGCTCAAACTCTGTACCATCCTCAAGAACAAAGAGTTGCTTCTCGCCCACCTCGCGGGTCAAGATAAAGTCACAAATGAGATCACTCACTGCATCCATCTCATTTACAGAGATTTTTTGCGGCGTATCCTTACCAAGTTGCAGGGAAAGGTGGTCGGGAGTTATATCAATACGCAGACGACTCTCCTCGCTGGATGTGCCCACCATCTGCTGGCGCGAGATGTGCTCCATAATAGACTTTGAGAGCGACTGCATACGGGCAACGGTCTCGGGTTTATTATTGGCGGCGGCGATGGAGTACTTGATGCGAGGATTGCGCTGCAACGCCTGCCAGAACTGCTCGGGCACGGCATCCATAGTGGTTGACTCGCCATTGAACAGGACACCATCGTCGGTCACAACGACCTTTATCTTCTCCTCTGCCTGCTCCTGCGCATAAAGAGTGTGCGGCATTGTAAACCCAGTTACGCACAACAGCAAAAAAAGAATACCTTTATAGATAGAAGTTCTCATACTCTCAAAAATATAATTAATACTCCAAAATCACTGCAAGTTAGGAAAAATATCGACTACTCGCACCCATAAAACAAAAAAATCCGATCAGCAAATGCCAATCGGATTAGTTTTATCACTCAATAGGTGTTACACCAACTTCAAGTCCTGCTTGATAGCCTCCACCTTTGCATCGAGCTTTGCCAACACCTCGTCGTACTGCTCAACTGATGCCAATGGCTCCTTAACACCGAAGTAGAACTTAATCTTTGGCTCAGTACCTGATGGGCGAACTGATACGATAGTACCATCGGCTGTAATCCACTGAAGCACATTGCTTGAATCCTGCTCAATAGGTGTCTTCTCGCCAGTGAGAACATTTGTCTCCTCCAGTGACTTGTAGTCCAACACCTTAACAACCTGTGAGCCAGCCAATGACTGTGGTGCGTTAGTGCGGAAGTCAACCATCATCTGCTGAATCTGCTCGGCACCCTCCTTGCCCTTGCGGACAACTGATACCAACGACTCACGGAAGAAACCATACTTAACATACAACTGCTGCAACCACTCATAAAGTGTCAAACCCATTGTATCCTTTGCCCACGCAGCAGCCTCAGCAGCCAATGCACAAGCCGATACTGCATCCTTGTCGCGTACATAGTCACCAGCCAGATAACCGAAGCTCTCCTCGCCACCGCCGATATACTTTGTTACGCCCTCGTTCTCGCGGATAATCTTTGCGATATACTTGAAACCAGTCAAGCAGTCGTAACACTTAACACCGAAGTGCTCTGCTACGGCGTTTGCCATCTGTGATGTCACGATGGTCTTTACTGCGTACTGCTTGCCATCAATCTTACCGAGCTCTGCCCAGCGAGTGAGCTGGTAGCTCAACAAGAGTGCCAATGTCTGGTTACCATTGAGCAATACATAATCGCCTGCACCTGTGCGCAATGCAACGCCCAAGCGGTCAGAGTCTGGGTCGGTAGCCAACACAAGATCAGCACCCTCAGCCTTCGCCAAGTCGATAGCCATCGACATAGTCTTGCGCTCCTCTGGGTTTGGAGACTCTACTGTTGGGAAGTTACCATCAACAACCGACTGCTCTGGCACCATTATAACATTGGTAAAGCCGAAGTTCTTCAATGACTCTGGCACAAGACGCACACCCGAACCGTGGAGTGGGGTGTAGACAATCTTCATATCGTGGTACTTCGCTACACACTCAGGTGAGAGCTGAACATCCTGCTTGATGCGGTCGAGGTAGATCTGATCGAACTCCTCGCCGAGGATTGTGATGTTCTCTGGGTTGAGACCCTTCAACACCTGATCGTTTGAGGTAATCTTTGCAACCTCGTCGATGATATTAACATCGTGTGGAGATGTAACCTGCGCACCATCAGTCCAATAAGCCTTGTAGCCGTTGTACTCCTTTGGGTTGTGAGAAGCTGTAATCACAACACCAGAGTGCAAGCCCAACTCACGGATTGCGAAGCTCATCTCTGGGGTAGGACGCAATGCGTCGAAGAGATATACCTTGAAGCCGTTTGAGGCGAAGATGTCAGCCACATGCTCGGCAAAGAGGCGTGAATTGTTGCGGCTGTCGTGTGCCACAGCTACCTTCACCTGCTCGCCTGCGAAGTTCTGCTTCAAGTAGTTAGCCAAACCCTGAGTGGCTGTGCCTACGGTGTAGACATTCATACGGTTGGTACCAACGCCCATAATGCCGCGAAGACCACCTGTACCGAACTCAAGATCCTTGTAGAAGCTCTCAGTAAGCTCCTGCATATTGTTATCAATCAACTCCTTAACCTGCGCCTTGGTTGCCTCGTCGTAGTTACCCTCGAGCCAAGCCTGCGCCTTGGTCAAAACTTGCTGTTCCAAATTGTTTGCCATAGTATTATAAGTTTTAATTATTACCCTACTAACCTTTATATCAATTTTTGATAGACAAAAGTAATGCTTTTTTTTCAATTATTCAATATCAGCGAGTTAAAAATTTCGGCGAAAAAAAGTGTTGTTTCTCTATATACAAAAAAAGAAAAGAAACAAACAAAAATGAGATTGTTTTTGATAAAATTATTCACATCTTTGCAGTGTCAAAGAACAACAATCCGCGACAGGCTGAATTTTGTGAAGGCCGCTTTGTGGAGGTTGGCGGTGATACTTATTTATATAGAGTTTTAGGGGCGGCACAAGCCGAAAAGCATAAGTCGCTGGGACTCAAACGATAAGTCATCCTTACAACCGAAATCAAGGCTGCTCGGGCAAAACTCGCGCCAAAGATAGCGATATTTTGAAACAACGAAGAAGAATTTAGGACGAAATGGCAAGCGCATATACAAATACAGAAGTTTGGCAGGTATGTTTGAACCGCATCAAGGAGCAGACCTCACCCGAGGAGTTCGCGAGATGGTTCGAGCCTATCAAGCCTATCAAGTTTGATGGTACAAACCTTAGATTGATGTTCCCTGACGAGAATAGCATCCATCATATTGAGAAGAACTACAAGAAGATTTTTGCGCAGGCGATTATGCAGATGTATGGTCGTCAGACCAAGTTGTCGTGTGCCGTTCCGACCGCAGAGGAGAAGGCTGAGGTGGCTTCAAACACCGATATTACCGACATCTCGCGCCATGTGGCACAGACCGACACTTCGAACATCAAAAATCCATTCGCTATCCCAGGATTGAAGCGCTTGACCATCGACCCACAGCTCAATGCCAAGTACACCTTCTCGACTCACATCGAGGGTGACTGCAACCGTTTGGCTCGCTCGGCGGGTATGACTGTGGCTCTCCAGCCAGGCTCGTCACCATTCAACCCTTTATATATATATGGTAGCTCAGGTCTCGGCAAGACCCACATCGCTCAGGCGATTGGTCACGAGGTGCGTGAGCGTCACCCAGAGTTGCATGTGTTGTATGTGCCTACAAACAAGTTCCAGGCGCAGTTCCAGACAGCATACAAGAATGGCGAAATCAACGACTTCATCCGTTTCTATCAGATGATTGATGTCTTGATTATCGATGATATTCAGGAGCTTACAGGTAAGACTGGTACCCAGAATGCCTTCTTTAACATCTTCAACCACCTGCAGCTTTCTGGCAAGCAGTTGATTCTCACATCGGATAAGCCACCCGTAGAGTTGAAGGATATCGAGCAGCGTCTGCTCACCCGTTTCAAGTGGGGTTTGTCGGCACAGATTGACACGCCTGACTTTAATACAAAGCTCAAGATTGTACGCACAAAGGCGGAGTCTATGGGCATCCACCTCTCGGAGGATGTGATTAACTACCTGGCAGATAACATCTCGGCTAACATCCGAGAGATTGAGGGTGCGTTGCTCTCGTTGAAGGCTAACTCATCGTACCTAAACCGCAGATTGACAGTCACTTTGGCAAAGGAGGTACTGAAGGCGTATGTACAGGTGTCACAGAAGGAGATTTCAGTGAACCGCATCACCGAGATTGTATGTCAGTACTATGAGATTGACGAGAAGGACTTCAACTCAACAAAGCGTACACGCGAGGTGGCGCAGGCGCGTCAGATTGCGATGTATCTTGCAAAGCAGCACACCAAATTGCCATTGGCGGCTATCGGTTCTGCCATCGGCGGTCGTAACCACGCCACCGTGCTCCACTCGTGCAAGAATGTGGTAAACCTCACAGAGACCGATAAGGTGCTCAAGAGCCAACTCGAGGAGTTGGAGAAGTTGATTGCGAAGGGCTAACAGCCACGACAATATTGACTTTAGAGGTTGCGTTCCCGGTAGGGTTTGCAACCTCTAATTGTTTTTATGGATATCTACTTTGGAGGCGGTGGCTTCCGAAAGGTCTTTGCGAGAACCGCCGGCTTGCGACAATCTCTTTTCTGGCGAAAATATTTATTCCGATTTAAGTTTCTTTTTCTTATATTTGCATTAACTAAAACCCAACCAAGACGATGGACCAGCCTAAAATTGACCGTATGTTGCGTCTGATGAAGATGCTCACAACAAACACATCCTACTCCGTAGACGCAATCGCAGAGCGACTCTCAATGTCTCGCCGCACCGTATATCGTTACATCGACACCTTCCGCGAGGCGGGCTTCGTGATTAAGAAGCACGGCAACTTCATCCGTCTGGACAAGGCGTCGCCATACTTCAAGGATATCTCGCAACTCATCCACTTTACCGAGGAGGAGGCCGTTATTCTGAAGCGTGCCATCGAGAACATTGACGACACCAACCAGCTGAAACTCAACCTCAAACGAAAGCTCTACTCGGTCTACGACAACAAGATTCTGGCCGACACCATCGTGCGAGGCAGCAACTCGTCGAATGTACATAACATCATCGAGGCGATAGAGTCTCGCCAGCAAGTTATCCTCAAGGACTACCGTTCATCAAATGCGGGTACTATCCGCGACCGAGTGGTTGAGCCATTCGCCTTCACAACAAACTATGTGCAGGTGTGGTGCTTCGACACCGAGAGCAAGTCGTGCAAACTCTTCAAACTATCGCGCATCGGCTCGGTGGAGATTTTGCAGCAGCCGTGGGAGTGGGAGAGTGAGCACCAGCAGGGTTTCATCGACATCTTCCGTATGCACAACGAGCAGCGTCACCCGATATGTCTGAAGTTGAGCATCCGCTCACGCAACCTGCTCATCGAGGAGTATCCGCTTGCAGAACAATACCTTACGCCTACCGAGGATGGCAAATGGTTGCTCAAGACCGATGTTGCGAACTACGCTGGCGTGGGTCGCTTTGTGGTGGGTCTGATGAGCGACATCGAAATCATTGACAGCCCCGAACTCGAGCAATACCTCGCCGACTACATTACAAAATATTGGGGCAATATCGTGGGGAAGAAAGAGTAAATCTCAAAATAAGGTATAATCCTAATTTACATCACAACATATCTTCGTGGGTAGCGGGGGTGGCGCTTCGCGCCATACCCGCTTTAGATAGCACCTCGTGAACGAGGTGCATTTACCTAATATTCGCCTTTGTTTGCACAACTTTTTTCTCTGCCGCAGGAAAATTTTTCTGCTACAAGGTGCGTTATTTAGGTGGCTTGAGAGAAAAAGTTAAGAAAATATATAAAATATTTTAGCAAAAGTGAAACAAAAACAGGTCGCTTTGCGTAGTATGATGAAAAGCGAATTCTCTTTTCGTTTAACTCAAGCCAAAGAAGGAATTAAAATATAAGATTATGCGTCAATTAAAAATCACGAAATCAATCACTAACCGCGAAAGTGCGTCACTTGATAAGTATTTGCAGGAGATCGGTAAGGAGGAGCTCATCACAGTAGAGGAGGAGGTAGAACTCGCACAACGAATCCGCAAGGGCGACCAGGAGGCGTTGGACAAGCTCACAAAGGCTAACCTGCGTTTCGTTGTCTCAGTAGCAAAGCAGTACCAGAATCAGGGTTTGAGTCTGCCTGACCTCATCAACGAGGGTAACCTGGGTCTTATCAAGGCGGCAGAGAAGTTCGATGAGACTCGTGGTTTTAAGTTCATCTCATACGCCGTATGGTGGATTCGTCAGTCAATCCTGCAGGCGTTGGCAGAGCAGAGCCGTATCGTGCGCTTGCCGCTTAATCAGGTAGGTTCGCTCAACAAGATCAACAAGGCTTTGGCTCGCTTTGAGCAGCAGTATGAGCGTACTCCATCACCAGATGAGTTGGCTTCGGAGTTGGCATTACCAAAGGAGAAGGTGTCTGACACTCTGCGTGTTGCAGGTCGCCACATCTCGGTGGATGCTCCATTCTCGGATGGTGAGGACAACAGCCTTTTGGATGTGTTGGTAAATGCTGATTCACCAAATGCAGACCGCGGTTTGATTAACGAGTCACTCGCAACAGAGGTTGACCGCGCACTTGAGACCCTCACCGAGCGTGAGCGCGACATCATCAAGTATTTCTTCGGCATCGGTTGCTCGGAGATGACTCTGGAGGAGATTGGCGAGAAGTTTGATCTCACACGCGAGCGCGTGCGTCAGATTAAGGAGAAGGCTATCCGCCGCCTGCGTCAGTCATCACGCAGCAAGCTCCTGAAGTCTTACTTGGGATAAATAGGGTAGCAATAGAAAAGGGGTTGTCCAATAAGTAAAATGGACAACCCCTTTTTCTTTGAGAAGTTGTATAACAAGAGGGATTTTTAGGCTTGCGAAGTGTGAAAAAGCGGAGTTTACTCAGCGTAAATGAGCATTTTGAGAGTGAGCGCAACGCAGAAATCACCTTGTTAGACGGCTTCTTTTTTATCTTGTACCGAAGATACGGTCACCAGCATCACCCAAACCTGGGAGGAT
Source organism: Alistipes sp. (assembly GCA_017560305.1). The sequence goes on from JAFYOF010000025.1 coordinate 9,293, forward strand.
GTAGTTCTTTTCGTTCAAGCCCTCATCAAGCGACGCAAGATAGATATCCACATCGGGATGCTTCTCCTCGACAGCCTTTACACCCTGTGGTGAAGCCACCAGGCACATCAGGCGGATAGACTTATATCCATCCTCCTTCAAACGAGCAATAGCATCGCAAGCGCTGCCGCCCGTAGCCAGCATAGGGTCGGTGACAATCACCAGACGATCCTTGTTAACGGGCATCTTGTAGTAATAGAACACGGGCAGACAAGTCTCCTCGTCACGATACATACCGATGTGTCCAATTCTTGCGGATGGAATTAGTGTTGTCAAACCCTCTACCATACCCAATCCAGCGCGGAGGATAGGGGCGATTACAACCTTCTTGCCCGCAATCTTGGGAGCAGACATCTTCTGCAACGGAGTCTCAATCTCCTCGTATGTGAGCGGGAAGTCGCGGGTGATTTCATAACCCATAAACATAGCAATCTCCTTGAGCAGTTCGCGGAACTTCATCGTAGAGGTATCCTTCTTACGCATAAGAGTCAACTTATGCTGCACCAATGGGTGGTCGATAATATGTAAAGCCATAGTGAAGTATTTAATGTTCTATATGCAAATATAGCATATTTTTTCAAAAACATAGATTTTTTTCGACCAAAAGTGCTATTTTTGTAGTAACCATAATTAACTAAATGTATGAAAACTAACTCAACTCTCGGTCCAGTACAGAAAACTGTCGTTGGTGCGCAGTTTTTGTTTGTGGCTTTTGGCGCAACGGTGCTGGTGCCCCTGCTGGTGGGTATGGACCCATCGGTGGCGCTGCTCACGGCGGGTGTCGGCACGCTGATTTTCCACGCCGTAACCAAGGGCAAGGTGCCCGTATTCCTGGGTAGCAGCTTCGCCTTTATCGCACCAATCATCAAAGCTACGGAGCTCTTCGGTCTGCCTGGCGCATTGTCGGGATTGGTTGCCGTGGGTGCTGTGTATGGATTGATGAGTCTGCTGGTGCGTCTGCGAGGCGTGGGCTTCATCGCGCGACTGTTTCCTCCTGTGGTGGTAGGTCCCGTGATTATGCTTATCGGTCTGTCGTTGGCGGGCACGGGCGTAAATATGGCAAAAAGCAATTGGCCTTTAGCCCTCATCGCTCTGCTCACTACGGTTGCAGTTTCGCTCTTTGGCAAGGGTTTGCTTCGCCTGATTCCTATCTTTGCGGGTATCGTGGTGGGTTACATTGCGGCTACTATCCTCGGTATTATTGACTTCCAGCCCGTGCTGGATGCCCCTTGGTTTGCTCTGCCTGCCTTCGTGCGTCCGCAGTTGTGCTGGGAGGCTATCATCTTTATGGCTCCCGTGGCTATCGCTCCCGTGATTGAGCATATCGGCGACATCTACGCCATCAACGAGGTGACAGGCAAGGACTTCGTGAAGGACCCAGGTCTGCACCGCACAATGCTTGGAGATGGCTTGGCGTGTATGGCAGCTTCATTGATTGGCGGACCTCCCGTAACAACTTATTCAGAGGTGACTGGAGCTATCTCGCTGACAAAGATTGCTGACCCTTCAGTGATTCGCATTGCGGGTATTTTCGGAATTCTGTTCTCTGTATTGGGTAAGGTGAGCGCACTTTTGAAGACCATCCCTGAGGCAGTGCTGGGCGGTATTATGCTTCTCTTGTTCGGCACGATTGCGTCGGTGGGTGTGAACAGCCTTGTGAAGAATAGGGTAGACCTCGGTGACACTCGCAACCTGGTGATTGCCTCTCTCATCCTGACGCTCGGCATCGGTGGCGCAGAGTTCGCATTCGGCGGTTTCACTATCGGCGGCATCGGTCTTTCGGCCGTTGTGGGTGTGATTTTGAACTTGATTATTCCTCGCAGCAAAACAAAGGAGCAGGAGTAAGTTTGGGATATTGTGAAAAACAAGAGGCTACCCTTTGCAGGATAGCCTCTTGTTTTGTTTGTTATTTTCTGTCTCTCTTAAAAGAGTTGTATAAAATGAGGGTTTTCACGGCTTGCGAAACTCGAAAAAGCGGAGTTTACTAAAGCGTAAATGAGCATTTTGAGAGTGAGCGCAACGCCGAAAACTCCTTTTTAGGCAATTTCATCTACATCAAATTCCATAATATAATCATCCATCACAAAACCGCAACCGATGTCTGCCACAGCCGCCTCGGCGATGCGGAAACCTTTGTGGAGGTAAACCTCGCAAGCGTGTGTGTTATTGCGATTTACAGTGAGATAGATGGTATCGAGTTGCAACTCACGGCAGAGGTCGCTCATATAGTTAAGACCCAGCGAAAAGATACCCTTGCCACGATGCTCCTTGAGGATGTAGAACTTACTCAGGAACAAGCGCTCGCCCTGTGGCTGCACGCCGAAGTAAGCCAGAATCTCGCCATCCTCCTCAACAAGAAAATAGCGGTAGCCGTGCATCAACTGACCCGACACAGCCTCATAACTCTGGAACATCTCTATCATATACTCCACCTGCTCGGGAGTGCAAAATGCGGCGTTTGCCTCGCGCCACACAATTGCGGCGACCTCAGTCATACGGCGGATATCTGCGCCGCCTGAAACTTCACGAATGTTCATATTACCAATTGATTGGGGTTTTACCTATGCTCTGCAGGTAGGCATTCGCCTGCGAAAAGTGTTTACAGCCAAAGAAACCTCTGTAAACCGACAGGGGCGATGGGTGGACACTCTTTAATATAAGGTTGCGTTTGGGGTCGGCAATCTGACCCTTCTTCTGGGCGTAGTTGCCCCACAACATATAGACAACGCCCTCCTTCTTCTGGGCTATTGCTCTGACAACTGCGTCGGTGAACTGCTCCCAGCCGCGACCCGCGTGCGACGCCGCCTGATGTGCCCTCACGGTAAGCACCGCATTCAAAAGCAGAACGCCCTGCTCTGCCCAGCGGTCAAGATTTCCGCTCGCAGGCATTGGCGAGCCCGTATCCTCGCACACCTCCTTGAAGATGTTTTGCAACGAGGGTGGAAACTGCACTCCGTCATTCACCGAGAAGCAGAGTCCATTTGCCTGACCCTCACCGTGATAGGGGTCCTGACCTATGATAACGACCTTCAGATTTTCCAGCGGACACTTGTCGAAGGCACGAAATATGTTTTTACCCGCAGGGTAGATTGTCGCAGAGCCATACTCCTGCTTGACAAAGGTGGTCAGCTGCTCGAAATAAGGCTTCTCAAACTCCGCCTGCAACAACTCCTTCCAATCGGGTGCTATTTTCACTTCCATAAAAATGATTTTATTTTTTGTAAAAATACGAAAAAAACATAATTTTGTAGTACAAATTCACTAAAAATATGAAAAAGGTAATCTTAATTGCGTTGCTCGCTTGCATCGCAGCCCTGCCAACAGAGGCTAAAACACCAAAACAACCTAAAATCAAGAACATCATCTATATGATTGGTGACGGTATGGGTCTGACCCATGTATCAATGCTGGAGCTGGAGGAGAAGTACGCCCCAACGGCATTCGACCGCGCCGACAACATCGCCCTCACAAGAACATACTCAGCCAATAACCGCGTGACCGACTCTGCCGCATCGGGCACAGCGCTGGCTACCGGTTATAAGACCAACAACGGATGGCTCGGTATGACTCCAGATGGCACAGCCGTGGAGTCAATCATCGCAAAGGCCGAGAAGAAGAACTTCGCAACTGGCTTGGTGGCAACATACGCCATCCAGCACGCTACACCAGCATCGTTCTATGCCCATGTGAACAATCGTGGCGACTACGCCAACATCACAAAGAACTTTATGGATAGCGACATTGATGTTGCCTTTGGTGGCGGTATCAAGCACTTTGAGGATGTGTTCAAGAAGATGGGAAAGAACCACATCGAGGAGTTGGAGGCAAAGGGCTACAAGGTATGCAAGGACTGGAACGAGATCGCAGCACAGACCGAGGGTCAGGTGCTCGGCCTGATTGCTGATGACAATATGCCAGCCGTAGAGAAGCGTCAGCCAGACTTCCTCGCCGATGCTACAAGCAAGGCACTGGAGATTCTCTCGAACAATGTGAAGAAGCAGAAGAAGGAGGGCTTCGTTTTGATGGTCGAGGGCTCGCAGATTGATGGTCGCAGCCACAGCCGCGATGTATCGGGTATCCTCGCCGAGATGCGCGACTTCAACAAGGCGGTGAATGTAGCGATGGACTACGCAGACCGCAACCCAGGCACATTGGTAGTGATTTGCGCCGACCACGAGACTGGCGGTCTCTCAATCCCAAGTAGCAAGACCGACTTCACACTCCCAGAGAGCGGCATCGGCTACAATTTCGGCACAAGCAGCCACACAGCAGCGCTCATCCCAGTATACCTCTACGGAACTGGTGCAGAGCTCATTAACGGCATTATGGAGAACATCGAGCTTTCTTGGAAGTTGCAGCGCCTTATCAATGTAGCAGAGTAACAAGCCAAAGGATATACAACAAAAAAAAGAGTGCTGACATTCGGGTCGGCACTCTTGATTTTTATAAGAAAGTGTAAATACTATTCTTCTTTCACCTTGACAATACCCTTCTTGGATTGTCCATCCACATAGATATAAAGTGGTTCGGGGAACTCTACGCAGCGGAGGTAGTTGCCATCGAACAGAGCGGGCATTGCATCCATAGCCTCAAGGTTGAGCGCACCCTCGCCAGCAGATGGGTTGAGCGAGAGGTAACCCACGCCGAGTGAGGTGACATTCTGGAAGAAGTGAGTACCCTGACTCGCCTCGATGTTGAAGTTAGGCAGAGCGCACTCCACGATGACCCTCGCCTCAGAGATATGCGCCCACTTAACGGGCACGCCCAGGTTAGGGTCAGACGAGCCCCAGCGACCTGTACCAATAAGCACATACTCGCACTTCTCGTCACGCATTCGCTTGTTCAAGGCAAACAACTCGTCGGCAATCTCCTGCGTCTTGAGCGATGAGAAGGCGTCAAACTTCATATAAACCACGCGCTTGATATCGCGCATAAGACCCACACCCAGAGCACTCTCCGAATAGACTATTGCGTTGTCGGTTGAAACCTTTGACCAGTCGAGTTTTGCGCTCTCCTCGTTACGGATGATTGGTCTGATTTGCAAGAGGTTAAATATCTGCATCTCACCTGGTGGCACATCCATATTTACAGCGAACTCAATCTCCACAGGGCAGCGCATCTCCTCCTCACCCATACGCAACATATCGCGCACGATGTCAGCCAACGGGAACGCCCCATACTTCAAGATGCGGTTGAAGGTGATGACGCGGAAGTAACGCGAAAGGGTAGGACTCTCGCTGATGCGGTTGTTCTGATAATCAAAGTATGAGCAGGCGTATTTCGCATTGCGGTAGTCGTTGATGCGTGACACGGGAATCTTCTCGATGTTGATTGCATCGTCCACCGACTGACGGAAGTTGTCAGGGTTAAGGCTCAACGCCATAACCTCGGTCTGCGCATCCTGAACGGTGAGTTCCACGGTAGAGGTCTGCAACGCCTTGTCGGGGTAGGCTGGAGAGAAACGGAGGCTCTTGCCGCCATCCACAACTGCCTTACCCAAGCCCATCACGATGTTACAAACACCATCCTCGGCCTTCTCATATCCGAGCGGATAGAGGTTTTGCGAGCGAGCCACACCAGCCAAGGTCGGGAAGAAGTAGCCATTCTGCTCCGTACCGCACACCTCCTGAATGAGCACCGCCATCTTCTCCTCAGAAAGGAGGTTTTGCGATGACTGGATATATGCCTTCGATGATGAGAAATAGACCGAAGCGTAGACGCTCTTGATGGCGCGCACCAACATACGCAACATCTGGTCATCGTCCTCACAGCGAGGAATCATATAGGTGGAGTAGATACCTGCAAATGGCTGATAGTGAGAGTCCTCAAGTTTTGAAGAGGAGCGGATTGCCAGAGGCTTGCTGCAACTCTTGATAAAGACTTTCAACTTCTTGTGCAACTCAATAGGGAGCACCGAATTGAGAAACTCCGAGAGGATTGCCTCGTCATCCAAGTCGCGCGAGATGACATACTTCAAACCGTTGAGTTTGATGAACTCATCGAAGTAGTCGGTCGCCACAACCAGACTGCGAGGAATCATAATTCGCACATTTGGATATTTATAGTAGTGGTTGTATTTCGCCAGCATACTATTCATAAATGCCAGACCTCTCGCCTTACCGCCAATGGAGCCATCGCCAAGGCGGGCAAAACCGATGGCGTCGCTATATGTATTCTCGTCAAACTGCGCCACAAGACCCTGACCAAGCATCGTGCGATAGTCCTTGAAGAGCGAAACGAGCGCTGCTCGGTGCTCGGCAGTAGAGGCAAAATGACCACTATTTATACTACGCAAGACCCTCGCCAGCGGGAACAGACCACGCGAGTAGAGCCACTTAGAGAGGTGCATCTGCGAGAGGTGATACTCCAGCACATCATCGGGCACGGTGGCAATCAGCTCCTGCATCTGCATAAGGTCGCGGGCACGACCCACAACTGCGCCCGAATTAAGGTCACGGAAGATGAAATCACCGAAACCGAACTCGCTCAACACTACATCCTGCAACTCCTGCAAGAGAGTCTTCGATGACTTGGAGATAAAGCCTGCACCAAGCCTCAAAGCATCAGCCTTGAGATCCTCCTGCGAGGACTGAAGGATGACAGGCATCCAAGGCGTAGCCTCCTTGATCATCTTGCATATCTCAAGACCCGCATCGCTCTTTTCATTGTCTGACTTGCTCATCGCATCAACGGCAAGACCCACATCGGAAATCACGCCCAACAGATTGGTTTTGTAGCGGTTATAAATATCAATCGCCTCGGCGTAGTTGGTCGCAAGCAGCACCTTTGGGCGGGCACGCTTACGGTTAATCTGCTGCTGCTCGTTGTAGGCATCCTTCAAAAATTCGCTGTTCTGCACAAGCAGAATCTTATACAACTCGGGCAGGTAGGTAGAGTAGAATCTCACCGAGTCCTCAACAAGCAAAATGGCCTGCACGCCACCTTCCAGAAGGTCGGATTCGGCGTTGAGTTTGTCCTCCATCAACTTGATGATGGCGATGATAAGGTCGGTGTTACCGTGCCAGCAGAAGATGTTGTCAATAGCGGTGCAGTTCTGCTCGTCAATCTGGCGATAAATCTCCTTTGAGAAGCTCGTCAGCAGAACAACTGGCAGATTGGGGTCAATCTTCTTGACCTCGCGAGCAAAATCGAAGACATTTGGCTCGCCCACATTGTACATCGTCAGCACAAAGTCGAAGTCGCTGCGGTGTGCCAGCATCTCAAGGGCGTCGGCGGTAGACTCAACGCGTGTGAGCGAGGGTGGATTACTCATATTGAGCTCCATATACTCGCGGTTGATTTGCGACTCGATGTGACCATCCTCCTCGAGGATGTAGCCATCGTAGGTACAGCACACGAGCAGAATCTTGTGGATACGATGCTGCATAAAGCGGTGCTGCTGATTATCTATCGTCAGGTATGAGTTGTTCTGCATATTAAAGCGTTTAGAAAGACAAATATACAAAGAAGTCGCAAAATTGATTCACGATTGGCGGAAAATTATGCAGATTTTTTCAGTAGAGGATAAACATTAGGGGAATACAAAAAGAATTATTTTTCTCGATATTGCCCATCTCCTTTCGTTGCAAATCTAATAACACCTGCGGGCGGTGGGGGAGCAGAAAAAGTTTTTATTGAATTATTTAATGAATTCTGTGAATAAAATTGGGAATTCATTGTGTTTTTTACAAAATTTTTATTAGCTTTGTGGTGTATGTATGCTTTAGAGAAGGTATGCGTACGGTGTGCAACGATTTTCCCAATGATAATTTCAGGTGTATAAAATCGCACAAAACAACAATCTAAAAAGGCGTAACAACTTGAGGCACAACTGTATATGTACCACCTCAAGGAACTAAGAGAATGCCCATACATAAAGAAACAGCCCGATATCAGCAACCCAAAATAGCACACAAAACCCAACGGCAGAGACTGCGCAGTTTACTATGAGCGCTACATTTGGCAGAGAGTAAAAGTAAAGGGGTTTACTAAAAGTAAAGATATCATCTGTTTCGTTCCGATGAAATAGTAGGCGACAAAACGGGGCAAGAAACGGAAACAAAAATCCGCAAGCAATAGATAACTTGACCCGAACACGATAAAAGAAGAAACGGTTAGTAGGTTAACATAAAATTTAGAGTTATGAATGAAATTTTACAAATCGCAGCACCTGCACTGATTGCACTTGCGTGCTCGTGCTGGATTCGTCCTTACATTCTGATGATGGCTATCGCGAAGAATATCGTCGATAATCCGGATGCGAGAAAGTTACAGCGTGTACCTGTACCCGTGCTGGGCGGTCTGCCCGTGGTGTTTGGAATCCTCACCGGCGTGATGGGTTACAACCTCTTCGGCGACTTCTCGGACCTGTTCCCCGCCTTTGCGGCAATCATCATCATCCTCATCGTGGGAATGATTGACGATATGATTTCGCTCTCGCCAAAGGTGAGATTCGTGGCGGAGATTCTGCTGGTGTGCTTCCTCATAGCAACAACGGGAAGTCAGATTAACGACTTCTACCGCTTGTGGGGCATCGACACCGTTCCTACATTCGTTTCCATTCCACTCACAATATTTGCCTGCGTGGGTATTATCAACGCCATCAACCTCATTGACGGTGTGGATGGTTACTCGTCGGGCTACACAATCGTGAGCTGCATACTCTTTGCGATGATGTTCCACGCCCTGGGAGATACCCGTATGGTGACTCTGGCGGCTATCGTTGCCACATCGTTGTTGCCATTCTTCATACATAATGTCTTTGGCAAGAAGTCAAAGATGTTTATCGGCGACGCGGGCACTCTGTCGCTCGGCGTTGTATTCTCGGTATTTGTGATGACAATCCTCACCACAGCACCCGAGGGCAAGTCGATTGACCCTAATCTGGGACTCATCCCATTCACATTGGCAGTGCTATGCGTACCTGTGTTTGACACGCTGCGAGTAATGAGCACACGCATTCTGCACAAGCGCTCGCCATTCAGCCCTGACAAGACGCACCTGCACCACCTCTTCATCGAGTTGGGATATTCGCACATCGGCACAACACTCTCAATCATCGGTATGAACACGATGGTGGTGATCGGCTGGTTTATAGCAGGTAAATTGGGCTTGTCGGTCGAGGGTCAGTTGTATCTGGTCATCGCAATGGGCATATTGATTACATTCGTATTCTATCCATTCATCAAGCGTCAGATTGACAACAACACGGCGCTCTATCAGCAGCTCTTGAAGGTGGGTAAGTTCTCACACATCGCCCGCACCGGTTTCTGGTTGCAGATTCAGGAGTGGGCCGACCGCAAGGCAATGGATAGCGTTCAGGAGGCAAAAGAATAAAACAAAATCAAGATATGAAAATAGCAGTAGCAGGAACTGGTTATGTGGGTCTGTCGATTGCGACCCTGCTCGCCCAGCACAATGAGGTTGTGGCAGTGGATGTAGTAGCGGAGAAAGTCGACAAGATTAACAACCGTATCTCGCCAATTCAGGATGAATACATCGAAAAATATCTCGCTGAGAAGGAGTTGAACCTGCGCGCGACACTCGACGCAAAGGAGGCATATAAGGATGCTGAGTTCGTCATCATCGCCGCACCGACAAACTACGACCCGCAGAAGAATTTCTTCGACACACATCACATCGAGGATGTAATCGACATCGTGCTGGAGGTAAATCCCGAGGCAACGATGATTATCAAGAGTACCATCCCCGTGGGTTATTGCCGCTCGCTCTATGTGAAATACGCCAAGCGTTTCAAGGAGCAGGGGCTTGATGCTACTCACAAATTCCGCCTTCTCTTCTCGCCAGAGTTCCTGCGCGAGAGCAAGGCTCTCTACGACAACCTCTACCCAAGCCGCATCATCGTGGGCTATCCAAAGATGATTGAACAGTATGGCGAGGAGAACGAGGCTATCAAGGCTATCGCAGGCAACCATCTTGAGGATGCAGCACGCACATTCGCCGAGTTGCTGAAGCAGGGTGCACTGAAGGAGGATGTTCCGGTATTGTTTATGGGATTGAAGGAGGCCGAGGCTGTGAAGCTTTTTGCCAACACATATCTTGCCCTAAGAGTGAGCTACTTCAACGAGCTTGACACCTACGCCGAGATGAAGGGTCTCGACACGCAGGCAATCATCGAGGGTGTCGGTCTTGATCCTCGCATCGGCACACACTACAACAACCCATCGTTTGGCTATGGCGGCTACTGCCTTCCAAAGGACACCAAGCAGTTGCTGGCGAACTATCAGGATGTGCCACAGACAATGATGACAGCCATCGTGGAGAGTAACCGCACACGCAAGGATTTCATCGCCGATCAGGTGCTTGCCAAGGCGAACTACTACACAGGTTCAAGCGACTGGAACAAGTCTACCGAGCACGATGTGATTATCGGTGTCTACCGCCTGACGATGAAGTCGAACTCCGACAACTTCCGCCAGAGCGCTATTCAGGGCATTATGAAGCGTATCAAGGCAAAGGGTGCAACAATTGTTATCTACGAGCCTACGATGCAGGATGGTGAGACATTCTTCGGCAGTCTGGTTGTAAACGACCTCGCAAAATTCAAGATGATGAGCCAGGCAATCATCGCCAACCGCTACGACCCTGCGCTGGATGATGTCAAGTCAAAGGTCTACACGCGTGATATTTTCCAAAGAGATTAAAGAGTATGGTAAAGTATAATATCGACCTCAACGACAAGGTTGTGCTTGTGACAGGTGCAGCTGGCTTTATCGGAGCAAATCTGGTGAAGAGACTGCTGAATGAGTTTTCTAAAGTGAAGGTTATCGGCATCGACAGCATCACCGATTACTACGATGTGCGTCTCAAGCACGAGCGTCTGGAGGAACTCGCAACCTATGGCGAGAGATTCATCTTCATAAAGGACAACATTGCAAACAAGGCTGCGATTGACTCTCTGTTTGCAGAGTATAAACCTCAGGTTGTCGTAAACCTCGCAGCGCAGGCGGGTGTGAGATACTCAATCACCAACCCTGACGCATACATCGAGAGCAACCTCATCGGCTTCTACAACATCCTTGAGGCTTGTCGCCACAACGAGGTGGAGCATTTGGTTTACGCCTCGTCATCGAGCGTCTACGGCAGCAACAAGAAGGTGCCCTACAGCACTGACGACAAGGTGGACAACCCTGTGAGCCTCTACGCCGCAACAAAGAAGAGCAACGAGTTGATGGCGCACGCATATAGCAAGTTGTACAACATCCCAAGCACAGGTCTGCGATTCTTTACCGTGTATGGTCCTTGCGGTCGCCCCGATATGGCATACTTCGGCTTCACAAACAAGTTGCTCAAGGGCGAGAAGATACAGATTTTCAACTATGGCAACTGCAAGCGCGACTTCACCTTTGTGGATGATATCGTTGAGGGCGTTGTTCGCATTATGCAGCACGCTCCCGAGAAGGAGGTGGGCGAGGATGGATTGCCAATTCCGCCATACAAGGTCTACAACATCGGCAACAACAGCCCAGAGAATCTACTTGACTTTGTGCAGATTCTTCAGGAGGAGTTACTCTCGGCTGGCGTTCTGCCCGCAGACTACGACTTTGAGGCACACAAGGAGCTGGTTCCAATGCAGCCTGGCGATGTTCCCGTGACCTACGCCGACACCTCAGCCTTGGAGGAGGACTTTGGTTTCAAACCCCACACATCCCTTCGCGAAGGACTTCGCAAGTTCGCGGTGTGGTATAAGGAGTTTTATTCGACAAAATAACAAAATATTATATAACCTATGAAAGGAATTGTATTGGCAGGTGGTAGTGGTACGCGATTGTATCCTATCACGAAGGGTATCAGTAAGCAGTTGATGCCAATCTATGACAAGCCGATGGTTTATTACCCAATCTCGGTGTTGATGCTGGCGGGTATTCGTGAGATTCTGATTATCTCGACTCCTTATGACTTGCCTGGCTTCAAGCGCTTGTTGGGTGATGGTTCGGACTATGGCGTGCGCTTTGAGTATGCCGAGCAACCATCGCCAGATGGTTTGGCACAAGCCTTCACTATCGGTGCTGACTTTATTGGCGACGACAGCGCTTGCCTTGTGTTGGGCGACAACATCTTCCACGGCGCGGGCTTCACCGATATGCTCAAGGAGGCTGTTCGCACGGCTGACGAGGATAAGAAGGCTACCGTATTCGGCTATTGGGTGAATGACCCAGAGCGTTACGGCGTGGCAGAGTTTGATAAGGAGGGTAACTGCCTCTCGATTGAGGAGAAGCCAGCCAACCCAAAGAGCAACTACGCTGTTGTGGGTCTTTACTTCTACCCAAACAAAGTTGTTGAGGTTGCCAAAAACATCAAGCCTTCGGCACGCGGCGAGTATGAGATTACTACTGTGAATCAGCAGTTCCTGAGCGATGGCGAGTTGAAGGTGCAGACCCTCGGCAGAGGCTTCGCGTGGTTGGACACTGGCACACACGACTCATTGTCGGAGGCATCTACATACATAGAGGTATTGGAGAAGCGTCAGGGGCTGAAGGTAGCCTGCCTTGAGGGTATTGCATATCGTCAGGGTTGGATTTCAGACGAGCGTATGCGCGAGTTGGCTCAGCCTATGCTCAAGAATCAGTATGGTCAGTACCTGCTGAAGTTAATTGACGAGTACAAGGACGCAGTAATCCCAAATTTTTAACACGATGGAGGTAATCAAGACAGCGATAGAGGGCTTGGTAATCATCGAGCCTAAAGTATTCAAGGATGCGCGCGGCTACTTCTTCGAGAGTTTCTCACAGCGAGAGTTCGAGGAGAAGGTGCGCAAAATCAATTTCGTACAGGACAACGAGAGTATGTCGAGCTATGGTGTGATGCGCGGCTTGCACTTCCAGCGTCCCCCTTACACCCAGAGCAAGTTGGTGCGCTGCGTGAAGGGTAGGGTATTGGATGTTGCGGTGGATATCCGCAAGGGTTCGCCAACCTATGGTCAGCATGTTGCCGTTGAGCTTTCAGAGGATAACCACCGTCAGTTCTTCGTGCCACGCGGTTTCGCTCACGGCTTCGCGGTATTGAGCGAGACTGCTATCTTCCAGTATAAGTGCGATAACTTCTACGCACCTGAGGCAGATGGCGGCATCAGCATCAAGGACGAGAGCCTCGGCATCGACTGGCAGATTCCAACCGAGAACACAGTTCTCTCGGAGAAGGATATCAAGCACCTTTGCCTGAAGGATTTTGACTCTCCGTTTGATTATAATGTAAACCTTTACCCAGAGTTTGAATAGTATGAAGAATATACTTGTAACGGGTGCTAACGGCCAGTTGGGCAATGAGATGCGTCGCCTTGGCGCAGTGTCGCCCAACAACTACATCTTCACCGATGTGGCAGAGTTAGATATCACCGACAAGGATGCCGTGATGGCATTCACCAAGGAGAATAATGTGGAGATTATCGTAAACTGCGCAGCCTACACCAATGTGGACAAGGCAGAGGACGATGAGGCTACAGCGACGCTGATTAACGCAACAGCAGTGAAGAACCTCGCCGAGGCGATAAAGGCTGTGGATGGAACGCTGTTCCACATCTCAACCGACTATGTGTTTGGTGCAGAGGGCAATACACCTCGCACCGAGGATATGCCTACAAACCCATTGGGCGTCTATGGTCGCACAAAACTTTTGGGCGAGCAGGCTATCGCCGAGGTGGGCGCGAAGGCTATCACCATCCGCACAGCGTGGCTCTACTCGGAGTTTGGCAACAATTTTCTTAAGACAATGTTGCGTCTGACTGCCGAAAAAGAGGCTCTTAATGTAGTCTTTGACCAGGTGGGTACGCCAACCTATGCGGGCGACCTTGCGCTGGCAATCTTCTCAATCATCGAGGGAGAGATTTACGAGGGCAACGAGGGTGTATATCACTTCTCAAACGAGGGCGCTTGCTCGTGGTACGACTTCGCAACGGAGATTGGCGCGGCGGCGGGTCACGAGTGCCGTGTGCAGCCTTGCCACTCAAACGAGTTCCCATCAAAGGTGACTCGTCCTCCATTCTCGGTGCTGGACAAGACCAAGATCAAGACAACATTCGGAATCGAGATTCCACACTGGCGCGACTCGATGCTCTACTGCTTGCAGCGCCTGGCAAAACAACAATAACACACTAAAACTGAAATCATTATGAAAAATATAGTTATCACAGGCGGTGCTGGTTTCATCGGTAGCCATGTAGTTCGTCTTTTCGTGAACAAGTACCCAGAGTACAACATCATCAACCTCGACAAGCTCACCTATGCGGGTAATCTCGCAAACTTGAAGGATATCGAGGACAAGCCAAACTACAAGTTTGTGAAGATGGACATCTGCGATTTTGACGCATTCTACAAGTTGATGCAGGATGAGAAGATTGATGGTATCATCCACCTCGCAGCAGAGAGCCATGTGGACCGTTCAATCAAGGATCCATTCACATTCGCGAAGACCAATGTGATGGGTACTTTGGCTCTGTTGCAGGCTGCGAAGCTCTACTGGGAGTCATTGCCTGAGGGTTACGAGGGCAAGCGCTTCTACCACATCTCAACCGATGAGGTTTACGGCGCACTTTCGATGAACCACCCAGAGGGTATCGAGCCTCCATTCTCAACAACAGCATCGTCATCGGAGCACCACCTGGCATACGGCGACGACTTCTTCTACGAGACAACGAAGTACAACCCTCACTCGCCATATTCGGCTTCAAAGGCATCTTCTGACCACTTTGTACGCGCTTATCACGACACTTACGGTATGCCTACCATCGTGACAAACTGCTCGAACAACTACGGTCCTTACCAGTTCCCAGAGAAGCTCATCCCATTGTTTATCAACAACATCCGCCAGCGCAAGCCGCTGCCAGTGTATGGTAAGGGTGAGAATGTACGCGACTGGTTGTATGTTGTGGACCACGCACGCGCAATTGATGTGATTTTCCACGAGGGTAAGGTTGCCGAGACATACAACATCGGAGGTTTCAACGAGTGGAAGAACATCGACATCATCAAGGTAGTTATCAAGACCGTTGACCGCCTGCTGGGCAACCCAGAGGGTCACTCGCTGGAGCTCATCACCTATGTGACAGACCGCCTCGGCCACGATGCACGCTACGCAATCGACTCTACAAAGTTGCAGAAGGAGCTCGGCTGGGAGCCATCGCTCCAGTTCGAGGAGGGCATCGAGAAGACAGTCCGCTGGTACCTCGACAACCAGGAGTGGATGGACAATGTCACCTCGGGCGACTACCAGAAGTATTACGAGAATATGTATAGCGATAAATAATTATGGCGGAGCAATCCCTGAAGCAGAAAACAATCAAAGGAACCGCCTGGTCAATGATAGATTCCGTTGCTAACCAAGGCATCACCTTTTTGGTGGGCCTTGTGTTGGCACGATTGTTAACACCGCAGGAGTATGGTTTGATAGGTATCATTCTCATATTTGTCGCCGTGTTCAATAGTATTGTCGATAGCGGTTTTTCAAACGCCCTAATACGCAAGACTGACGCCAAAGATATTGATTACAATACTGTATTCATCTCAAATCTTGTAATGAGTGTGGTCCTGTTCGGCGCGATGTTCTTTTCCGCTCCCTGGATTGCAAAGTTTTTCTCACAACCACAACTGGAGCCGTTGGCAAAGGTGATGGCAAGCATTGTCTTAATTAACGCATTTGCTATCATACAGCGCACATTACTCGTTAAAAAAATCGACTTCAAGACGCAAACAAAGATTTCACTTATTGCATCAATCAGCAGCGGTGGAATTGGTATTGCGATGGCTCTATGCGGTTATGGCGTATGGTCTCTTGTGGGTCAACAAATCTCCAGACAGCTCCTCAACACACTCTTTTTGTGGGTATTCACAAAATGGTATCCTCGACTGCAGTTCTCGTTTGAGAGTTTCAAGGAGTTATTCGGATTCGGTTGGAAATTATTGGCATCAAGCCTGATTGATACCTTGTGGCGAGAGATATACCAGGTTGTCATTGGTAAATTCTACACACCAGCAACATTGGGGCAATACACCCGAGCTCATCAGTTCTCGTCTATCGCATCCAGCAATTTGACATCAATCATTCAAAGGGTAAGTTATCCGGTCTTAAGTTCCATCAAGGATGATACTGTACGCTTGAAAATGGCATACAAGAGAGTAATTAAGATTACAATGCTTATTACATTCTCATTGATGTTGGGACTTGCTGCAGTAGCAAAACCATTTGTCTTGGTTTTAATTGGAGAACAATGGCTGCCGTGTGTTCCATATCTGCAAATCATTTGCTTTCAGATGATGCTGTACCCACTACACGCACTGAATCTCAATATGCTTCAGGTGCAGGGTCGATCTGATCTCTTTTTGAGATTGGAGATATTTAAGAAGTGTATTGCAGTGATTCCTCTGATGCTTGGAATTTTTGTGGATATCTATTGGATGTTGTGGGGTAGTGTGATTGGCGGTCTCTTTGCCTACTATCTCAATGCATATTACTCGGGACCATTCCTTAATTATAGCATCAAGGAGCAGGTGAAGGACATTATACCAAGTTTCGTGATGGCTTTGGCTATGGGAATTATCGTATTCTCGATATCGTTACTCAACATTAGTCCATTTGTACAATTGCCGCTCCAGATTCTGGTAGGCGCAACATTGACTATAGTGATGTGCGAATTCCTAAAACGCGAAGAGTATCTCGAAATAAAAAAGATTGTCTTGCGAAAGATATAATTTTCTGGTTGAAACATAAATAATTACATATATGAACAAGGATAATAAACTTATTACTGTTACGGCTCCATTATTGCCACCGCTTGAGGAGTTCACCGAATACCTTAAGGAGATTTGGGATAACAAATGGATTACCAACAATGGTCAGTTCCACAAACAGTTGGAAAAAGATCTTGCTGAGTATCTGGGAGTACCTTATGTAAGCCTCTTTACCAATGGTACATTGCCTCTGCTTACAGCACTGCAGGCGTTGCGTATCACGGGCGAGGTAATCACAACTCCATATAGTTTTGTGGCTACAACACATTGTATCTGGTGGAGCGGTTGCAAGCCGGTCTTTGTGGACATTGATCCTGCAACGGGAAACATTGATCCCGAAAAAATCGAGGCGGCAATTACACCAAAGACTACAGCAATTATGCCTGTTCATGTTTACGGCAAGCCTTGCGACACAGAGCGCATTCAAGAGATTGCAGACAAGTATGGTCTAAAGGTTATCTATGATGCGGCTCACGCATTTGGCGTGAAGGTTGACGGAAAGTCTATCCTCAACGCTGGCGATATGTCTACATTGTCGTTCCACGCAACAAAGGTTTACAATACCCTCGAGGGTGGTGCTATGATTATGCACGACGAGGTTACCAAGAAGCGCATAGACTATCTGAAAAACTTCGGCTTTGCTGGCGAGACAGAGGTTATCGCACCTGGAATCAATTCAAAAGTGGATGAGGTGCGTGCTGCTTATGGTATCATCAACCTCCGCCAGGTGGATGCAGCCATCGAAGCGCGCCATCAGGTTGCCATTAAATATAGAGAGGCATTACGAGGCATAGAGGGTCTCTCCTATATGGAGGATATGCCGGGTGTTCGTCACAACTATTCATATTTCCCAATCTTTATTGATGCCGAGAAATTTGGAATGACGCGCGATGAATTGTACTTCAAGATGAAGGAGGCGAATGTACTGGGCAGACGCTATTTCTATCCGCTCATCAGCGAGTTCTCAACCTATCGCGGTCTGCCAAGTGCTGGCAAGGAAAACCTCCCAAACGCTCACAAAATGGCCGACTCAGTTATTTGCTTGCCAATGCATCACGAATTGAGTGAGGAGGATATTGAAAGAACATTAAATTCAATTTTGAATAAATAAACATTTCATACAAGCAGAATGGAACATCTTGATTTTAGCCCCACACCTATCACACATCTGCCTTATTATTCACAAAAATTAGGAATAAATCTCTTATGTAAACGAGATGATTTATTCCAAGAAGTTGGGGGTGGAAATAAGGCTCGAATGCTGCAATATATTCTGGCCGATGTATCTATCAAGAAATATGATGTAGTGTTAACAGCAGGAGGACCGTGCTCGAATTTTAATAGAGCGTGTGCTTTAATGTGTGCTAAAATCGGAATCCCAATGCATTTAGTTGAATACACAGATGAATTGGAAGAATTCAACACCTCTCTAAATTACTACTTATGCAAATTAGCAGAAATTAGGACTACGCGTTGTGCAAAAACCAATGTGCCAGAGACCATCAAAATGGTTCTAAATGATTACCACGAAAAAGGACAACGAGTAAAACTAATATATGGTGGTGGTAAGTCATTGGAGGGGATATATGCATATTATGATGCCGTTAGAGAAATTTATGACTCACAAAGCAAAATTGACTATTTATTTGTCGCTTGTGGAACTGGAACGACATTGACTGGAATTTGCGCTGGAATGCAAAAGTATTTCCCCAACGCAAAAGTCTACGCAATTTCTACTGCCCGCAAATTAGAAGATGAACAACCAGTCCTAAATGAAGATATGGATATACTAAATAGTTATTTGGGATCGAATTATACTTTTGATAATTTATTGTTCTTTGATGATTTTCTGTGTGGAGGATATGCGAAATACAATGATGAATTATTCTCGACAATAAAAGAGTGTATTTCAAAAGAAGGAATGCTAATCGACCCAACCTATTCAGGCAAAGCATTTTGGGGAATGAAAAGTATATTATCTTCAAAACAAATATTTCAAGACAAAAATGTTTTATTTTGGAATACCGGAGGTATCTTTAACTTATTGTCAACAAAATAAATATGTCACACCAGATTATAAAACTATCAGATTCGCAGGATTTAATCAATTATCTCTATGAGGTTGATTGCGATTTTGGAATTCCTCTTAGCAGTAAAGTCTCGATTGCTTCTTTTGCAAACAAACTTTTAGCGTATGGCAATGTGTATGTTGTTAAATATAACAATGAGTTCGTTTCTTGTATTGGTTTTTATTGCAATGATACAATAAATCAAATTGCCCATTTGCCAATATTGAGTACAAAAACTATAGCAAGAGGAAAGGGCTTTGCACGACTATTAATCAATAAAATGATTGATGAATGTACACAACGCGGAATGAAATGTATTTTGTGTGATTCTATAAATCCTTCTGCAATAGCTATATATAAGTCAATAGGTTTTTTCGAATACGACAAAGACGGAGATAAAAGTTTTTTGAAATATATAATTGATTAACTAATATATGAATATTTTAGTAACTGCAATTGGTTCATTCTCGGCAGACTGTGTCATTAACTCATTAAAAAATGAGGGACATAAAGTAGTAGGATGTGATATATATCCATCAAATTGGCACGCTGTCTCAAAAGATTGTGATAATGTTTATCAAGCGCCTTTTGCCACAAAGGAGGATGAGTACATATCATTTCTTTTAACTGTTAGTAAGAAAGAAAATATTGAGTGTATATTTCCTCTTACCGATTTGGAGATTGATATTCTGAATCAAAATCGACAGAAGTTCATTGACGCAAATATAGCTTTATTCATTCAATCTGAAAATTGTTTGAATATCGCACGCGATAAATTTGAAATGTATAAACTTTTCAAAGACGACAAAAATGTAAATGTCCCATTTTCTGTACATTCGGAAGAATTAACCTTAGATTTTCCTCTTCCAGCCATCGCCAAACCAGTCAATGGAAGAAGTAGTGAGGGACTACAACGAATCACGCAAACGAAAGAACTTGCAAACATAAAAACTAAAAACAATTATATTGTCCAACAAGCAATCGAAGGTTCTGTTTTCACGGTAGATTATGTAAGAGATTGTTTTAATAATGATTTTGCAATTCCTCGTGAAGAATTGTTAAGAACAAAAAATGGTGCAGGAACAACTATCCGCATCGTTCCTGATGAATTGCTGAGAGAGACCACTTCTTATATCGGAAAGAAATTAGATATTCGCGGATGTGTCAATATGGAATTCATTTATAATGCTGGTAAATATTTTCTTATAGATATTAATCCTAGATTTTCAGCAGGTGTTGCGTTTAGCAATTACATTGGATATAATATGGTCATAAGCCATCTAAACGCATTTATCGGCAAAGAAATTTGCACCAGCATTAGTTATAGTGAGCAGATTATATGTAAGCGATATAAAGAAGAATTACTTTGGATTAACAAATAGTATCCTATTAATGAATAATAAATAATTCTCATAGTTTATAAACAGCAACTATAAAATGCTCGAAATTGATATGCCTTTAGTTAGTATCAGCACTCTCGTCTATAACCACGCACCATATCTTCGAGAGTGTTTTGAGGGGTTTGTAATGCAGAAGACCAATTTTGCATTTGAAGTATTGGTTCACGATGATGCGTCCACTGATAACTCGGCGGAGATAATTAAAGAATATACTGCAAAGTATCCCAATATATTCAAACCAATATACCAAACCGAAAACCAATATTCGAAAGGATTATCTGTTTTTGCGACATATCAAGTCCCTCGCATCAAGGGAAAATACATAGCATTGTGTGAGGGTGATGATTACTGGACAGACCCATTGAAGCTCCAGAAACAGGTTGACTTTCTTGAGGCAAATCCAGATTATGGAATGTGTTACACCAATTTTGACATATTCTATCAGGACACGAAACAAACCATTAAGAATCTATTCACTACACACCCTCAAAAATTCCGCATTAAATACAACAGTGCAGAGGAATTTGTTCTCAAGGGAGGATATGTTTGTCCGCCAAGTTGGATGTTCCGAAAGGAGTGCTTACCTTCATCGACAATAAAATCTGTCGATGGGACATTTGTGCTTTTTACTCATTTTCTTTGTACGACCAAAGTACACGGAATGGAAGACACAACTGCAACTTACCGTGTTCTGCAAGAAAGTGCAAGTCATTCGAATGATTACAATAAATTATATCACAGAGCTAAAAATCTGCTGGAAACTCAGTTTAAACTGATTGACACATATAACTTAGAGCCTGCGCTAAAACAGAAATGCGAAGAGGCTCATTATAAAAATTGCCTGATCGGATTTGTTATTCACAATAAAGTTGAAGACATAAAGGCAGCGAAAACATTAATTAAAAACAAGCAGATGCGCGACCGTATACTTTTGTTTTGTTCATTGACCAGCATTGGACGAAACATATTGAAGTATGCTTATCCTAGGTTAAAAGCTCTTAATAGACTTTGAACTGCTTTGTATAGATGAATTCCAAGTATATAATGTTATGAGATTTGCGCTAATCTCTATATTTTTGCTTATATCTTTTGTCATATGCATCGACAAAGGACGCTTTCATCGCTTTGCCACTAAAAATGTTGGTGCTGGAGTGTTGATATGGTGCATCCTGGCGTTAATCGCTACATTCCGCCCACAAGATATGCCCGATTACGAAAATTATGAAAGGTTCTTTTTGGGCAGCGAATTTGCTCGTGGCGAAATTGGATTCAAAACATATGTTCAGAGTCTCAAACTTTTTGTTTCGAAGCCAATTGTTCTATTTGGTGCCGTAGCATTTTTATCTGTCGGCATAAGATTATTTGTCACTAGGCGTTTATCCCCATTCTTTTTCGGTTCACTGCTGCTTTATATCGCCCATTTTTTCATTCTACACGATATGATCCAGATTCGTGTTGCAATTGCTGCAGGTATTTTTTTATGGTCAACTAAATATCTAGAAGAAAGAAACGGAAAAAAATTTTTCTTAACGGCATCCATAGCGATGCTCTTTCATTATTCATCAATAGTCATATTTCCTCTTTGGTTTATCAATACTATTAAACCTCAGAAGTATTTATACTTGAGTATTATTCCACTATCATATTTACTAACATTTAGTGGAATCACGATTGGGCATTTAGCTGAAATGATTCCGATAGCTAGTTTCCAAGCTCTTTGGAAAATGTATCAAATGCAAATGGAGAATGATGTCGGAACGACAATAAACATATTTAATGCGATGCAGCTGCTCCGTTGTCTGGTATGTTTTTATGTTTTATGGAATTTACCCAAAATTGCAAAATATAGTCGTTATGCAATAGTATGGGCTAAAATTTACACTATATCAATCGCTGCAATGGTTTTGCTATCAGATGTACCAGTGATAGCTTTTCGTGTAAGTGAACTTTATCAAGTAGTCGAAATTTTATTGTTACCTACAATATTATTAATCCCTGGATATAGACAATTAGGCAAATTGTTAATCATTTGCTTCGCTGGATGTTGTCTTGTTATAAATCTCTTTTATAATCAATATATACCATAATTATGATTGCAATTATTTGTGTGATATATAAACCCAACAATGATAATATCAGGAATTTACAAAAACACATCGATTCGTATAACTATATTCAATATGTAATTGTTGACAACACTCCTAATGATTGTATAAATTACCAATTTTCATCATTACATCATAATTTATCATATATCCGGTTGGGAGATAATATCGGTATAGCGGCAGCACAAAACATCGGCATAACAAAAGCAAAAGAACGGGGGTATAAGTACATTATTTTCTTCGATCAGGATAGTGAGTATGATATTGATTTTATTAACGGTCTAATCAAAGAGTACGAAAACATAAAACTTACTGATAAAAAGATTGCAACTCTGGGACCACTCATTGTAGATAAAACTACCAACGAGGCATACAAGAGCGAAATAGATATCGAGACTCCTTTCAAATCCGTTGAGACAATTATCAGTTCTGGTTCTATTGTAGAAACCGTAAATTTTGACATTATTGGAGGACTCGATGATAAATTGTTTATCGACTTGGTCGACCACGAATGGTGCTGGCGAGCAAAATCATTAGGA
Source organism: Alistipes sp. (assembly GCA_017560305.1). Next base: position 32,187 of record JAFYOF010000025.1, read on the forward strand.
TATAATTGTTACCAAACAACCCGCGTCTCTTTAAATCATAAAGTAGGTAACTGCAATAAAACTGTTTTAGGATTTCCAATAATCATATCAGCTCCTTTCAGATATTATTATAAATACCGCAATTACTTATTGCTTATTAATAGGCCATATGTGCCTCTGGGCTGGAAAGCAAAAGGGCTAATACGCAGAATTGTAGAAATTATGGTTGTTCCATTTATGGCAAAAAACCTTTCAATATATAAGTTCATTTTTAAAGGAATAAAAGACGGCTTAATTAGAAAATAATATGAAGAAAATATCCGTTTATGTAAAGGGTAACAGAAATGCACCCACTTATTATCGTATATATCAATATTTTGATAACATAAATAATTGTTCATTTAAATATAGACAAATGTTCGCTGATTGGGTTCACGACAAGTTTATGCCGTTTTCTCAAAAACCAATTTATATAAAAATATTTGCTCAGCTTCACTCCTATTTAAGAGTTTTGTTATACTTAATCAAGGATTTTCTTTTTACACCCGATGTCTTGATTATACACCGTCGTGTATTGACTCGATATATGCCCATCTCTTATAAATTTTTACTAAAGAACATTTCTAAACGCTGTAAGATATTATGGGATTTCGATGATAATATTTTAGACAACAAGGAAGTAAATCGTGAAACTTTTCTTTTTTATGCTAAAATAACAACAAATATTATCGTAACAAACAATTTCCTGAAAGGTCTTATTCCTGATGAATATCATCACAAAGTAATTATTATGCCCACTACTGATGGAGATATGTACAAGGAATATACTACCAATTCATCAATTGACAGTTCACGATTACAATCTTTTGATAACGCAATAGAACTGGTTTGGGTAGCTACTTCCGTAAATATTCCATTTCTTAAGATGATAGCACCTCATTTAGATGAAACAGCAAGACTATTAAAAAATAAATATTCCAAGAATTTAATCCTCAATGTAGTATGTAATGCTCCACTACATTATGAAAGTCAACATTTAATCATCAACAATATTAAGTGGACTCACGATATTGCAATTCAAACAATGTATAAGTCTCACATAGGCATAATGCCTTTGGAGGATAATGATTTCACAAGAGGAAAGGGTGGTTTTAAGTTGGTTCAATATATGTCAGCAGGATTACCTTGTATCGCATCAAATGTCGGATTCAACAACTATGTTGTATCCGAAGATATGGGTTGCTTGGTTAATAATAATCAAGAATGGATTGACGCTGTAATATCTATGTGTGACAAGAGCGTATGGGAGAAATTAAGCAAAGCTGCGTATACGAATTGGCACAAAAAATTCTCATTCGAGAAGAACCTTGAAGTTTGGAGAAATTTGATTACGGAGTAAGGTATGGTAAAAATTTTAATTGCAGGAGACCTATGTCCCAGAAATAGATGTCAAGACATCATTGAACAGAGTCTATTTTCTGATAAATTCGATTGTGTCAAAGATACAATAACCAAAGCAGATTACTCGCTTGTTAATTTAGAGTGTCCTATTATCACGAATGGAACACCTATAAAAAAACAAGGATCAAATCTAAAGTCTTCACCGGCTATAGTAAAGTTCATAAATTACTTGGGCTTTAAAGGTGTAACAATGGCGAATAATCACATACGGGATTATGGCGGTGATGGGGTTATTGAAACAATGAGGACTCTAAAACACAACCACATTGACATTGTCGGTGTGGGCAAAAACATCAACGAGGCAAAAACAATTTTATACAAAACTATAAATCAGAAAACGGTTGCATTTATTAATGTTTGTGAATATGAGTTCTCTATTGCCAACAACAATGAGGCTGGAGCAAATCATATAAACCCAATTGATAACTTCTATGATATCAAAACTGCAAAGGAAAATGCGGATTATGTAATTGTCATTATACACGGAGGTCACGAGCATTACAACTTGCCTAGCCCAAGGATGCAGGATACATATCGCTTTTTTGTAGATGCAGGTGCGGATGCAGTTATTAATCATCACCAACACTGTTATAGTGGATATGAATTTTATAAAGATAAACCCATCGTTTATGGCTTAGGAAACTTTTATTTTGACCACACGGAAGAGAGAGATAACAAATGGAATGAAGGGTATATGCTGCTTTTAGATTTAGCTGATACAATCGGGATTTCTCTAATTCCATATGTGCAATGCAATGACAAACCTTTGATTGAACTAATTAAGGGTGATAAGTATAAAGTATTTGAAAAACAGATTTCGCAGTTAAACGAAATTATCCAGGATAGAATAGAACTTGAATCTCGATTCGACAAGTTCTGTAAAACAAAAAGAAGACTCTATATGTCAGTATTGGAACCATATCCATCGATTTATCTTAAATTTTTATTTAGGAAATCGGTTCTACCATCTCTGCTTAGAGGTAAGTGTTATCGATTCGTTAAGAATTTTGTCATGTGTGAATCTCATCTAGATGTTATAAAGAATCTTCTCAAATAAAATGAACTACAAAGACATTATCAAATCGCGCGATTTGCGAGTTCGAATTCTTTCGTTTTTGGGATGGATTCCTGATAAGGTTATGATTCGTTTGCAATATTGGTTGCAAACCAAACGAAAATTGAACTTGACAAATCCAACGAGATTTACTGAAAAAATACAGTTATACAAACTCAAATATCGTAATCCCGATATGCTGCGATGCACTGATAAGTATGAGGTGCGTGAATATATTGAGCAGAAGGGTTATGGTAAATATCTGATTCCGCTCATTGGGATATATGATAAGGTTGAAGATGTCGATTTTGAAGCTCTGCCAAATCAGTTTGTGGCGAAGACGACAGATGGAGGTGGTGGAAATCAGGTATTGATTTGCCGAGACAAACAAAACTTTACGAAAGAGGCATTTACAGCACAACTCAAAGAGTGGTTGTCAGCTAGAAAGGTCAAGAAGCAAGCCGGACGAGAGTGGGCCTACGAAAATAGTTATCCTCGCCGCATCATCATCGAGCAACTAATTTGTAATGAAGATAATCCGACGCAGGATTTGTCTGACTATAAGTTCTATTGTTTTAATGGCGAACCCCGTTATTGTCAGTTGATTCAAAACCGAACAACGAAAGAGACAATCGACTTCTATGATATGGAGTGGAATCATATGCCATTTAGAGGGTTAAATCCCAAATGTAACTTTTCGCAGACCGCAGCTAGCAAGCCTGCAAACTATGAAGAGATGATTCGCATAGCTAGAGAGTTGGCTGACGACTTCCCATTTGTGAGGGTAGACCTATATTCCGTTAACGAGACTATTTATTTCGGTGAGTTAACTTTCTACCCAGCAAGTGGTTATGGCCATTTCACCCCAGACGAGTGGGATGTGAAAATTGGCGACCTCTTGAATATATCGTAAGGTCACATTATAGTTCTTGCTGTGAATATAAACCACTCTATATTTATCTCTATCCTCTCGTGCATCGTTAATCGTGCGGAGGTGGATTGGAGCATCTGTCGGAGTTTTTCTAAAGAGGATTGGGCGGGGTTGTATGAACTTGCGCAACAACACGGGGTGGTGGCGGTTGTGTTTGAGAAGATTAAAACTATTCCGAAAGAGTTTGCGCCGCCAAGGGATATCGTTTTGCGATGGCTGTCTCACGCAGTCTCTTTGGAAAAACAGATGATAGAGAAGGAGGCTATTGCAGCTGAATTCGCGGAGAGACTTGCAGAGCATGATATTCCAACCATCGTTTTGAAAGGTTTGGCGTTTGCTACCTACTATCCCAACACTCATCATCGTGAATATGGCGATCTGGACTGTTTCCTGAATGGGAAGAAAGAGGAGGGAGATAAGGCAGTCGTTGAGTTTGGAGGAACAATGGAGGAGGCTGGGTACAAGCATTCTCACCTTCATTACAAAGGACTGATGATTGAAAATCATCGCTACCTGACAAGTTTCGATAATTCAAAGGGTGGTATCAAAACCGAACAATTATTACAGGAAATGATTGCCACCGGTCTAAAACCAATCGGGCAGACCAAACTCCTAACTCCAAACGCCGAATTCAATGCTTTGTTTATGGTTAAGCACGCCCAGCGTCATTTTATCAAAGAGGGTATTCGCCTAAGACATCTGCTGGATTGGGCGCTTTTCCTGAATGCCGAGGCGAAAAACATAGATTGGGGTAGGATAATCCCTGCGATGCGAGAGTGTCGTATACTCGATTTTGCAAGGGTTATGACTTCAATCTGCAAAGACAAACTTGGTCTTAGCCCTGATATTGAAGAACTTAATGGTAGATGTGATATTTCGGATGCAGTTTTAGCAGATATTATGGGCAACCAGCCTGACCCATATCACGAAAATATTTTACAAAAAGCGGGGCGCATCTTGCGACGCTTCCACCGAATGTGGAAATTCCGCACACTGGCTGACGAAAATTATTTGAGGCTTGTCTGGAACAATATCGCCTTCAGCGGATGTCTCCAGCGAAAAGCTCGATTATAAATTCTATTCACACTATGCAGAAAAAACTATTTATAGTAGTAAATCAGGATTGGTTCTTTTTAAGTCATCGCCTGCCCATTGGCGTTGCAGCAAAGGAGGCTGGCTATGATGTAACCATCGTAAGCGAGGACACAGGCGTCTCTAACAAGATTCGCGAGACGGGCTTGAAGACCATAGATTTGCCTATCAATAAGGCGGGAACAAACCTCAAGGACGAGGTTAAGACGCTATTCTTCCTATACAAACTTTTCCGCCGCGAGCGCCCTGATATCGTGCATCTTGTAGGTCTGAAAACTATGCTGTGGGGCAGTTTGGCGTGCCGACTTGCAGGCGTAAAGGCTATGGTGAGCGCCGTTTGTGGTTTGGGTGTTCTCTTTGACGAGGCTCACGCTGAGTCGATGATGACACGAATGATTCTCAAGGTAATGCGCTTGACTCATAGCAAGAAGAATACGAAAATCATCTTCCAGAACAACGACGACAAGAAGATTTTCGCCGACGCCAAGATTATGACCGAGGAGCAATGTGCTTTCACCAATGGCTCTGGTATCAGCCTACAGAACTATGACTATACACCTGAGCCTGCCAATGGTTTGGTGAAGGTTATCTTCACTGCCCGTATGGTTGAGGATAAGGGTACATTGGTATTGATTGAGGCGGCGCAAAAGTTGAAAGAGGAGTATCAGGATAAGGTTCAATTCTTGTTGTGTGGCGGATTGGATACCAATCCCAACGGAATCACACAAGAGATGCTCGAGAGCCGATGTGATGGCGAATACATTAAATGGCTGGGGCATAGAAAAGATGTACTTGAGTTGCTCAAACAATCACACATTATGGCCTTCCCATCGTGGTATCGCGAGGGTTTGCCTAAATCGGTAATTGAGGCAGAGGCTATCGGACGCCCAGTTATTACCACAGATTCGGTTGGTTGTCGAGATACGGTTATTGATGGTCAGAACGGTTATTTGATTCCGATTAAAGACTCCGCAGCTCTTGCTGAGGCACTCAAGCGTCTGATTGATAATCCAGAACTGCGACAGGAGATGGGTCGAAAGGCTCGCGAGTTCGCTGTTGAAAAATTCGACATCAAGGATGTTGTGAAGGTACATTTGAATGTGTACGAATCAGTTCTTAAATAGAGGTAATACGAAACCATTTTACTATGAAAGTTGATATTGAGCAGAGGGCAAAGCAGGCGAGGGAATTGTTTCTGGGGGGATACAACTGTGCGCAGGCGGTGTTTATGACATATCGTGATGTGGCGGCGATGAGCGAGGAGGCTGCGGCGACGGTGGCGGCACCTTTTGGTGGCGGTATGGGTCGCTTGCGAGAGGTGTGCGGCGCTGTGAGCGGTATGACGATGGTGGCGGGTTTTCTTGCGCCCAACTCGCAGCCAAACGACAACGAGAATAAAAAGAAGTTGTATTCAACGGTGCAGGCACTTGCTGAGGAGTTCCGCCTGGAGAACGGATCGATAGTGTGTCGCGAGTTGCTTGGTCTGGCGCAGCAGAAGGATGACCCAACGCCTTCACCACGCACGGGCGAGTACTACAAGCGTCGTCCCTGTGCCGACTATGTGGAGATTGCAGCGAGAATAGTGGGGGAGAAGATAAACTCTATGGAGTAGCATCTACTGACAACATTTGATCCCAAAACCCAAAGGGGATAAAATAATGACAGTACTACGGTATTGTGATTATTTTATCCCCTTTTCGTTGTTGTGTCTCCATTTTTATTTATTCCCGTATTTATTTAACTCAAGTAACTTTCGCCACCTCAAAACCGTGTTAAAAATATTGTCCAACAATCATTTATAACATAAAAAGGTGTTTCAATACCTCAAAAAGGTTGGTATTTGTGAAATATTTATTACTTTTGCGCAGGTGAGTTATCATCTTCATAAAAGTGTTTCGTATTATATAGACAATGTAACCTATCGTCAAATATACGAACAACTCCACACTTTTTTAATATTAATACACTTTGGAGTTGGGTGGTACTTATTTATCTAATCCGATGAAGAAATTAGTTTCAACGATTTTACTAATTACAACTCTTATTAGCATTGGCTGCCAGTACGACGACAGCGAAGTTTTGAATGAGATTAATGATCTCAAAAATAGAGTTGAGGTGCTTGAGCAGTTATGCAACCGAATGAATGATGATATTTCATCATTACAAAACCTAGTTATGGCTCTTCAGCAGAATGACTATGTCTCATCAGTAACAGAAATTACAGAGAATGGCGTTGTAATTGGTTATGAAATCAAATTCACAAAGAGCAATCCTATTATTATCAAACACGGTCAAAATGGTAATGATGGTTATTCTCCTATTGTTGGCGTAGCTGAGGATGGGGATGGAACATATTACTGGACACTTGATGGTGAATGGTTACTTGATGATTTTGGTAATAAGCTTAAAGTCCAAGGTACGGATGGTTTTACGCCTCAGTTCAAGATTGAGGACGAATATTGGCATATTTCATATGATGGAATAAACTGGATTAATCTCGGTAAAGCTTCTGGTGAGGATGGGGATTCTTTCTTTCAGAATGTCACCAAAGATGAGGAATATGTATACTTCAATTTGTCTGATGGAACAATGCTTAAAATTCCGTTGGCAAGCGATGGAGTTATGCTGAGTGTAAAGTTTGAAGCAAAATTAAACCCTATTAGTATATTGTATGATATTGAATGTGACATTAATAATAATGGTATAATCTCTGGACGCATTCCTAATATCGTAGATTCAAAGAAGTTAATTCCCACATTTGAGTATGAAGGTTCCAAGATTCTCATTGGTGACACCGAGTTTATCCAAGGAGAGACTGTACTTGATTGCAGTAAACCTGTTGAAATTACATTAGTAGGTAGCAATGGGGCTAAGAAGGAGTATACAATAGAGATTATAGCCTTTACTGGTCTCCCACTTATGTTTATTAATACAGAGGATAATACCGATGTTACATCAAAAGATGAATATCTTAAAGCAACGATAAAAATTGTAGAAGATATTAAAACTCGTGCCGCGGGTGATGTATGGACTAGCGAAGTTAAGATTAAAGGTCGTGGAAATTCGACTTGGACTATGCCTAAAAAACCTTACAAACTTAAATTTGACGAAAAAGTTTCACTTTTAGGAGAGCCAAGTGATAAAGAGTGGGTTTTACTGGCAAATTATACAGATAAGACTGCCATCCGTAATGAGTTAGCATTTTTTATGGGTAGAATGAGTTTACTGAATTATACTTGTCGTACTCACTATGTTGACTTGATTCTTAATAATAAATATATTGGAACTTATCAACTGGGAGAGCAGCAGAAGATTGCTAAGAACAGAGTCAATGTTGGGGATGACGGATATCTGCTGGAAATTGACGCCAAAGCCTCTGCTGATGATATTGTATTTAAAATTTCCACTATAAGCAAACCAATTAATATTAAGGATCCTGATGTAGAGATGGATAGTGAAGAGTATAATTATATAGTAAACTTCCTCACAGAAGCAGAAACCGCATTATACTCCAAAGATTTCACAAATGAAGAGACAGGATACTCTAAATATTTGGATGTTACATCATTTATTGATTGGTATTTGATAAATGAGATTGCAAAAAACAATGATGCAAACTTCTTTACAAGTTGCTATATGCATCATAAGAAAGGAGGCAAATTGTGTATGGGTCCTTTGTGGGATTTTGACATTGCTTTTGGAAATGTAAATTATAGTAATTGTCGTAACCCGGAAGGTTTCTGGATTCGCAATGTAAATTGGTATACACGATTGTTTAAGGACCCTAAATTTGTAGATCAGGTTAAGAAGCGCTTTGATTATTTTTATTCAAATAAGGATGTTATATTCAATGAAATCAATGAGAATGCTAATTATCTAAAATACTCTGTATTAGAAAATAATGCAGTGTGGGGTACATTGTATGAATATACCTGGCCTAATAATGCGGTTTGGGGATCATATGAAAACGAGGTTGCATACTTGAAACAATGGTTAAACGCTCGCTTGGAGTGGCTTAAAGTTCAGTTTGACAACATGTAAACTATCAAGAAAGGATGCATAAGGAGGAAATGATCCTTCTCACAAACACACAAAAAAGGTTTTGCCTTATCGGCAAAACCTTTTTTCTTTATTGGTGTCAACCAAAATTACTTGCGCTCCTTCAAGAGGTCGCGGATCTCAGCCAAAAGCAACTCCTCCTTTGTTGGCTCTGGCTCTGGAGCAGGCGCTGGTGCTGGGGCTGGCTCCTCCTTCTTGCGGTTAAGTGAGTTGATAGCCTTCACCAAGCAGAACACGCAGAATGCCAAGATAGTGAAGTCGACCACCTGCTGGATGAAAGCACCGTAGTTCCAAGTAACGGCTGGGCTCACGATCTCGCCAGCAGCGTCCAAAACAGCCTTCTTCATAGTGAGCTTCATATCGGTGAAGTCAACACCACCGATGAGCAAACCGATAGGAGGCATAATGATATCGTTCACAACAGAAGTAACAATCTTACCGAATGCACCACCGATGATAACACCGACAGCCATATCCATCACATTGCCCTTCATAGCAAACGCCTTAAATTCCTTCAAGAATCCCATATTTAAGTCTTTTTAAATGGTTAATATTACTCTTTTCAGTCGCAAAATTAGTAATTTCTTGCGAATTAGCAATTTTATTGATTACAAAAGTATCTCGCGCAGACGCTCGCAGCTGCCCGCATAATCATTGCGGTCGAAGTGGAATGCCGAGATGCCTTTCGCCTCTGCCGCATCGATGTTTTCGCGTCTGTCGTCGATGAAAATTGTCTCCGAAGGCTCAAGCGAGAAGCGCTCCAGCAGCACATCGTAGATCTCGGGCATAGGCTTCACCACACCCACCTCACACGACACCACATCGCCATCGAAGTTGGCGTACACCTCCTGCTCACGCAGGAAATCGATAAACTCACGCGACATATTTGAGAGCACATAGAGTCTATATCCCGCCTGCTTGAGGTCTGCAATCAACTCCGCGGTAGGGGCGATGGTCTCCTGCTTGCCGATGGCAATCTGAATCATCTCGCGTGCGAAGGCGGGCTCCACACCTCGGTAGACAGCCAGCTCGTCAGCCACCTGGTCAATTGTGAGAACGCCCATATCGTAGTCAACCCAGAACTGGGGCATCGGCGTGAGTGACACATACGAGAAGAATTGCTTGAACTCTGCGGTGCTCTTGGCGGGGTCTTGCGCGAAGACCACACGACCTAAATCAAAAACTACATTTTTCATATAACAAATATATGAATTTGCTCGAAAAATAACAAATTACGGTACAAGTTTTAATTTTTTAGTAAGAAAATCGCCGAAAAATTTGCCATTCTAAATATTTAGTAATAGTTTTGTACTAAAGAAATAGTAGAAGAGTGCTAAACAGATGAAAAAATAAGTGTAAAACATAAAATAATAGGCTATTATGAGAAACAGACAGACATTAACAAAGGGTGAAGAAGAGGTAATGCAGGCTTTATGGGCATTGGGCGAGGCTACTTGCGGGGAGATTATCGAGTTGATGGCAGAGCCAAAACCAAAATACACAACCATTGCCACCTTCCTTAAAATCTTAAAGTCGAAGGAGTACATTGATTGCCGCTTGGAGGGTAAGAGTTACACCTATTTCCCTCTTATTTCGCGCGAGGCGCACGCCAAGTTGGCTGTGACGGAGTTGTTGAACAACTACTTTGAAGGCTCGTTTTCGGGTATGGTGTCGTTCTTCTCACAGAATGAGAATCTCTCGGTGAACGAGGTCAATGAGTTGGTGGAGATTCTGGAAAAGAGCAAAAAATAAAATATCATTCTGCAATGAGAGATATTATAATATATGTGTTAGAGGTGATGGTGTGCAGCGGCGTGCTGCTTACTCTCTATCGCCTTTGTCTGGAGCGTCGGGTTGCATTTCTGATATGCCGAATGACCCTGCTGCTTTCGCTTGTCATCGCTTGTGTCATCCCTTTGTTGGATATTCCCGTATGGGAGGGTGAGACCATTTATGTTGAGCCTAAAGAGAGCGTGGCGATGACCGCGCCGCCAGCACCAATCTATATCAAGGAGGATTTTGTAATCACCGATGCGGTTGCCGAGTCTGCGCCAAAGAGAATTGAGGCGGAGGATGTCTGCTGGGCTATATATCTGCTTGGCGTAGCAGTGATGTTGGGTGGTGTGTTGTGCCAACTCTACAAAATATGGCGTTTGAATCGAGGTGGAGTGGTAGTGCAGGAGTCTGCACCACGCATCGTGCGCACCAAAGAGAATATCTCATCTTTTTCGTTCTTCGGAACTATTTACATCAATGCGCAGAGCGAATGTGATGCCACCATCGTGGCGCATGAGTGTAGCCACATCCGTCACCGACACTCGCTTGAGCGATTGTTGATGGAGTTGTTGCGCTCCCTGCTCTGGTGGAACCCGTTTGTGTGGGTGGGTCGTCGTCTGCTTGCCGAGGTACACGAGTATGAGGCTGATAGTGATGTGATAGCGACAGGATATGACAAGACTATATATATGAAAAGTATTCTTGAGAGCGTGATTGGTTACAGTCCGGAAGTGGCTAATGGCTTAAGAGATTCTTTAACTAAAAAACGATTTCAAATGATTACTTCAAATTCAAAAAGCAGGTACGCCCTGCTTCGAGTCCTCGCTCTATTGCCTATTGTGGCTCTATTGCTCTGTACCTTCTCCTTTAGCGCAAAAGCCACACAATATATCGAGCAGGAAGTGCAGGCTGAGGAGGGTGAAAAAAACAACTACTACTTTACCGTAGTCGATAGCCACAATAATCCTATTGCAAATGCACGAATCCTCTGTCGTGAGAGTAACAAGGTACTCTACACCAATCGTGATGGTCACGCTATTCTGCAAAAGAATATCTCCGAGCCTTTCGATATTGAAAAGGATGGATATAACCTCTCCACCTCTATGCTTAAGCACATCGGAGAGGATGGTTATAACGAACTCACTGTATTGTTCAAATACCCTGATTTTTATTATGACAAACTCAAGGCAGCGGCTAATCAAAAGAAAGATGCCTCAAAGATGGGTAAAAACACTCTAAATGTTATCGTGTGGGATGATGATGGTCAGCCTTTGGAGGGTGTTACCATCAAGCAAAAGGATAATGACAAAAACTGCACCACAACAGATAAAAATGGTCGTGCGAAGATTAATTGTACTGCGAAAGATCTTGTTGTCGAAAAGGAGAGTTATCTAACATATAATGTTAGCGGAGTGTCAGACGAGGTGCTATGTCTGCTGGTGAAATCACCTCTGCACGGCAAAGAACAGGCGGTTGAGAAATCTATGGCGTGGGCTAAATCTACGCAGGAGAAGTTAAAGGGCGAGACCAAACATAATATCTATGCCTCGGTTATCGATAGCGATGGTAATCCTATTGCCGATGTGACGCTTGTTGGCACTACAAGTGGTATCTCAGCAGTAACCGACAAGGATGGAAAAACTCTTTTTGAGAATAGTCTTGACCACGATTTTCGGGCTATCAAGGAGGGGTACAGCCAGAGCAAAATTCGTCTGGAGACAATGGCGGATGGAAAGTCCATCTCTGCTACTGCGGTTATGTACAAAGACCCTAATCACAAATCAAAGCAGGAATCGAAGAATAGCAAGAGCGATATTGCGATTCCAGAGCACACTCAGGTGCAGAAAGATTCGCTTCTTGCAGCGTATAAGAGGGCGAGGGAGACTAAAGCCGAGTGGGAGATAAATATTGTTGATGCCGACAATAAACCTATGGAGGGTGTCGTGATTAAGGATTATGAGAGCGGAGAGCAAACCATAACAGACAAGCGTGGCAACGCTACGATTACGGGTAAACTCGCGCATATTAGAGCAGAGAAAGAGGGCTATGATGCGCCATTTTCTTCCCAACAGGGAAATCACCTCAAAATCAGAATGGAAAAGGACCCTCTTACGCCTGTAAAGGATATTGAGGAAAAGAGCGAAAAATACTCTGGCGATATCTATTATGCGACAGATAACAGGTTTTCAAAAGCCCCAACTCTTGACGGCAAGAGCGTAAATGAGGTGCAAAAACTTGTGAGAGAGAGTGTCAAGATGCCAAAAGGATCTATTAAACTTGGCAATGTGGGCAGTTGTAGCGTCTCTGCTATTATTGAGACTGATGGTACACTCTCGTCGTATAAAGATGTAATGTTTGTAGATGAGTATATGAGCAAAGAACTCAAGCGCGTTATCAAGAGCCTTAAGGGCAAATGGCAACCCGCTGAAGTTAATGGCAAAAAGGTGCGCTCTCTAATTATTTTCTTGGTAGATTTTTATCAAGATTTCTCTGATGAATTACCCAAGACAATCAATGAGGAGCCTGTCACAGTATTCCCGCCTCTTGGCTTTGAGTTGGAGCCAGCGAAGTATAACGGCGGCGACATCGAAGGACTGCACGCTTGGGTGAAGGAGAACTACAAACCCTACGGAGAGTTGGAGGGAAAGGATTTTAGCGGTGAGGTAGATATTGTGTACAACATTAGCGCAGAGGGTAAAATATCGTTGCATAGCGTCTATAAATCTATCTGGGTAAATATCTTGGCTGACCAAATAGTGGAGTTTATGCAGAGTGCTCCGGGGAAGATTTCGCCCGCCAAAAGAGATGGTAAACCTTATAGTACAACACATCGTTTGAAATTCGATGTTGTTGCAAAGGGTGAGCCTCAAATTATCACAGAAGAGTTAGCAACAAGAGTCATTACCAACCCAACATTTCAAGGTGGAGGCAAAAATCGCTTCCGCGACTATTTGCAGCAGAATCTGCGTTACCCTGAGGAGGCTCTAAAGCAGGGCATAACAGGGCGTGTTATGGCGAGTTTTAATATTCGCTCAAAGGATAATGTTGAGATTATTAATAATGGTCCATACAACAAAATGTTTGCCGATGAGGTTAAGCGTGTGATAATGTCGTCGGTTGAGTATTGGCAAAATGGTAAATCAAGCGATGGCAAATCAGATGTATGCCCATACGGAGTTGTGTTTGTAGATTTCTGCATAGAACAGAATGGTAAGACCTACTGCAAAATCGACGAATATTTTAAGAATCTTAATGTCTCACCTTCAGATTATCGGATTGCCCCTGTGGCGGTAGTGGGGAAGTTGGAGTCTGATGGCTCTGTTATGGCAGACAAACAGCGTAAGAATAAACAATAAACATCACATAAAAATTATCCGACATCATTCGAGGTGTCGGATTTTTTTGTTCCAAAATAAAAAGTTTCACAGCAAAGTTTTCCACATATAATATTTTCAGTATATTTGCGTTTGAAAATTGAGAAAATGTAAAAACCTTTTATATGAAAAAAACTTTTGGATTGATTTTTGTAGCATTCGCTACAATGTTTATGAGCGTCTCTTGCCTCGATCTTGCTCAGTGGGAGCAGAAGGAGAACGACGATGCTAAGATTGTGACTATCGTCGATGGCTCATACAACACCCCATACTATGTGGAGTTTGACACTGGCGAGACTGCCTATGTGACATCAAACAGCGCAGGTTCGTCAATCACCTTCCCAGCCGAGCCAGCGCAGATGAAGGGCGAGGTGCGCAAGTTGATTTTCTTCTACTACGATGGCGAGAAGGAGGGTTACGACAAGAGCATCGCTATCAACTCAATGCAGGATGTATCGACCGAGCTTATCAAACTCACAACAGACGACTCTATCAAGAATGTTCTGAAGGAGCACGACGACCAGATTGCAATCAACGGTGTGGCATACGCAAAAAACCGCAAGTATGTGACTTTGGAGTTGCTTATCTACCAGTCGCATGAGATTTCCTACAAACACTCGGTGATTATCGCCTACAACCCAACTCGTGAGGGTGCGTACAAGGAGATTTACGAGAATATCAAGGGCACCGACAACTATCTCTGGTTGGAGATTTACCACGACAATGCGGGTGATACTACTACCAACAATGTGGAAAAGATCTACACCAGCATCAAGCTTGATGAGGAGACTATGGGTATCAGCAACATCTCGAATTACCAGGGTATCAAGTTCATTCACAAGAACTTCGACACTAACATCGCGACTATCTTCACCTACGATTTTAACTCATAGGTTGAGCAAGAAAATAAGATTATTGACTGTCCAACTGAAAAGTTGGGCAGTTTTTTTTGCATTTTAATACAATATCATATATCTTTGTATATAAACTTGTAAATATATCATAAGATAAACAAAATTACACAAATTAAACTTAGGGGAGATGATCTCCGACAAGGTTGCATAAACTACTGAAAATCAAACCGAAAATAGTATTAAAATTTGCCAACTATGAAGGAACTCGAATTTACAAACAATGATCAACTTGAAATAGGTGAACTCTATCTGTTTCATCAACTCGATAAAAGCTGTCCAAATGATTGCAGCCTGTGGGGTTTCTATGACAAGACCGAGGACGGGGTTATCACCCTTGAGCACTGCACAAACGACTTAACCCACTTTCATTCGTGGTACAAACTCCCTAAGGAGTATATCTTCTGCCGACTGGCTACGCGCTCGGAGTTGAGAGATTATATGTTCAATCTGGGATACGCAGAGGCCAGCAAAGAATAACTCTCCAAATATCTGTCTTTTACATTAGGGCAGGGGAGTTCACCCTCTGCCTATACCTATTATCATATATAGGCAATGCCGTAAAGCATCACAGGGTGTTTTACCGCATTGCCTGTTCTTTATGTTGTAATAAGCGTCATTCCGAACATTTGTTTTGAGATTGCCACGCTAAAGCTGCTTGCTCGCATTGACACGCCAAACAAATGCGTGGGAATCTTATTCTATTCTTTTTTCAGCCCTCTCCACACCATAAAAGAGGCAATTTTCACATTTTTTCGAGATTTTTTGCAAATATTTTTCTTGTGTCACAAGTTGTCACAAAATAGGGTCATTTTTGCACTGTGAAACAAAGATAATCACAGCGTTAGTCGCTTTAAGCAAAGAACGAAAACAAGAGTATTAACCGCATAAAACCTTACAACTATGGGAATTGCTTACAAGATTAAGTGCCGCTACTGTGGCGCAGAGTTCAACTACAGCCAGGACGAGTCGATGGGTATGATGCCACGATGCGTCGGTTGCGAGAGTTATGTAGAGACCGAGATGCCTATCCGCTGCCCAGCGTGCAACCGCCGCCTGAACACCTCAGAGCGCGACTTCAAGGAGCAGGTGCAGACCGTAATGATGTGGGACTAAGCGCCCGCAGAACGCAAAACCTCAGGGAGTATGTTTGCAGTATTGGTCTTCGTGGCGATGGTAGCCAATGTGTTGTGCTATCTGGTGGGTGGCAAAAATGACTGGTAGAATAATTTTTTCAAGTACGAGAACGAAAAAAGGCGCCAAACTTGATGGTAAATCAAGAAAAATTCTTAACTTTGGAATATTATTCTCACTTTACGAACTGATATGGCGGAATTAAAGATAGGGGACACAGCGCCCGACTTCTCATTACCAACACAAAACGGCGACACATTGTCGCTGGCGGACCTCAAGGGCAGCAAGACAGTGCTCTACTTCTATCCCAAGGACAACACCTCGGGATGCACACTGGAGGCAAAGAGTCTGCGTGATGGTAAGGAGGCTCTCGCCGAGCGAGGTTTCCGCATCGTGGGAGTAAGCCCCGACAGCGAGCGTTCTCACCAGAACTTCTGCTCAAAGCACGAGTTGAACTTCACGCTGCTTGCCGACACCGATAAGAAGATGTGCGAGGCGTATGGCGTGTGGGTCGAGAAATCGATGTACGGCAGAAAATATATGGGTGTGGCGAGAAAGACCTTCCTGCTTGATGAGGAGTGTCGCATTACCCACATCTTTGACAAAGTAAAAACGGCGGAGCATTTCCGCCAGATTATTAACGAATTAGAAAAATAGAAACAAATATGGCAGAGAAAGTACAGGTAAATCCCGACAAGCTCAAGGTGTTGAGCGCGGTGATGGATAAGATTGAAAAGGACTTCGGTAAGGGTTCGATTATGCGTATGAGCAGCGAATCGGTGACCGACATTCCAGTAATCCCAACAGGCTCAATCACATTGGATGTGGCGTTGGGTGTAGGTGGTTACCCAAAGGGTCGTATCATCGAGATTTTTGGCCCAGAGTCATCAGGTAAGACCACACTGGCAATCCACGCTATCGCCGAGGCACAGAAGGCTGGCGGTATCGCAGCGTTCATCGACGCAGAGCACGCTTTTGACTCATTCTATGCGCAGAAGTTGGGCGTAGATGTAGACAACCTGCTCATCTCACAGCCCGACAACGGCGAGCAGGCATTGGAGATTGCTGACTCGCTCATCCGCTCAAGCGCTATCGACATCATCGTAATCGACTCTGTGGCAGCGTTGACACCAAAGGCTGAGATTGAGGGTGAGATGGGTGACTCAAAGATGGGCTTGCAGGCTCGTTTGATGTCGCAGGCATTGCGTAAGCTCACAGCCAGCATCTCAAAGACCAAGACCGTGTGTATCTTCATCAACCAGTTGCGTGATAAGATTGGCGTGATATATGGTAATCCAGAGACTACAACAGGTGGTAACGCCCTGAAGTTCTACTCAAGCGTGCGTATCGACATTCGCCGTGCATCCGTAATCAAGGATGGCGAGGAGCAGTTGGGTACACGCACCAAGGTGAAGGTTGTGAAGAACAAGGTGGCACCTCCATTCAAGCGCGCTGAGTTTGATATTATGTTCGGCGAGGGTATCTCAAAGATTGGCGAGATTGTCGATCTGGGTGTTGACTTCGGTATCATCCGCAAGTCGGGCTCGTGGTTCTCTTACGGCGAGCAGAAGATTGGTCAGGGTCGCGACTCGGTAAAGGAGTTGCTCTCGACAAACGCAGAGCTCTGCGCAGAGGTAGAGGCAAAGCTGCGTGAGGCTATGACACAGAAAAATTAGTTGCTTATGAACTATACTGCAGAGGATGAGATAATCATCGAAGAGAAATGGCAAGAATTACAGCGTTCGTGTGAGAAAATTTGCAAGAACGAGGAGGATTGGAATTTCATAAAGAGAGCCTATTTTCTCGCGAAAGAGGCACATCAGGGGGTAAGGCGCCGTTCAGGGGAGCCTTACTTCCTGCATCCTATTGCAGTAGCCCAGATTGTGGTTGACGAGATCGGCTTGGGAGTCAAGTCGGTCGTTGCTGCTTTGCTGCACGATGTGGTCGAGGACACCGAGTACACCGTGGAGGATATGGAGCATATCTTCGGTAAGAAGATTGCCACAATGGTGGATGGACTCACCAAGATGTCGGGCGTATTCAACGCCGACACATCGCGTCAGGCGGAGTATTTCCGCAAGGTACTGCTGACGCTGTCAGATGATGTAAGGGTAATTCTGATAAAGATTGCTGACCGCCTGCACAATATGCGTACGCTGGGCTCTATGCCACACAACAAGCAGATTAAAATCACAGGCGAGACGCTCTATCTCTTTGCACCACTGGCTTATAGACTCGGCTTGTATGCCATCAAGACCGAGTTCGAGGATTTGTGTATGAAGTACCGCTTCCCAAAGGAGTATGAGGAGATTACACGCCAGATAAACGAGACCTCGGCTGCACGCGAGGAGTACATCCGCAAGTTCAATGCGCCAATCATCGAGGCGCTCAACAAAAACGGAATCCAATATGAAATCTCGGGCAGAGTGAAGAGTGCATACTCAATCTGGTCGAAGATGATTCGCAAGCAGATTCCATTCTCGGAGGTTTACGACCTCTTTGCAATTCGCATCGTGTTCCAGCCATTGGCGTTCCCATCAGAGAAGACCCAGTGCTGGCAGATATATTCATCTATCACAGATATCTACACACCAAAACCCGACCGCCTGCGCGACTGGATCTCTATGCCAAAGGCGAATGGCTATGAGGCACTTCACTCAACGGTGATGGGTCCCGATGGTATTTGGGTGGAGGTGCAGATTCGTACCCAGCGAATGGAGGATATCGCAGAGCGCGGTTTCGCCGCTCACTGGAAGTACAAGCACGCGACAATCTCGCACAACGAGGACGAGTTCGACAAGTGGTTGAAGATGATTCGCACCGCCCTGGACAGCCCTACGGAGAACGCTGTCGACTTCCTGGATAACTTTAAGTTATCGCTCTATACATCTGAAATTACGGTATTTACACCAAAGGGCGAGGCCAAGAAGTTGCCTTATGGCGCTACGGCAATCGACTTTGCTTACGAGATTCACAACAAGATTGGCAACAGCGCTATTGGCGCGAAAATCAACCATAAGATTATGCCAATCACTACCGTTCTCAATAGCGGTGATCAGGTGGAAATCATCACGGCAGAGTCGGCTAAACCAAAGGCCGAGTGGCTCGATCAGGCGCAGACCGCCAAGGCAAAACGCGCCATCAAGAGCTTTATGAAGCGCGAGCAGGAGCACAACTACCAGCGTGGTATGCAGATGCTCGAGGAGCAGTTGGCAAAGCTCAATATCACACCAAACAATCGCGTAATACGCAAACTTATAGCGGCTTACGAAAGCAATAACAAGGAGGAGCTCTACACCAAGATTGGTGCGGGCATAGTCTCATTGGACAAC